>JBDHSN010000044.1:0-18760 GCA_039808105.1 Rhodospirillales bacterium
AGCGGCTGCGCAACGTGCCGGAGGAGGCGATCTACAACTGGGAGCCGGGGGCGTTCTTCGGGGTCTATCACCCCGATACCTTCTGGTTCACCGACGGCGCCCGGCCACAGGGATAACGGCGATGCTCGGCTTTCTCGTCCGCCGGCTGATGACCATGCTGCTCACCCTGGTGGTGATCAGCATGCTGGTCTTCGTCATCATCCAGCTCCCCCCCGGCGACTACCTGACGACGCTGATCGCCGAGTTGCAGAGCCAGGGCGAGCAGGTGGCGCAGCAGAAGATCGACTTCCTGCGCCACCAGTACGGCCTCGACCGGCCGATGGTGGTGCAGTATGCCATCTGGGTGTGGGGGCTGCTGCACGGCGATTTCGGCTACTCGTTCGAGTACAACAAGCCGGTTTCAGCGGTGGTCGGCGACCGGCTGCTGCTGACGGTGGTGCTCAATTTCGCGACGATCCTCTTCATCTACGTCGTCGCCTTTCCCATCGGCGTCTATTCGGCGAAGCGGCAGTACAGCTGGGGCGACCACGGGCTGACCTTCCTCGGCCTGCTCGGCCTCGCCACCCCCAACTTCCTGCTGGCGCTGATCCTGATGTATCTCGCCAACGTGCTGTTCGGCACCTCGATCGGCACGATGATGGACCCGCAGTTCATCGACAAGCCGTGGTCGCTGGCCAAGGCCGCTTCGGTGGCGGAGCACCTGTGGGTGCCGGTGCTGGTGATCGGCACCTCCGGGACCGCCGGGATGATCCGCCGGCTGCGCGCCAACCTGCTCGACGAGCTGCAGAAGCAGTACGTGGTCACCGGCCGTGCCAAGGGCCTGCCGTCGCTGCGGCTGCTGGCCAAATACCCGCTGCGCATGGCGCTGAACCCGTTCGTCGCCGACATCGGCAACCTGCTGCCCAGCGTCGTCTCCGGCTCGGTGATCGTCTCGACGGTGATGTCGCTGCAGACCACCGGGCCGATGCTGCTGGCGGCGCTGCAGAGCCAGGACATGTACCTCGCCGGCTCGTTCCTGATGTTCCTCGCCATGCTCACCGTCTTCGGCATGTTCCTTTCGGACGTGCTGCTGGCGGTGCTCGACCCCCGCATCCGCCTGGGCGGCAGGGCACGGCAATGAGCGAGCCGCTGCCGCACTTCGTCGATACCGCGCCGTTCGACGTCTATGCGACGGAGCGCCTGACGCCGGCGCAGGAGCGCTACTACCTCGCGCCGCAATGGCGGCTGATGTGGTGGAAGTTCCGCGCCCACAGCGTCGCCGTCGCCGCCGGCATCGTCCTCGCCCTGTTCTACGTCTCGATCCTGTTCACCGAGATCCTCGCGCCCTATTCGCGCGATACCAAGCACACCGAGTTCGTCTATGCGCCGCCGCAGGGCATCCACCTGTTCCACGAGGGCCGCTTCGTCGGGCCGTTCGTCTACGGCGTGCGCTACCAGCTCGACATGGAGACGCTGAAGCGCGACTACATTCCCGACCGCAGCCAGGTGCAGCCGCTGCGCTTCTTCTGCCGCGGCGAGCCGTACCGGTTCTGGGGGCTGGTCGAGGGCCGCTTCCGCCTCGTCTGCCCGGCGGCGGGCGGCGAGCTGTTTCTGCTCGGCACCGACCGGCTGGGGCGGGACATGCTCTCGCGCCTGCTCTACGGCGCCCGCGTCTCGCTCACCGTCGGGCTGATCGGCATTGCCGTCAGCTTCGTCCTCGGCATCTCCATCGGCGGCATCGCCGGCTACTTCGGCGGCTGGACCGACGCCATCATCCAGCGGATCATCGAGATCCTGAAATCGCTGCCGGAGCTGCCGCTGTGGATGGCGCTGTCGGCGGCGCTGCCGGTGAGCTGGAGCCCGATCCTCGTCTACTTCGGCATCACCATCATCCTGGGCCTGCTCGACTGGCCGGGGCTGGCGCGGGCGGTGCGCTCGAAGCTGCTGGCGCTGCGCGAGGAAGACTTCTGCACCGCGGCGCGGCTGATGGGGGCGAGCCCGCGCCGGATCATCGGCCGCCACCTGCTGCCCAACTTCATGAGCCACCTGATCGCCTCGGCGACGCTGTCGATCCCGTCGATGATCCTCGGCGAGACGGCGCTGAGCTTCCTCGGCCTCGGCCTGCGCCCGCCGGTGACGAGCTGGGGGGTGATGCTGACCGAGGCGCAGAACATCGAGGCAGTCGCCCTCTACCCCTGGCTGCTGCTGCCAATGCTGCCGGTGATCATCACCGTCCTCGCCTTCAACTTCCTCGGCGACGGCCTGCGCGACGCCGCCGATCCGTATAGCTGATTCGATTGAACTGGTTGTTGACACCCATATTGGAGATCGATGTTATGGCAGACAAGCGTCCATTATTATCAAATACGTTCAAAATCTACATATTGATTATTATTACTGTTATCACTACTGACTGCAGTCAGCGCACAGATACTCTTACACAAAATATCGACATTTCTCAAAACCATCAAAAATACTGGGATGGTAATAAAGCCCTTACACCCGGTGACATTTCTGTGGCGACACGTGAGAATTCAGCTTGTCCGGATCGCCTGCGCGCATATCTCGCGTTAGAGCGTCAGAATTCCGATAAACAATACCCCAATATGAAGGAATATGATCGACCTGAACTAATGGCTATTGGAGATAGCCTCTACAACGGTGTCCAGAGCATGCGAATTAATTGGTGGCTATCCGAATGGTCACCTCCTGCGCTAGTAGCAATACGTCTTGGACTAATCCAGGAGTGGAGAGAAGATCGCACCGGCACTAGAACATTCTATGGCCCACAGTATCCTACATATGGAAGTGTCGCATCATCTACTCAAGATTTTGGCTTTAGTCTTGAAAAAATCCCACCTAGATTTAGTGTATTACGTGCACCATTGCAGCAAATTGCGCCTCTTAGGCAGTTAGCGCTTGACTATACGCCTGATAATGGTAGGGCTATGGTTGATAATATCGCTTTCTCAGGGGCGAACAGCCATGATTTACTGTTTTGGACGGCGGCTGACCATGCTAACAGGGCCTTATTCTACCTTGACAAGCTAAGTAGTGGTGGGGTGACTAGCCGCTTTTCGAATCTTAGCGCAGCATTTTTTCATGCAAATGCAACATTTGTACTAAACCCAACACGCGACCCTTGCCTAGCAAATTTAACACCGCTAGATCATGTTATGCTCCGCAAGCCGCGTCGGCTTCTAGTAAACATAGGTCCGAACGATGGGATGTGGCTTCTGGCATTTAATGGGGCAGCAACAGCAGATCTGGCGTGCTCCCGGAATGAAGCTGCAGTTCTTGGAATAAATGGACGGCCTCGCTGCGCAGCAGTCAGTATCGAAGAGTCTATGAAATCGATCTATATTAATAATATCCGTACATTGTTGGAGCGTATTTATTCTGTCGATGGAATTGAGACCGTTTATTTAAACAGTATTCCACTGCCTAGTCAGACAGCAAATTTAGTCCCGGAGCGACGTCAGGGGAGGTTGATGTGGTATAGTGATATGATGAGTGGAAAGAATCAGAAATCTTGGTCTACAGATAGTCAAGTTAAAAACGCTGACGCCTTAATAGGACATGTGAATACGATTGTATCAGACCTTGTTGATGAGATGAATCTTCGGCAGAGTGGTACTCACTTTGTTTTTGTTGATACGACCACAAGGCTTAGCGAATTGGACGCCAAACAGTGTGTTGAAACTGATATCTCAGTGGCCGCAGAATGTGTCTCGAAGAGAAAACTCAAGATATCTAAGGCGCAATTTGGCGGCGGTGCTGACGTGGAACTGGACAACTGGCCCGTACGACTGGACGGAGAGACTGGTATTAGATCAGGTATTGGCTTTCTTCCTAAAATCACGCAAGGAGGGTTATTTAGTTTTGACAACATGCACCTTTCTTCTGTTGGATATGAAGTTCTAGCCCAGGCTGTTGTAAGGGCCATGAGAGTACATGGAGAGAAAGATCTATTGCCGGCACTTAATCCTGATGGATCTGATCCGTGCAAAAAATCTAATGAGCGAGGCTTTCATGATATGCAGCCTGGAGATTGCGCTGCTATGATGACGACTCCAGGTTGGTCTTATGCTAGTGCGGCCCGGAGACAGTTCGTTTTTCTGCGCTACGCTGGTCTTGAAGAGACTAAGGACCGGATGACGCTCAGTGCACGTATCGCGTTTCTTCAAAAGCTCCTTCGCTGACGAATAGCGGAGGTATATTGTTCCGCGAAGGCCACCGCTCAAACCCACCTATAATGCGGCTTGATGAATGCGGCCTACCCCTACCGCCCGCAGAACTCCGTAAGGTAGGGGAGGCCGGCGAGGGCGCGGCTGCCGTACCAGGAGACCAACTCGGCGTCGATCGCCAGCGCCTTGTCGGCATGCACAGGGTGGGCGGCGCGGAACTCGGCGAGGTGGCGCTCGGTGAAGGGGAACGGCTCGCTGGAAAACAGCACCCGGTCGACCTGCGCCAGCAGCGCCTCGTCGAGCACCACCTCGGGGTAGCGGCGGTCGGCCTGCGCCGACACCGTCCGCCAGCCGGCCAGCGCCAGCATCTTGGCGATGTAGGTGTCGGCCGAGACCGTCATCCACGGGTCCTTCCAGATCAGGTAGAGGACATCCCGCGGCGGCCGGCCGCGCGCCGCCGCGACGGCCGCCGCATACGCGTGCTCGAACCGCGCCACCAGCGCTTCCGCCGCCTCGGCCGCGCCGAACAGGCCGCCAAGCAGGCGGAACAGCGGGACGTTGTCCGCCACCTCGATCGGGTGGGTGACGACGAGGGTGTAGCCGGCGGCCGCCAGCTCCTCGGCCAGCGGCCGCGGCGTCTCGTCGATGTTGACGATGACGTGGCTGGGCGCCGCCCGGCGCAGCTTGTCCCAGTTGACCGTCTTGGTGCCGCCGACGCTGCGCACCGCCTTGATCCGCCCGGCGGGATGGACGCAGAAGGCGGTGCGGCCGACGACGCGCTCGCCGAGGCCGAGGTCGAACAGCAGCTCGGTGAGGCTCGGCACCAGCGAGACGATGCGCGCGTCGCCGCCGGCCGGCCGGTGACAGGTGCCGGCGGCATCGACCAGCGCGTCAGCCGGCGTCCCGGCCGGTGCAGCGACGGGTGCGGGGGGGCTATTCATGCATCCTTCGGTTGCAAAACGAAGTCGCGAGCTTTTTCGCAGATTGTGATGCGGATCACAGAGCGAGGCGCCCAATTTGGGCATATTACCACGCGGATGGACTTTTCATCCGGAGTTCTCCCTTCCCTCAAGAGCACCTCTCGGGCCGGCTTCCGCCGGCCCTTTTTGTTTTTGGCGCTCGCCGTGGCGCGGCTTATCGCCGCGGCGCAGGCCCTCACCCTCCCACCGCTGGCGCGGCGGGCCCCTCCCTCTCCCGAGTGGGAGAGGGGAAGCGCGACCCTCTGCCCTCGCGGGAGAGGGATGGAACGCGAATCGCGACAGCCCGGCGGCCGGTGCGCCACGTCGGCGCCGACCAGCACTGCCCCCCGCGCGCACCCGCCCGCCCTCCTTCCGCCGTGTCAAACACCGCAAAGACGAGGATATCGATGCGGTTAGCGCGGCGCCCGGGTGGCGGCGACGGCCGGGAACGGCATCGCGGTGGCGTGATTGCCTGTCGATTGCGCTTATGGCAGAAGGAAGATCACATCGCGCATGCAAATGGATAGCGCCTTGCTCCTTTCCCCGTGTTCACGGGCGAGCCGCATGGTCCTTGCGGTCGTCTGTGCTCTCGCTGCCGGCACCGCGGCGGCGTACAGCGACGATCCGGCCTTCGACGCCTGGCTGGAGGGGGTGCGCGCCGAAGCGGCCCAGCGCGGCCTCACCTCGGCGGCGGTGCAGGTGGCCCTCGCCAACGCCCAGCCGATCGACCGGGTGATCGAGCTGGATCAGCGGCAGCCGGAGCTGACCCAGACGTTCTGGCGCTACGTCGATGCCCGCGTCACCGAGGCGCGCATCGCCCAGGGCCAGATGTATCTCGATGCCTATGGGCCGCTGCTCTCGGCAATCAGCGCCCGCTGGGGCGTGCCGCCCCAGGTGCTGGTGGCGCTGTGGGGGCTGGAAAGCGACTTCGGCCGCATCCAGGGCGACTTCGAGGTGGTCTCGGCCACCGCCACCCTCGCCTACGAATCGCGCCGCGGCAGCTTCTTCCGCCAGCAGCTGCTCGCCGCGCTGGAGCTGATCGACCGCGGCGACCTCGCGCCGGACGTGCGCGGGTCGTGGGCGGGGGCGATCGGCCAGCCGCAGTTCATCCCCACGACCATCCGCGCCTATGCGGTGGATTATGACGGCGATGGCCGGCGCGACCTTACGGGCAGCCTCGCCGACGTGTTCGCCTCCGCTGCCAACTTCCTGCACAGCAGTGGCTGGAACAGCCATGCCGGCTGGGGCGAGGAGGTGCGGCTGCCGGATGGCTTCGATTACCTCGAATCCGGGCTGGAAGTGGAAAAGCCGGTGCGCGTCTGGCGGATGATGGGTGTCCGCCGCGCCGACGGCGGCGACCTCGACGGCCTTGATCAGGCGGCGACGGTGCTGCTGCCGGCCGGTGTCAACGGCCCGGCCTTTCTTGTCCGCCAGAACTTCCGGGTCATCCTGAAGTGGAACAACTCCGTGCTTTATGCCCTCGCGGTCGGCTATCTCGCCGATCGCATCGCCGGCGGCGGGCCGCTGGTGGCGCAGCGGCTGGGTGACGAAGTGCCGCTGACCCGCTACGACGTGGTCGAGCTGCAGTCGCGGCTGGGCGCCCTCGGCTACGAGCCGGGCGAGCCGGATGGCATCGTCGGCGAAAAGACGCGGCGGGCGATCCGCCTTTACCAGCGCAGCGTGGCGCTGCCGGCCGACGGCTATGCCGATGCCGGGCTGCTGTTCCAGCTGCGCGAGCAGCCGGCCGCACCGCCGGCACAATGAAGCGGGGAAGAGGGAAGCGGGGTAGCGCGGGATGAATGCACGGACGAGGCGGAGCGGGGTGCTGATCGGGCTGTTGCTGCTCGCCGCCTGCTCCAGTGGACCGCGCCCCGGCGGCTCTGCCGGCGACGCCCAGGTGACGCCGGCAGTGCGCGGCTACAAGGTAGGGAAACCGTATCAGATCAAGGGGAAATGGTACTATCCTGAAGTGGATTATAGCTATGTCGAGGACGGCATTGCCTCGTGGTATGGGCCCGGCTTCCACGGCAAGCAGACGGCCAACGGCGAAACCTACGACATGAACGACCTGACCGCGGCGCACCGCACGCTGCCGATGCCGAGCGTCGTCCGCGTCACCAACCTGGAGAACGGCCGCAGCCTCAAGCTGCGGGTCAACGACCGCGGCCCGTTCGCCCGCGAGCGGATCATCGACGTCTCCCGCCGGGCCTCGCAGTTGCTCGGCTTCCATCTGCAGGGGACCACCCCGGTCCGCGTCGAGATCGTCGAGGACGAAAGCCGGATGATGGCGGCGGCGCTCGGGGTGCCGTCCGACATGGCCTGGGTGCAGGCGCATCAGGGGGCACCGGCAGCCGCGCCGGCAGCAGCGGCACCCGTGGTGGAACTTGCGGCTGCCGATCAGCCGGCCGCGGACGCGGCGCTGCCGGTGGAGGCCGGCGCGACCGCCTCCTTCGCGGTCGCCGATGCGGTGGCCGCCGCCGAGGCGGCGCAGCCGGAGCCCGCTGCGTCGGCAGCCGCCGATCCCGCACCGGTGCCGGTCGAGATCGGCGTCGTGCCGGAGGCCGTGCAGGCCGCGGCGGAGCCGGTGCCGGTGTCAGCCGAAGGCACCGCATCCCCTTATATCTCCTACGCCGCATATGTCCCCGCCGCCGATCCCGGCTACGCCGCCGGACCGGCGCCGGTCGCGGCGCCGCCGGTCGCGCCGGCGCGCCATGCCTGGCACGGCGCCGGCGCCGGCGAGGCCCGCTGGGTGCAGGCAGGAGCCTTCGCCGATCCCGGACGGGCAGCGGCGGCGCGGCGGCGGCTGGCTTCGATCGGCCCGATCGTGACCACCCCCTCGACGGTCGGCGGCCGCAGCCTGCTGCGCGTCCGCATCGGCCCGCTGCACTCGGATGCCGAGGCCCGGCAGGTGCTCGCCTCGGTGGCCCATGCCGGTTTCCCCGACAGCCGCATCGTCGATGACTGAGGACCGCGCAGGTCGATATCGCGACTACCGGGGCGATGATCGCCGGCTGTGCCGGGCCGCCCGCATCCCATAGAGGAACTCCTCAATGCCTTTATCTCGATTCGGAAAAGCCATCGCCGCCCCGGCGATGCTGCTGGCTCTGCTGATCACGGCGACGGCGCCGCACCCCGCCGCCGCCATCGAGACGCTGGCGCGCGAAGCCATACTCGTCGACATGACGACGGGCGCGGTACTGTTCGAGAAGAACGCCGATCAGCCGATGCCGCCGGCGTCGATGAGCAAGATCATGACCGCCCACGTCGTGTTCACCAAACTGCGCGACGGCAAGCTCAAGCTGGACGACACCCTGCCGGTCAGCGAGAACGCGTGGCGCAAGGGCGGCTGCGTCAGCGACGGCTCGACCATGTGCCTGAAGCTGGGTGACCGGGCCAAGGTTGCCGACCTCATCCGCGGCGTCATCGTCCAGTCCGGCAATGATGCCTGCATCGTCCTTGCCGAGGGCATTTCGGGGAGCGAGGAAGCGTTCGTCGGCGAGATGAACAGGCAGGCGAAAGAGATCGGCCTGCAGCACTCGGTATTCCGCAACAGCACCGGTCTGCCCGATCCCGAGCACCGGATGACGGCGCGCGACCTGACCATCCTCGCCGAGAACCTGATCACCGAGTTCCCCGAATATTACGAGATCTACAGCGAGAAGAGCTTCACCTATAACGGGATCAAGCAGGGCAACCGCAACCCGCTGCTCTACAAGAACGTTGGCGCCGACGGGCTGAAGACCGGCCACACCAAGGAGGCGGGCTACGGGCTGACCGCCTCGGCCAAGCAGGGCGATCGCCGGCTGATCCTGGTGGTCACCGGCCTGCCCAGCATGCAGGCGCGCGCCGAAGAATCCGAACGGCTGATGGACTACGGCTTCCGCACCTTCGAGAACGTCACCCTGGTCCGCGCCGGCGAGGTGGTGGACAACGCCGAGGTCTGGCTCGGCAATGCCGACACCGTGCCGCTGGTCTCGACCGCCGATGTCGTCGTCACCGTTCCGCGCCAGGGACTGAACGAAATGAAGGCGGTCGTTGCCTATGACGGCCCGATCCCGGCGCCCGTGCACAAGGGCGACAAGGTCGCGACCCTGATGGTCTCGGCACCGGGCATCCCGGAGGTCGACCATCCGCTGGTCGCCGGCGCCGATGTCGGCCAGCGCGGCTTCTTCGGGCGGGCGTTTGCCGGACTCGGCAGCCTGATCGGGCGGGCGATCAACTGACGGCTGGGTTGGCAACGCCCTGCCGCCGCGGCCGCTTCATCGTCTTCGAGGGTGGCGACGGGGTGGGCAAGACCACCCAGGCGCGGCTCCTGGCGGCGGCGCTGGAGCGGAGCGGCCGGCGGGTGGTGCTGGCGCGTGAGCCGGGCGGGCCGCCCGGCGCCGAGGCGCTGCGCCGGTTGTTGCTGGAGGCACCGGCCGGCGGCTGGGAGCCGCTCAGCGAGGCGCTGCTGCACAACGCGGCGCGGGCCGAACACCTGCACAAGACCATCCTGCCGGCGCTTGCCGCCGGCGCCTGGGTGATCTGCGACCGCTTTGCCGATTCCACCGCAGCCTATCAGGGCGCCGGCCTCAGCCTCCCGGCCGAGGCGCTGGCATCGCTGCGCCGGCTGGTGGTCGGCGACGACGAGCCTGACCTCGTCGTCGTGCTCGATCTCGATCCGGCGGCGAGCCTCGAACGCGCCAGCGCCCGCAGCGGGCCGGCGGATCGCTACGAACGCATGGATCTGGCGTTCCATCGGCGGGTGCGCGACGCCTTCGTGCGGATCGCCAGCAACGGCGGCGAGCGCTACGTCCTGCTGGATGCGGCGGGCGGCGTGGATGCGGTGCATGCGGCGGTCCGGGCAAGCATCGAGCAGCGGTTCGGATTTGACCTGGATCAGGAGCGTTAGATGCGCGGCGAACGACCGGAGCCGCCGGCAACGCCGCCGCCCCGCGCCAACCCACGGCTGATCGGCCATGAGCGCGCCGAGTCGGCGCTGGCACGCTATATCGCCGAGGGACGGCTCGGCCATGCGCTGCTGCTCGGCGGCCCGCGCGGCATCGGCAAGGCCACGCTGGCGTTCCGCATCGCACGGACGCTGTTGCGCCAGGGGCAGGGCGATGACGGTGCGGGGGGCGGAGGAGGGCAGGGCGATGCCGGACTCTTCGGCGCCGCGCCGGAGACGAACCTCGCCGTTCCGGAAACGGATCGAACCTTCCGCTGGGTGGCGTCGGCATCGCACCCCGACCTGCTGACCATCGAGCGCCGCTTCGACGAGAAGCGCGGCCGGCAACTGGGCGAGATCGTGGTGGATGACGTTCGCCGCATCGCCACCTTCCTCGGCAGTTCGGCGGCGCTCGGCGGCTGGCGGGTGGTGATCGTCGATGCCGCCGACGAGATGAACCGCAATGCCGCTAACGCACTTCTCAAGATACTTGAAGAACCAAACAGTAACTCACTGCTTTTGCTTGTTTCACACCAACCAGGCCTGCTTCCGGCAACGATCCGCTCGCGCTGCCGGCAGATGCTGCTGCAGCGGCTCGCCGACGGCGATGTCGATACGCTGATCGGGCATCACCGCCCCGATGCCGGCGATGCCGACCGGCGCATCCTGGTGGCGCTGGCCGAAGGCAGCATCGGCCAGGCGCTGCGCATCGCCGATGCCAAGGGCCTCGCCAGCTGGCGCCGGATCGGCTCCGTCCTCGGCTCGCTCGCTGCCGACGATCCACGGCCGGCGCTTGCCTGGGCGGCGGAGGCGCCGGCGGAGAGCGACGGCGATGCCATCGAGATGACGCTGCAGTTGCTGCTGTGGTGGCTCCGCCAGCTGGCGCGGGCGGGTGTCGGCACCGCCGGCAGCGACGCATTGCTGCACGCGGCGATCGCGCAGCCGGTTGCGGATGCCAGCGCGCTGCAGCGCTGGGCGGCTGCCGCTCCCCTTGATCGGTGGCTGAAGGTGTGGGACAAGACCCACCATCTTGCCGTTCAGGCGGCGGGGGGAAACCTAGATCGCCGGCAGGTGCTGGCGACCGTCCTGCTCGATCTTGCGTGCGAAGTTTGCCCGGCAAGCCTTTGAAGCAGGCGCCTTTTCAATAGGCTTGAGCAAGCGCGCAGGAATGACTGGACGGCCTCGCTTCTACCTCACCACGCCCATCTACTACGTCAACGATGTGCCCCATATCGGGCATATGTACACGACGCTGGCCTGCGACGTGATCGCCCGGTTCAGGCGGCTGGACGGCTACGACGTGCATTTTCTCACCGGCACCGACGAGCACGGCCAGAAGGTGCAGAAGGCGGCGGCGGCGGCGGGGGTAGCGCCGCAGCAGTTCACCGACCGCGTCTCCGCCAACTTTCGCGCGCTGGCGACGCTGATGAACTTCTCCAACGACGATTTCATCCGCACCACCGAAGAGCGCCATCATCGCGCCTGCACCGCGCTGTGGGAACGACTGGCGGAGCGGGGCGAGATCTACCTGGAGAAGTACGGCGGCTGGTACGCCGTGCGCGACGAGGCATTCTACGGCGAGAGCGAACTGGTCAACGACAGCGAGGGCCGGCGGCTGGCGCCCACCGGCGCGCCGGTGGAGTGGGTCGAGGAGCCGAGCTACTTCTTCCGGCTGTCGGCTTGGCAGCAGCCGCTGCTCGACTTCTACGCCGCCAATCCTGACTTCATCCTGCCGCCGGCCCGCCGCAACGAGGTGATCAGCTTCGTCGAGGGCGGCCTGCAGGACCTGTCGGTGTCGCGCACCACTTTCGACTGGGGCATTCCGGTGCCCGGCGATCCGGCGCACGTGATGTACGTCTGGCTCGATGCCCTGACCAACTACATCACCGCCGCCGGCTTTCCCGATGTCGAGAGCGAGACGTTTCGCCGCTGGTGGCCGGCCGACCTGCACATGGTCGGCAAGGACATTCTGCGCTTTCACGCCGTCTACTGGCCGGCGCTGCTGATGGCCGCCGGCCTCGAGGTGCCGCGGCGGGTGTTCGCCCACGGCTGGTGGACCAACGAAGGACAGAAGATCTCCAAGTCGCTGGGCAACGTCATCGATCCGCAGGCGCTGGTGCAGCGCTACGGCCTCGACCAGGTGCGCTACTTCATGCTGCGCGAGGTGCCGTTCGGGCAGGACGGCGACTTCTCCCACCGGGCGATGGTCGGCCGCATCAACGGCGATCTCGCCAACGATTTCGGCAATCTGGCGCAGCGTGTGCTGTCGATGATCGCCCGCAACTGCGGCGGCCGCGTGCCGATCCCCAGCGCCTTCAGCGAGGACGACAGCGCGCTGCTGGAGGCGGCCCGGCTGCTGCTCGACCGGATGCGCGAGCAGATCGATCGCCAGGTGCTGCACGGCGCGCTGATCGACATGTGGGAGGTGATCGCCGCGGCCAACGGCTACGTTGCCCGGCAGGCGCCGTGGACGCTGCGCAAGGCCGATCCGGCGCGGATGCAGACGGTGCTGTTCGTCTGCGCCGAGACCATCCGCCGGCTGGCGTTGCTGGCGCAGCCGTTCATGCCGGATTCGGCGGGCCTGATGCTGGATCAGCTCAGCGTGCCGCCCGACCGGCGGACGTTCGCGACCCTCGATGCCGACCATGCGCTGTTGCCGGGGACGGCGCTGCCGGCGCCTGCCGGTGTGTTTCCGCGGTTCGTCGACCGCGACGTCGCACCGGCTTCGTGATGCTGATCGACAGCCATTGCCATCTCGATCACGCCGACTTTGCCGACGAAGTCGAAGCGGTGGTGCGCCGCGCCCACGACGTCGGCGTGAACGCCATGCTCACCATCTCGACGACGCTCACCGGCTTTCCGGCGGTTCTGGCGCTGGCGGAGCGGTTCGAGCGGGTGTTCTGCACCGTCGGCGTTCACCCGCACGAAGCAGCCGCGGCCGGACCGGTGACCGCCGCCGAGCTGGTGCGTCTGGCCGCGCATCCGAAGGTGGTCGGCATCGGCGAGTGCGGGCTCGACTTCTACTATAACAATAGCCCGCAAGATATTCAGATAGCTTGCTTTATCGAGCACGTCGCGGCTGCCCGCGAGACCGGACTGCCGCTGGTCGTGCACACCCGCGATGCCGATGCGACGATGGCCGGCATTCTTCGCGAGGAACAGCGCAAAGGTCCGTTTTCGGGCGTTCTGCACTGTTTCAGCTCCGGACCGGAACTGGCACAGACCGCGATCGACCTCGGTTTCTACATTTCGCTTTCCGGCATCCTGACCTTCAAGAAGAGCGATGGCCTGCGCTCGATCGCCCGGTCGCTGCCGGCGGAGCGGCTGCTGGTCGAGACCGATGCGCCTTATCTGGCGCCGATACCGATGCGCGGACGGCGCAACGAGCCGGCATTCGTCGGGCATACCGCCGCGGCGCTGGCGGCGTGCCGGGACGAGCCCGTCGCCACCATCGTCGATCGCACCGGGGCCAACTTTTGCCGGCTGTTCGCCAAGGCAGAGCTCTAGCCACACCCGGACACCGCTGGTTCAAGAAGGCGGCACAACTGCCTGCCAGTGCTCTCAGCATCAGAATTTATCATAATATATCTTATGCGGTCCGACCGGACAGTGCGGTCAGCCGGCAGCGGTTCCGTCCGGCTGCATCGCCTGCCCGTGCCCCGCGCCCCGGCGCTGCCACCAGATGCCGGGACAGTGCCATGAGCATCGCCACCAGCAGGTCGATGCGCTCGATGCTCTTGCTCTTGCTCGGCCGGATATCCCCGGACGGATCGACATGGGCAATGGCGTTGCCGGCGCACCAGCGCAGCATCGGATTGCCGCCGTGACGCAGCATGCCTTCGGCGAGGATCCGCTCGAGCTCGCGCGCCGGGCCGTTCATCGCGCCGTTGCTCTGCGCCACCGGCACGCAGGTGAAACCGTCGCTGATCAGGTGGCTGATCAGCATCGAGGAGTTCCACCGGTCGTAGGCGATCTCGCGCAGCCGGAAGGTTCGCGCCGCCTGCAGGATTGTCGCGCGGATCGCCCGGTGGTCGACGGTGTTGCCCTCCGTGGCGATGAGAAACCCCTGCTCCTGCCACGCCCGGTAGTCCACCCGGTCGCGGCGCTGCCGCTCGCGGATCGTCTCGGCCGGACAGAAGGCGTAAGGAATGGTGGTGTAACCGCCGTCGTCGTCCCGGAACATCAGCACCAGCGCGGTCAGGTCGGTCGTCGTGCTGAGATCGAGGCCGGCAAAGCAGTCGCGGCCGGCCAGGGCGGCCGGGTCGGTGGGCCGGCCGTCACAGGCGTCCCAGTGCTGCATGTTGAGCCAGCGCGCCCGCTCCTGCCCCCACATGTTCAGGTACAGCTGGCGGAAGGTTCCGGCGAAGCCGGGCGTTTGCTGCGCCCGGCGGCATTCCTCGGCGATGAACTCCTCGGCGACGCTGACGCCGATGCCGGGATGCGCGGCGCGCCAGACGGCGGGGTCGGTCCAGTCGGCGTCCGGGCTGGCGCCGAAGATCTTGACCAGCCACGACGGATCATCGACATCGCCGGCGGCGACGCGCGCGGCATAGTCGTGTAGCTGCCACGCCAGCGACGTTTGCCCCGAGCCGGCGGCGGTGAAGTACAGCGTCAGCGGCTGCGAGCGGGCGGCCATGCTGGTGATCAGCTTGTCATGGAGCTCGCGGGAGGGCTGCAGGTAGACGTCGTCGAACAGCAGGCAGGAGATGTTGCCGCCCTGGACCGGATCCTGCCGTGAGGCGATGACCCGCAGGTGGGCGTCCTTGTAGACGAGGCGGTTGCGGTAGACGACGCAGGAGTCGGCGAGATCCGGGTCGCGAAGCACCATGTCGCGGGCGATGTTGAAGCAGATTCCCGCGTGCTCGGCGTTGCCGGCGGCGATGATGATCTCCGCCCCCGGTTCCGGGTCCACCATCAGCATGTAGAGGCCGATGGCGGCGGCGAACGTGCTCTTCCCGCCCTTGCGCGGCACCTCGACCCAGACATAGCGATAGCGCCTGCGCCCGTCGGGACGCTTGCAGCCGAACAGGCTGCGGGCAAGCTCCCGCTGCCAGCCGGCGAGGCGGAACGGCTCGCCGGCCTGGGGGCCTTTGACATGTCGGCAGAATTCCTCGAAGAAGAATGTGGCTTGCTCGGCTTCCCCCTCGTTGAAAAGCAAACGGCTATTTGAAAAGGCTGCGCCTTTCTCCGGACATTCCATGGGCAACGGTGGCGCCTCCTGTGATCCCGAGTTGCCTTGCCAGATGACGCGCGCAGTTCCAGCCCTGCTCGGCGTCGCGCAACGCGGGATGGCGGCGTCTGACCAGTCCGCCGCGCTCATTGCGTGTCTCGTAGTACTGACCCTCGGCAGCCAACGTCTGCTCGGCGCGGACCGCCCGGGCGACGGCGTTGCAATACCCGGCAAGAAGAGTCCGGCGTGCAACCGCTGTCGCACCTACTCGCGGCAATGCTGAAAACACCCTGCTCCACTCTGCCCGGGCGATTTCATCGACGAGAAAATCTGGAGGTGTCGCGTTGCTGTCGTCTGAGTGGGATCCTCCCTGATGCAGATCTTTATGTTGGCGAGTCAGTCGATGCAGCGAGATGGGAATACTGCTCATCGATAATTCCTTGTCGGGTCGCATTCAGCAAAATCTCGAACACAACGTGACGTTGTGCGGATCTTCAAACCTCATGACCGGGCTTGCCGGTCACGGAAAGTGCTGGTGGAAGAGTGCGCTGGTTTGGCGTGCTTCCTCCGCTCTTCGCGGATCTCTCCCGGTCCTCGCTTGCAACGGATCAAAGGACTATTCTCGACGAGACATTGTCGGCCGACGCTGATCCACTCTGGTTGTGTTGGCCAATGACTCAGCGAAGTTGGCCCATTCAGGTTCCTAATTGCCCCGAACATACACGACTTGCGCCGAAAAGGAATTGGTTTTTTGACAGCGAGAACGACCCCGCTAATAGCCCTAATGGGTCTAATCCGGGTCTCGCAACGTCCCTCCGCCGCGTCCCGCCGGCGCCTGGTGTGCCGCCTTGCTCTTTTGAACCGCCGCGGAGCGGACTTGTCCGTGTGTCGCCGCGATGAAATATGCTAGACGTGCGCCGTTCGCCCTTTCGGGAGCAGATCGTTAAGGCCCTATGACCGTCGTCACCCGCTTTGCTCCCTCGCCTACCGGCTTCCTCCACATCGGCGGCGCCCGCACCGCCCTGTTCAACTGGCTTTACGCGCACAGCCGCGGCGGCCGCTTCCTTCTGCGCATCGAGGACACCGACCGCGTACGGTCGACGGAGGCGGCGATCAATGCCATCATCGATGGTCTTCGCTGGCTCGGGCTGGACTGGGATGGCGATCCGATCATGCAATCGCAGCGGGCGGCGCGACACGCCGCCGTCGCCCACGAGCTTCTTGCCCGCGGCCATGCCTACCGCTGCTGGGCGAGCGCGGAAGAGCTGACCGGGATGCGCCAGCAGGCAAAGGCGCAGGGCCTGCCGTTCCGCTACGACGGGCGCTGGCGCGATCGCGATCCCGCCGAGGCTCCGGCCGGGGTCGCTCCGGTCGTCCGCCTGCGCGCGCCCACCAGCGGCGAAACACGCATCGCCGACCTGGTGCAGGGCGAGGTCACCGTCGCCAACGCCCAGCTTGACGACATGGTGCTGCTGCGCTCGGACGGCACGCCGACCTACATGCTGGCCGTCGTCGTTGACGATCATGACATGGGCATCACCCACGTCATCCGTGGCGACGACCACCTGTCCAACGCCTTCCGGCAGTACCAGCTCTATCGCGCGCTCGACTGGCCGGTCCCCGAGTTCGCCCACGTGCCGCTGATCCACGGCGCCGACGGCGCCAAGCTGTCGAAGCGGCACGGCGCGCTCGGTGTCGATGCCTACCGGGATATGGGTTATCTGCCGGAAGCGCTGTGCAACTACCTGCTGCGACTCGGCTGGAGCCACGGCGACGACGAGATCATCGATCGCGACCAGGCGATCGCCTGGTTCGATCTCCCGTCGATCGGGCGCTCACCGTCGCGGTTCGACTTCGCCAAACTCGACAGCCTCAACGCCCACTACCTGCGCCGCGTCGACCTCGACCGCCTGGAGGCGCTGGTGGTCGCGCACGTCGAGCAGCAGCGCCGGGCGCCGCTCCCGCCTTCGGCCGTGCGGCGCCTGCGGGCCGGGCTTCCCGGCTTGCGGGATCGCGCCCGCACCATCCGGGAACTTGCCGACAACGCCGGCTACTACATCGAAGAGGGGGGGGCGCCGCTCAACGCCAAGGCGCGCGAGATCCTGAGAGGGCCGACCCTCGACCGTCTGCGCCGGCTGCAGCCGCTGCTCGCGACGGTGAGCGACTGGACGGCGGGTGGACTCGAACAGGCGGTACGCGCCTTCGTCGACGCCGAGGACCCTCCCCTGACGCTGGGCAAGCTTGCCCAGCCGCTGCGGGCGGCGCTGACCGGTACGACCGTATCGCCCCCCATCTTCGATGTCATGGCGACGCTTGGCCGCGAGTTGACGCTGGAGCGGATTGCGCACGCACTCCAGGATCAGGCAGATGCCGAAACAGCCGCCAGCGGTGCTGGCGGGTGATCCGCGGGCAGATGATCCGCGATAGTAACAACATCGAGGGTCATGATAGGGTGCCTTTCAAGAAAGGGAAGCTGATCGATGAGTGAGAAGGCGGCTGCTCAGGCGACCAACAACACGGTCACGCTGATCGACAACGCTACCGGTCGCCGGTTCGAGCTGCCGGTACTGAAGGGCTCGACCGGGCCGGATGTTATCGATATCCGCAAACTCTACCAGGAAACCGGATACTTTACATTTGATCCTGGTTACACTTCTACGGGGAGTTGCGAATCATCGATTACCTACATCGATGGCGACGCCGGCGTCTTGCTCTATCGCGGCTACCCCATCGAACAGCTCGCCGAGCATTCCGACTTCATGGAGTGCTGCTACCTGCTGCTCTACGGCGATCTGCCGACCGCCGACCAGAAGCGCAAGTTCGAGCACGACATCACCTACCACACCATGGTGCATGAGCAGATGCACAAGTTCATCGAAGGGCTGCGACGTGACTCGCACCCGATGGCGGTGATGGTGGGAATGGTCGGCGCGCTCTCGGCCTTCTACCACGATTCGACGGATATCACCAATCCGCGCCACCGGATGGTGGCTTCGTACCGGATGATCGCCAAGATGCCGACGCTGGCGACGTGGGCCTACAAGTATTCGATCGGCCAGCCGTTCATCTACCCGCGCAACGATCTGCGCTATTCGGAAAACTTCCTGCACATGATGTTCGCGACGCCGTGCGAGCCCTACAAGGTCAACCCGGTGCTGGCGAAGGCGATGGATCGCATCCTGATCCTGCACGCCGATCACGAGCAGAACGCCTCCACCTCGACGGTCCGCCTCGCCGGCTCTTCCGGCGCCAATCCCTTCGCCTGCATCGCCGCCGGCATCGCGTCGCTGTGGGGGCCCGCCCACGGCGGTGCCAACGAGGCGGTGCTGAAGATGCTCGAGGAGATCGGCGACAAGAGTCGGGTGCCGGAATACATCAAGCGCGCCAAGGACAAGGATGATCCGTTCCGCCTGATGGGCTTCGGCCACCGCGTCTACCATAACTACGATCCCCGCGCCCGCATCATGCGGCAGTCGTGCAATGAAGTTCTCGATGAACTGAACGTCCGGGACGAGCCGTTGCTTGAATTGGCGATGGA
>JBDHSN010000045.1:0-18748 GCA_039808105.1 Rhodospirillales bacterium
AACGGCGCCTGGCATTCCAGTACGACGCGGCCACAGCGCTCGGCGGCCAGCGCGGCATAACGGACGAACTGGATGGCCGAGCCCAGCCCCTGCTCGGCGTGGATCAGCAGGGTGCCGCCGTCGA
The DNA here is from genome assembly GCA_039808105.1 of Rhodospirillales bacterium. Lineage (GTDB taxonomy): Bacteria > Pseudomonadota > Alphaproteobacteria > Rhodospirillales > Defluviicoccaceae > Defluviicoccus. The sequence goes on from JBDHSN010000045.1 coordinate 125, forward strand.
GCCGGTCGCCGGTCCACGCCGGACAACCGAAATCCCGGCGCGCGGTGGCGAATCCCGGCATCTGCCAGCGCCATTCATAGGCAGCAAACCCTTCCTCCAGCCGGCCCAGCAGCAGCAGCAGCATCGCCCGGTTGCCGTGTGCGGCGGCATGGCCCGGCTCGGCGGCTAATGCCGCATCGTAGGCGGCAAGGGCGTCGGTCAGGCGCCCCTGTTCCTGCAGCACGAGGCCGAGGTTGGCGAGCGCACTGGCGTAGCCCGGCCGCAAAGCGGCGGCCTCGCGCAGCGCCGCTTCCGCCTCCGCCGGCCGGTCCAGGGTGCGCAACGCGCTGCCGAGGTTGCTCAGCGCTTCCGCATACCCCGGCCGTGATGCCAGCGCCCGCCGGTAGGACGCCTCCGCCGCCGCCGCATCGCCGGCCGCCAGCCGCAGGTTGCCGAGGGTGTTCAGCGCCTCAGCGTTGGCCGGATCGAGCATCAGCGCGCGATCGACGGCGGCGGTTGCCTCGTCGCAACGGCCGAGCGCGGAAAGCACGCTGGCGTGCGCGACGTGAAAAGCGGCGATGCGGCCACTTGCGTCGATCGCCCGCTCGATCAGCACCAACGCCTCGCGGTGGTTGCCGCCGGCATGCTCGACCAGGGCGAGAAGGTGCAAGGCATCCGCCTGCCGCGGCTGCTGCGCCAGGACCTTGCCGTACAGCTCCGCCGCTTCGGCGAGGCGGCCGGCGCGATGGCGGTCAACCGCCAGCGCCAACGTCCGCGCCACCGCGTCGGCGGCGCTTCGCTCAGCCCGTCCGGATCGAGAGGCGCGTCCCTGCATGCAGCCCGCCCTTTCGCGTACCCTCCAACGCCAAGCCTAGCCGATGGAGGGCCGATGGCAAAACCCCGGCGCCGGCCGACTCAGACCAGCAGAGTTCCGTCGGCCGCAAGATAACCCAGTTCCGTCATCATCGGCCGGTGCCGCTCGACCAGCATCGCGATCAGATCGTCGGTCAGTTCCTGGCGATACGTCCCGATGCCGCCCTTGCGGAAGAAGCGATCGGCATTGCGCGAGCGCTCGACGAAGCCGCTCTTGCGCTCCTGCTCGGCCAGCACCCGGAAGGAACTGTGGCGAATCGCCCGCTTCAGCCGCTCGCGGTCCTTCGGCAGCTGCAGGAACTCCAGCACCCGGGCGAAGCTTCCCTGCGGGGCGGCGATCATGTCCTCGTAGCGCAGTGTCAGCCGCGGCAGACCGGGCGGGCGGATCCAGCTCTCGACATGGCTGCTCCAGTCGCCGATGACCTGGCGGATGTGGCCGGCCTTAGGCTCGATGCACAGGCCGCTGAAGCACAGCGCGCGGGCGCCCTCGTCGAGGCCGAGACCATAGTGATGGGCAAAGGAGACCGCGACGTCGAGCGGATTGCGGACGACGTAGATGGCGCCGCCGGTCGCTTCGGGGGTGATCGTCGCCACGCCATCGATGGTGGTCAGCAGCGTGTGGGTCTTGACGAACGTGAGGGTAGGCCGGCTGCCGGCGAGGAACTGGTGCACCGCCGGGCGCAGCGCGTTGACCTCTTCCCCGCTCAGGCCGTCGCCCGGCCGGCCGGCGACCTGGCCATAGTATTCCGACCGCATGTCGCCGAAGGCGAAGTCCGGCAGGGTGTTGATATCGACCGGCGCGCGGGCATCGGCGAGGTAGTTGGCGAGAAAGGCGCGCAGCCAAGTGTTGCCCGATTTCGGATACGATGCGAGCCAGAGGATGCCACCCATTCAGTCACTCCACCCCTCCCAACAAGAAGGGCGGCCAGAGGCCGCCCTTCCCGCAAAGAAGAATGATCGTCTGCTTAGAACGCCAGCTTCAGGCCGGTGACACCGCCGACGCCGTTGTTCTTCGACATGCTGTTCTCTTCTTCCCAGTCGTAGTAGAACACGCCGCCAACCAGCCGGATGCCCGGGCCGAGGGTGTAGGTACCGCTCACCACGGCCTGCTCCAGGCGGTCGAGGCCGCCGCTGGTGGTCTTGTTGTTCTCGCCCTTCATGTAGTCGACGCCGACCTTGTACGGGCCGAACTCGTAGGCCGCACCCGCCGTCCAGCTCTGTCCGTTGGAGCGGATCGGGCTGCCGGCGACGGCGCCGGTGGTGCCAGACTGGGCTGCGGTCACGACGCCGCGCTGACCCTGCGGCACGATGACCCAGCCGCCACCAACGCTGAAGCCGCCGAAGCTGAGCTGCAGGCCGGCGTTGTAGGCGACGAGGTTGCTGTTGTTGCCGTTGGCGCCGCCGGAGAAGGACTCGGCCCACATCGCACCACCGGACGCCTGCACGCCGACATCACCGAACGTCTCGGTGTAGTTCAGGCCGCCGGCAACGCCGTTCTTCAGACCGCTATTGCGACCGCCGTCACCCGTCCCAATCTTGGAGAGGGCGCTGTTGTTGTCGCCGCCGCTCTCCAGGTTCGGAATGTAGGAGATACCAGCCTGGAAGCCGGCGAAGCGCGGCGAGATGTAAGTGAACTTGCCGGAGTCGTTGTCGTTCATACGCAGGTTGGTGGTGCAGGTCGGCGAGTCGAACAGGTTGGCACCGAGACCGCCGTACCCTGCCGCCTGCGTCGCCGTGCCCATTTCCCAGGCGCGGATGTTGCACAAGTCACCCGAGTCGAGGCTGATACCACCGTCCGGGGCCGTCACATGCAGCAGGTAGCCGGCGTTGTTCTCGTCACCGATGATCAACTGGCCCATCGTCGGCGACTGAATGAACAGATAGGATTCGTCAATCGTATCCGATTCGGTAAAGGCTTCGATCTGGACGTTGACGCCGATGGTCAGGCCGCTGTCGAGGGTCGTCTGGCCGATGACGCAAACTTCGGCGTTGTGCTTGTTATCGACCAGCTGCGTCTTTTCGTGGCGGTTGTTCGTCGCTGCAGTCGGGCGCACCTGGTAGCTCTGATCGGTGATCACCGCGAACTGCTGGAAGAAGCCCGACAGCCCGAGCTTGATCCGTTCAGCCGACTTCGATTGGAACGGCTCCTGGGCCGGCGTTGCCGGGAGCGTGGTCGGCGGCGGGGCGGGCATTTGCTCGCGATATGGGGATGGCGACGCGCCGGTCTGGGGCAGCGTCGGCGACGTTGCGGTTTGGGCCGCCGCTTCTCCCGCAGCGCCGGCGATCAGAGCCGCGGCCGTAAGCGCGGTTGTCGCGTACAGTAGCTTTCTCATCCGTACCCTCGCGTTCTTCCAGAGTTCCGTATTCCTGTTGAGCCGGACGCCGGGTTAAAGACGCCCGCTTTTTCGGTGCCGGCATCAAGGCACGGTGACGGTTGATGATCAACTCTCGGCGAGCCGGCTGTGTGCTTAAAAGTCAGCAGTGTACCCTGGCGGCAACATGTATCTCGCCTGGCCATTTCCGCTCCCGTCTCGCGACGATCCCCGGATGACTTCGCCACGGCGCATGTGTTGACAGGCCGCGGCGGCCGGTTTACCAGCACCGGACGGCAGAGGTTATTGTGATGATGCGGCGGATTCCTCGCTTACACCCGGCAACCATCCTGGCAGCAGGGCTGCTCGGCGTGATGCTGTCCGCCTGCGGCTCCACGCAGCCTGAAGGGGTCTATCCGAACCGCCGGCAGGGCGATTCGACGCCTTATAACCAGCGCGATTCGCTGTTCGGCGACGGCGGGCTGTCGGTCGGCGTCGGCGGCAACAAGCAGCAACTCAATCAGGACAGCGGCGGCGGCATCGGCGTCAACGGCTTCCTGTGGCGGGCGACGCTGGATACGATCTCGTTCATGCCGGTGGCGTCGGCCGACCCGTTCGGCGGCGTCGTCATCACCGACTGGTACGCAATGCCCGACACCCCGCAAGAGCGGTTCAAGATGAACGTCTACATCCTGAGCCGGTCGTTGCGCGCCGACGGCGTGCGGGTGGCCGTGTTCCGGCAGGTGCAGGATATCGCCGGCGGCTGGCAGGACGCCGGCGTTCCCGACAAGGCAAATTCGCAGATCGAGGACGCCATCCTGACGCGTGCCCGCCAGCTGCGCTTCGATACCCTGCAGCATCAGTAACTCCAAGGGCGGCGCACCGTCGCGGCAGGACCGGGCGGCGGGATGGTGACAGCCCTCCCCACCGGCGAGCAAGCGATGTCCCGTTACGACTTTGCACAAACCGAAGCCAAGTGGCAGGCGATCTGGGAGGAAACCGGATGCTTCGTCGCGCGTGCGGATGCCGGGCGGCGCAAGTACTATGTTCTGGAAATGTTTCCGTACCCTTCCGGCCGCATCCACATGGGGCACGTCCGCAATTACACCCTCGGCGACGTCGTCGCCCGCTTCAAGCGCGCCCAGGGCTACAACGTGCTGCACCCGATGGGCTGGGACGCTTTCGGCCTGCCGGCTGAGAACGCCGCGATGCAGCGCGGCGTCCACCCCGCTGTCTGGACCAAGGAAAACATCGCGACGATGCGCCGGCAGCTGCGGCGCATGGGCCTCTCCTACGACTGGAGCCGGGAGCTCGCTACCTGCGATCCTGAATACTATGTGCACGAGCAGCGGATGTTCCTCGACTTCCTGCGCGAGGGGCTCGTCTACCGCCGCGAGGCCTGGGTCAACTGGGATCCGGTGGAGAACACCGTGCTCGCCAACGAGCAGGTCATCGACGGCCGCGGCTGGCGCTCCGGGGCGCTGGTCGAGCGCCGCAAGCTCGCCCAGTGGTTCCTCAGGATCAGCGCCTATGCCGACGATCTGCTCGATGCGCTGAACGGCCTGACCCGCTGGCCGGAGCGGGTCCGGCTGATGCAGGAAAACTGGATCGGCCGCTCGCAGGGCGCGCGGGTGTGGTTTCCCCTTGCCGGCCGCGACGATCGGCTGGAGGTCTACACCACCCGGCCCGACACGCTGTTCGGCGCCGCCTTCTGCGCCATCGCCGCCGATCACCCGCTGGCGGTCGAATGCGCCGCCAGCAATCCGGACCTCGCCGCGTTCGTCGCCGAATGCGCCCGCGGCGCCACCAGCGAGGCGGCGATCGAGACCCAGGAGAAGCGCGGCTTCGATACCGGCCTGCGTGCCCTGCACCCGTTCGTTCCCGGCTGGCAGCTGCCGGTCTACGTCGCCAATTTCGTGCTGACCGAGTACGGCACCGGCGCCATCTTCGGCTGCCCGGCGCACGACCAGCGCGACCTCGACTTCGCCCGCGCCTACGGCCTGCCGGTGGTGCCGGTGGTGGCGCCGCCGGACCTCGATCCGCGGACCTTTGCCATTGCCGATGAGGCCTATACCGGGCCCGGCCGGATGATCAACTCGCGCTTTCTCGACGGGCTCACCGTCGAGGAAGCCCTCGCCGAGGCGATCCGCCGGCTGGCCGCCGACGGCACCGGCGAGGGGGCGACGACCTTCCGCCTGCGCGACTGGGGGGTGTCCCGGCAGCGCTACTGGGGCTGCCCGATCCCCATCATCAATTGCCCCGCGTGCGGCACCGTCGGGGTGCCGGCGGCCGATCTGCCGGTCCGCCTGCCCGAGGACGTGGACTTCGCTGCGCCCGGCAACCCACTCGACCGCCATCCTACCTGGAAGCACACGACCTGCCCCTCGTGCGGCGGCGCCGCCGTTCGCGAGACCGATACCTTCGATACCTTCTTCGAATCCTCCTGGTACTTCGCCCGCTTCTGCTCGCCCGACGCGCCGGAGGGACTGGAGCGTGGCGCCGTCGGCTACTGGATGCCGGTCGATCAGTACATCGGCGGCATCGAGCACGCGATCCTGCACCTGCTCTACTCGCGCTTCTTCACCCGGGCGCTGCGCCGCTGCGGCTATCTCGACTTCGACGAGCCGTTCGCCGGGTTGATGACGCAAGGCATGGTCTGCCACGAGACCTACCGCGCCGACGACGGCCGCTGGCTGTCGCCCGACGAGATCACCCGCAGCGCGGACGGCATCGTCGAGCAGGCGACGGGGGCGCCGGCGATCGTCGGCCGCTCCGAAAAGATGTCGAAGTCGAAGAAGAACGTCGTCGATCCCGAGGGTATCATCGAGCGCTATGGCGCCGACACCGCCCGGCTGTTCATGCTGTCCGACAGCCCGCCGGAGCGTGACCTGGAGTGGACGGACGCCGGCATCGACGGCGCCTGGCGCTTCGTCAACCGCCTGTGGCGGATGGCCGAAGCCGCAGCGTCCAACCCGGGCGGCGATGGTGCCGGCAACGATCCCCGGCTGCTGCGCCTGCAGCGCGAGACCCACCGCACCATCGCGCGGGTGACCGAAGATCTGGAGAAGTTCGGCTTCAACCGCGCCGTCGCCCGCATCCGCGAGCTGACCAACGCGGTGGCCGACCTGAGCGGCGACAGCGCCGCTGAGCGGGCGGCGCGGCGGGAGGGGCTGACGATCATCGTCCGGCTGATCGGGCCGCTGATGCCGCATCTCGCCGAGGAGCTGTGGCAACGACTGGGCGGCGACGGCCTGCTCGCCGCCCAGCCGTGGCCGCAGCCCGATCCGGCGTTGCTGGTGGAGGAGCAGGTGAAGCTGGGGGTGCAGGTCAACGGCAAGCTGCGCGGCACCCTCGTTCTCGCCCGTGACGCCGGCGAGGACGACGTCCGCGCTGCCGCCCTCGCCCTGCCGAAGGTGATGGACGCGATCGCCGGCAGGACGCCGCGCAGCGTCATCGTCGTGCCCAACCGCATCGTCAACGTGGTGATATGAGCGCGCGCCCGAAAGCCCTTGCCGTGGAGGACAACCGCTCGCACGGTGCCAGCCGGCGCGCCCTGCGGTGGCGCCACCACGTTGCCGTTGCCGTCGCAGCGGTGAGCCTGCTCGCCGGCGCCGGCTGCGGTTTCCGACCGATGTACGGTGAGCGGCCTGATCCGGCCAAGCCGGGTGCATCGCCGATTGCCGCCGACCTTGCTACCGTCTCGGTGGCGCCGATCCCCGACCGCTCCGGCCAGCTGCTGCGCAACAAGCTGGAGCGCCTGCTCGATCCCGCCGCCTCGGCATCGGTCGACCAGCGCTATACGCTGGACGTCAAGCTCAAGGAGAAGATCGACACCTACGCCGTCGAGCGCAGCGGCTTCGCCAGTCGCGCCACCATCGAGACCAAGGCCGACTTCACCCTGCGCGAGGACACGACCGGCAATCGCATCCTGTCGGGCACCACCCGCGCGGTCAGCGGCTACAATCTGCTCGACAACGACTTTTCCACCGTCGTCGGCGCCGACGATGCCCGCAACCGCGCCATCGACCAGGTCGCCTATCAGATCCGCAACAAGCTGGCGATGCACTTCACCAACCCGGCGCTGGCAGCGGCCGCGGCGGCCTCCCCGGCAAAGGGCGAGCCCGGCGATACCCCGGCGGCGCCCCCCGGCGATGCCGGGCCGGACATCATCAGCCAGCCGGAGACGGGCGGGCCGGTCAGCCCCGGCGGGCAGTGAAGCTCACCGGCGCCCGCCTCGATACCTTCCTGCGCAAGCCCGATCCGGCCATCGTCGCCGCGCTGCTCTACGGCCCCGACCACGGACTGGTGCGCGAGCGCGCCGACAGGCTGGTCGCCGCTGCCGCCGGCGATCCGACCGATCCGTTCCGCGTCGCCGAACTCACCGCCGATGCAATCAAGGACGACCGGACCCGTCTCGCCGACGAAGCCGCCGCCCTGCCGTTTACCGGCGGCCGGCGGGTGGTGCGCATCCGTGACGGCAAGGACACGCTGGCGCCGGCGGTGCGGGTGCTGCTGGAAGCCGGCGCGATCGGCGGTCTCGTCGTCATCGAGGCGGCGGAGCTGCCGCCGCGTTCGCCGCTGCGGCTGGCGTTCGAGGCGGCCGCGGGCGCGGTCGCCATCGCCTGCTACCTCGACGAGCCGGAGGCGCTGAGGCGGCTCATCGCCGACGATCTCGGCCGCCACGGCATGACCCCCTCGCCGGATGCCGCCGAGCTGCTCGCCGCTTTCCTCGGCGCCGACCGCGGGCTGACCCGCAGCGAGCTGGAGAAGCTCGCCCTCTACCGCGGCGAGCCGGGGCGGATCGAGGCCGAGGACGTGCTCGCGGTGATCGGCGATGCCGGCGCCATCACCCTCGACGGCATCATCGGCGCCGCCGGTGACGGCGATGCCGCCGCGCTCGACCGCGCCGTCGCGGCGGCCTTCCGCGAAGGGGTCTCGTCGATCACCGTGCTGCGGGCGATGGGGCGCCACCTGCAGCGGCTGTTGCAGGCCCGTGCCGCCATGGCCGGCGGCCGCGATGCCCGCGCCGCGATGGCTCTGGTGCGGCCACCGGTGTTCTTCCGGCTGCAGCCGCAGTTCCTGCGCCAGCTCGCCCTGTGGCCACCGCACCGGCTGGCGGCAGCGCTGATCCTTGTCACCGAGGCCGAGCTCGCCTCGAAACGCACCGGCGCGCCGCAGGAGCTGCTCTGCCAGCGCACCTTGATGCAGATCGCCGAACTCGCCCGCTCGCGATCTTAGCCTTGCCGGCCGCGCGGCAGCCGGAACGCCCGGCGGCGTTGGCGGGTGCGCGCCGCGCTCACCGCGCCGCCGCCGCGGTCGTCAGCCGGAAGGCATCAGGCGCCAGCGCCGCATCCGCATGCACGGCCAGCGGGCAGCCCAGCCGCTCCTCGACGGCGCGGCGGGCATCTCCGAGGTTCTCTCGCAGCGCCGCTGCCACCGCCGGGGCCGCCATCACCGCCGGCACACCCGTAGCCGGATCCCAGCCGGCGGCGAGGGCCGCGCGCAGCGCATCGCCCGCGACCCAGCGCGCATCACGAACGGCACCGTCGCCGGAACAGGCGGGGCAGGCGCCGGTCAGCCGGCGCCGCAGCGACGGCCCCCGCCGCTCGCGCACCATCTCCAGCAGTCCGAGGTTCGTCCAGCCGGCGATACGCCAGCGCCGGTCATCGGCCGCCAGCGCCTGCTGCAGTGCCCGCACCACCCGTTCGCGCTCCGCACGACGGCGTAGCGGCACGAAATCGACGACGATCGGCCCCGCGAGATCGCGCAGGCGGATATGCCGGCCGATCGCTACCGCCGCTTCGATGTTGCAGGCGAGGGCCGCGGAACGGGGCGAGGCGGCGGCGGTGGCGCCGCTGTCGACGTCGATGGCGACGATCGCCTCGGTCTCGGCAATGATGACGCGCCCCCCCGACGGCAGCGGCACCTCCGCCGCCAGCGCCGCGCCCACCGCCTCGTCGATTCCCTCCGCCTCGAACAGCGGTCGCGGCCCTCGCCAGAGTTCGAGGATCGATGCCGCCGCCGGCACGGTGGCGCGCAGCGCGCTGAGCAGCGACGGGTCATCGACGACGACGCGACGCAATGCCGCGCCGCCGGCAGCGGCGCCCACCAGGGCGACGATCGGGTCCTCGCCGGGGGCGATGAGACCGGGCGCCGGCATGCTGGCGGGGACGGTAATGCCGTCGGGCAGCCGCGCGTCCAGCTTTGCGCCCTTGTTGCCGACCGGCAGGCGTACCACCCGGACGGCGACGGTTTCGCCTTCGGCAAGGCGCCTATCGGGGAGGTCTCCCTGCATCAACAGTCCGGGCTGCGCCGCGCCGATGTCGACGAAGGCGCCGCCCAGAGCAGGAGCGAGCGCGGTGATCCGCCCCACCCGCAGATCACCCAGCCGCAGCCCGCAGCCCGCGTCGAAGACGAGCTGGACGAGGTCCCCCTTAAGCCGGGCGGCGGCGCGGCGATCCTGCGGCAGCGCCGAGATCAGGATCTCGTCGGCCGCCATGCTGTTCAGCGCAATGCCGCGCCCGCCACCGGATCGGACAGCAGCCCGTTGCCATTCAGCAGGGCGCAGGTCTCGAACAGCGGCAGGCCGACGATGTTGGAATAGGAGCCGTTGACGGCAGAGACAAACGCTGCCGCCCGGCCCTGCACCGCATAGCCGCCGGCCTTGTCCTGCCATTCGCCGCTGTCGAGATAGCCGTCGATCTCGCACGGCGACAGCCGCTTGAAGGTAACGAGGGTGACGACGACCCGCAGCAGCGGCGGCCGCTGCTGCAGGATCAGCGCAATGCCGCCGTAAACGCGGTGGCGGGCACCGGAGAGCAGCGCAAGGCAACGCGCCGCCTCGCCGCGGTCCGCCGGCTTCGGCAGGATGCGACGGCCGCGGGCGACGACGGTATCGGCCGCCAGCACCGCGCTTTCCGGCGCCTGCCCGGCGACCGCCTGTGCCTTGGCCAGGGCCAGCCGCGCCGCGCAGGCGCGCGGCAACTCGCGCGGCAGCGGCGTCTCGTCGACCACCGCGGGCATCACCCGCGCCGGCACAACACCAACCTGGGCGAGGAGCTGAAGCCGGCGGGGAGAAGCGGACGCCAGGACCAGCGGCGCATTCCGCCACCCGGGCGGCGTTCCGGTGACCGCGGCGGCAGCCGTCTCCCGACTGCGCGCGGTCACTTGTAGCGGAATGTGATCCGACCCTTGGTCAGGTCGTATGGCGTCATTTCGACGTTTACTTTGTCACCCGCGAGTACACGGATGCGATTCTTTCGCATCTTGCCGGCGGTATGCGCCAGAATTTCGTGGTTGTTCTCCAGCTTTACCCGGAACATCGCATTCGGTAGCAACTCGGTGACAACGCCGGTAAATTCGAGAACCTCTTCCTTTGCCATGCCCTCTCCTCGGAGGTTGAATGCCTGCGGCTATTTGTACGGCATTGCGGCATGGGTCAAGGGCTTTCGCCGAGCCGCCCGCCCTCGGCTTCAGGTCGGCGTGACGGCGGCGGCGGCCCGCGGGAACTGCGGCGCGATCTCGCGAAGGCTTGCCGCGGCGTTGAGGGCATCGACGTGCCCCCCCATCGGCAGCACGGTGAACTTGCGGGCGTACGCCCCGAGGAAGTCGTCCATCCAGGCGAGCTTGGTCGCAGCGGGGATGTTCATGCCGGGAAAGAACCGCAGCGGCTCCAGCCCGTCATCTGCGCCGAGGAAGTCCAGCGGGTGCAAAAGCAGCGACGGCTGGATGCCGGTGAGCCGGCACAGGCCGAGCGCGACGGCGAAATAGCTGCGCGCCAGCATCGGCGAGAAGCCGGCGAGGTAGATCAGGTAGCTGACGTGGAACGGGATGCGGAACAACGGCATCGTCGTTACCGGCACTTCCAGCAGCGGCCCCGCCTCGAGCCGCCAGCGGTAGGGGCGCAGCGGTCGCAGCCCCTCGCGCATGCCGCCGAACAGCGCCTTGCGGCGCTCGCGCTCCTCGGCGCTGAGCTTGGCGGTAAAGAAATAGTAGGCGCGGGCCAACGGCCCCAGAAAGGTGGGGAAGGTGGAAGCGTCGTAGCGGTAGCCGCGGCGCTTCAGCGTCGCCAACACCGCGGTCGAGAGGCTGAAGCCGGGGCCGCGGAACCCGGCGGGCCGCTGCCCGGTGACGGCGGCGATGGCGTCCTCCGCCCGGGCGATCTCCGCCTCGATGTCGGCGTCGCTATAGAGGTGCAGCCACGGCTCGTGACGATGCGAGTGGTTGCCGACCTCATGGCCGGCGGCGGTGATCGCGGCGAGCGCCTTGGCGTTCTCCGGCCGCTCGGCATCGGTGCCGACGATGAAGTAGGTGATTTTCAGACCGCGCTCCGCGAAGAAGCGCAGGGTGCGCGGCACGACGACGTCGAGGTAGGAGGGATAGCTCTCCCAGGCCGGGTTGCCGTGGGTCTTCATGTACGACCACTGGTTATCGAGGTCGAGCGACAGGCTGGCGAGCGGTTTGCCGGTGCTGGGCATGGCTGAGGATTCCTCGTGCTCCGTCGGCAACGGATAAGGGGCCCGTGGCGGGAGGTGGGGAGCGTCCCGCCGGCCCGCAACCGGGGGACGCTCGCAAGGCTCCGCTAGGCGGAGACCGGAGTGGGCGGCGCGAGTTCGGTCACCTGACCCTCGCGCACGTCGTAGCCGAGGCCGCAGGCACTGCATGTCAGCGTCGCGGTGAACCGAAGCGGCGTACCGTCGAACCTCGCCAGCGGCTCGCCGCAGCGGCAGACGAGGCCGATGCTGCGGGCCGGGTGGCCGAGGGCGAGATGGAAGTCGGGCACGCTGCGGGTGACCACCGCCCCCATCCCGACCATGGCGAAGCGGCCGATGGCAAGGTCGCTGCCGATGACGCAGCGAGCACCGATCGTCGCCCCTTCCCGCACCAGCGTCGGATAGGTGTGCTCGTCCGGCCCGGAGTCGCGGAGCGCCGACAGATCGGGGGTCGTCGCCCGCGGGAAGCGGTCGTTGGTGAAGGTGGTGCCGGCGGCGATCATCACCCCGGTCTCGATGGTGACGGCGTTGCAGATGTAGACGAAGGCGTTGATCTTGACGCGGTCGCCAATCTCGACGCCGTAGGCGACGTAGGTCTTCTCGCCGATAATGCACTGGCGGCCGATGCGCGACGGCGCGCGGATGTGGACGTTGTCCCACACCGCGGTACCGTCGCCGATCTCGGCCCCGTCCTCGATCAGTGCCGTCGGGTGGATGCGGATCGCCATGCGCCGGTGTCCGCCGCGGCTCAGCCGTGGACCCGCAGCAGCGGCGCGGCCCCGGCCCTCGGCACGGTGACCCAGCGCCGTTCCGCCAGCGACTCGTAGGCCGACTGAATGACCGCAACCGAGGCCACGGCGTCTTCGTTGGAGATCAGCAGCGGCTCGCTGCCGAGCACCCGGTGGCAGAAGTTCGCCACCTGCCGGCCGAAGGCCTGGTTCTTGTCATAGCCGCGGCCGAACACCACCCAGTCCGGACTGGAGGACTGCCGGAACTTCGATTCACGCCAGCCGACGAGGATGGTGCCGTTGGTGCCGTAGATGCGCAGAAAGGTGTCCAGCTCCTTGTTGATGCTCCACGAGAGATCAACCGTGGCCGGCACACCGCTCTCGGTGCGCAGGAACAGGTTGGCGGTATCCTCGACCGCGCTGTTCTGCGAGCGCTTGCCTTCGACCGCCAGCACTTCCGCGATCGGCCCGAGCAGATAGCGGGCGATGTCGACGGAATGGGTGCCGTTATCGATCAGGACGCCGCCGCCGCTCACCTTCGGATCGGTGTTCCACCGCTTCGACATGTCGACCTTGGCGGTGAACGCGTTCTCGAACAGCAGGATATCGCCCAGCACGCCCGACGCGATCAGCGACTTGGCGCGGATGACGTCATCGACGTAGCGGAACTTCGAGGCCATCGCCAGGACCACGCCCTTGCGTTCGGCGGCCTCGACGATCGCCTTGGCGCCGTCGACGTCCACCGACAGCGGCTTCTCGCACAGCACCGGGATGCCGCGTTCGAGAAAGTGCAGGGCGATCTCGGTATGGGTCGCGGGCGGAGTGCAGATGATCACCGCATCGACCCCGGCTTTTTCCGCCAGGTCCTCGTAGGCGGTGAAAGCCGGGCAATCCATCGTCTCGGCTGCCGCCCGCGCCGCCTCGGCGCGGACGTCGGCGAGGCCGGCCCAGCGGGCGATGGTGCTGCCCTCCAGCGCCTTGATGTAAGCCTGCGAAATGGCGCCGGCGCCGATCAGCCCGAGGCGAAGCGCTTCAGCCATGTCAGCGGCTCCCGCGCAGGCGGGCGTGCTGGGTTCGCACGGCCGCGGCAATGAAGTCGACATGCTCCTCGGTAAAGCGCTCGTTCCACGGCAGCACGAGAATGTCGTGCAGGCACTTGAAGACGCCGGGGAAGCGGGCCGGGGTGTAGTCGATGGCCTCCGGGCGCGCCAGCGTGAACGGGAAGCGGCTGTTGCCGAAGGTGCGCTGCTCGGAGAACACCTGGCACTGGAAGGCCGGCTTCTGGATATAGCGGGGTGCGGCGCCAATCCCCTGTCGCTTCAGGCCGGCGCCAAGCGCCGGCGAGCCGCCGGGCACCTCATTCTCGTCCACCCACAGGCAGTAGCGCCAGTAGACGTGCTCGGCGTCGGCGGCATGGCGCGGCGTCTCGATGCCGACGAGGCCCTGCAGCTGTCCGGTCAGCCGGTCGGCCATCCGCCGGCGCTGCTCCACGCCCGCCTGCAGCTTTTCGATCTGGCCGAGACCGACCGCCCCTTGCAGTTCGGTCAGGCGGTAGTTGAGGGCGAGGAAGTAGTGATCGGGGTTGGGATCGCCATACCCCCAGGCCTTGTTGACGAACAGCCGGATGCGGCGCGCCAGCTCGGGATCGTTGGTGACGCACAGGCCGCCTTCGCCGGTGGTGATGTGCTTGCCCTGCTGCAGGCTGAAGCAGCCGACAGCCCCATGCATGCCGACAAGCTTGCCGCCGTCACGGGCGAGGTAGGCCTGCGCACAGTCTTCCAGCACCGGGATGCCGCGGCTGTTCGCGAGTTCGATGATCGGGCCCAACTCGCACGGATTGCCGAACAGGTGGGTGACGATGATCGCCTTGGTGCGCGGGCTGAGGCAGGCGGCGATGGTCTCGGCGGTGACGTTGCCGGTGTAGGGGTCGACGTCGGCGAAGACCGGAATTGCCCCCTGGTAGACGATCGGAGCGAGCGCGCCCATGTCGGTGATCGGCGTGGTGACGATCTCGTCACCCGGCTCCGGATCGATGGCAACCACGGCGCAGTGGACCGCGGCCGAGCCGGAGGCGCAGGCGATCACGTACTTGGCGCCGAGCAGTTCGCCGAAGCGCTTCTCCAGCCGTGCGCAGGCGGTGCCCTTGGTGCAGGTCAGCGTACCGCTCTCGATGACCTTGATCAGCTCGTCGATTTCCTCGCGACCGAACGTCCGCCCGGACGCTTCCTGGTCCGACGGCAGGGTAATCACCGCTTCTTCACGCATGGCCGGCTGTGTCACGCAACTTCTCCTCTCGAACCCTGAGTGTTGCTGGCGGCACGGAAGCGGTGTTGCCCCCGATCATCTGCCCCATGAACACCAGATGTCCCCAAATCGTCTTCAGAACCTTCATCTTCGATCGGCCCAGCAGGCGAACCTCCATGACTGCCGGGCATTCCACGATGCTACCACCGCGCGCATCCAGCCGGCTCAGGATCTCCATGATGCCGACGAACCGCTCGTTGCGCAGCTGGATGTCCTTCACCGAACTACGCCGGTAGACCCTGAAACAGCTCGTGTATGTGTATAATTTATGGCGATGAAACAGTCGGTACAGGATGGACAGACCCTTTGACAGCACCAGACGCCACGCGGATAGGTTGAGAACCCTCCCTTTCGGGTGATAGGGCGAGGCTGTCACCAGATCGACGTCGGGGGTCAGCATCGGCACCATTTCGCGCAGCTGCAGCGGATCATAGGTGCCGTCGCAGTCGATGGCGCAGACCACCTCGCTGCGGCTGTTGGTGATGCCGGTCAGCGTCGCCGCGGCGACGCCGCGGTTCTGGCTGTGGCGGACCAGCACGCAGTCGGGGCGGGCGCCGAACAGGTCGTTCAGGCGCTGCCAGGTGGCGTCCTGGCTGCCATCATCGACGAAGACGTACGAGATCTCGAACTGGTCGCGGACCGCATCGGCAAACGCGCGCAGGGTATTGGCGGTGTAGCCCAGCGTCGCTTCTTCGTTGTAGCACGGCACGATGACCGAGATCGGCTGGCGCGTTCCACCGGCGGCGACGGTGATCTCCGGGGTCGGCGGCACCGGCTTTGGCCGCATCTCGCGGGCGGCCGGCGGTGCCAGCTTGAGATGATCGGCGATGCTGCCGAAGGCGTAGCGGTCGAGATAGTAGCGGATGCGCTCGGGCATCCGCTGCAGATTGCGATACTGCCGAACCCTGTCGACGGTCGAGACGACGCTGATCCGGGGCTGATCGGGGTCGAGCTCCCAGACGTGGAAATAGAACACCAGCGGCGAACGGACGTCGTCTTCCCAGGCCTTTACCGCCCGGCGGATGAAAGGGTCGGGGAGCTGGCGGACATAGTTGCCGCCGGAGACGGGAAGGTAAAGGGGACCCAGCTTCCAGGTCGACAGCGGCACCTCCCAGATGCCGCCGGCGGCCGACTGATGCTTGTGGATGAACCGGCGGTGTGGTTCGCCCTTGAAGGCAAAGCCGAGGGGCCGCAGGCTGGAGTCGAACGCGAAGCCCTCCTCGGTGAGGATCTCCAGCGCCCACAGGTCGTGCCGGCCAAAGCCGCCGCGCGGCACCCGATAGCCGCGAACCTCCTGGCCGGTGGCGTTCTGCAGGGCGTCCCGCGAGCGGACGATGTCCTCGCGAAACTGCTCCGGTGTCATCTGATGAATGGAGCGATGCAGGAAGCCCTTGCTGGCGACCTCGTGGCCGCGGCGAACGACTTCGGCGACAACTCCGGGATGGTGCTCGCCGATCCAGCCGAGCACGAAGAAGGTCGCCTTCGCGCCGACCTCGTCCAGCAGATCGAGGGTGAGTTCGGTATTACGCTGCAGCCGGCTCTCGAACCGGTGCCAGTAGTCCGTCGGCACGGCACGGCTGACCGGCGCGACGTGGCAATAGTCTTCGAGAATAACCGTCAGGATATGCCGTCGACGCGATCGGGCTGTCTTAAGAACCATGGACGATACGGGACTCAACGCGGTCCACGCGCGGCTTGGCCGGCGCCCGATAACAGGTGAGCAAACTCAATGCGGCAATGCCAGAGGCATCGCCGTGACCCTTGCGACCCGCCCATCTTCCCCGTCCCCGACAATCGACGCCCGCGGCGTCGTCCCTAAGGCCTTCGGACCACTTACGTGTAGCACCCCCCTTCGGGAAATTACCGCAACGGATGCAGCGGGTAAAGCCGCCAACGTGTGACAGGCAGATGGCGATGCACGTCGTTGTAAGCAAGGCACACCGCGGAAAGCCTCCGGCGGCGCCCGCGGCTCGCTCCGCCCGCTTCCGGTCTCCGCCGGACGCGTGGAACTTGTGCCGGGCGACCGGAATGTCCAGATGCGAGGTCCTGCGGTGCAGGGTCCGGCGGGCGAGAAACTTTCGGGACACAGGGTGTGCTGATCGCTGACGCTCAATGGCCCCGACGCAAGCGCAGCCGGGTACGAGACCTGCTATAGTCCGCACGAGCGACCGAGGAAGGATCCATGAGCGACAACCTGATGGCGCTGATGCAGCAGCAGATGGTGGAGATCATCGGCGCGCACGCGGCACAGGCGCGTGATCATCTGGGCAAGGAAACCATCGCCCCGCGCATCCTCGAGGCAATGGCCTCGGTTCCGCGTCACGAATTCGTCCCCGCGGAGCTGGTGGCCTACGCCTATCTGGATCAACCGTTGCCGATCGGCTACAGCAAAACGACATCGCAGCCGTTCATCGTCGCCCTGATGACCGACCTCCTCGACGTGGGCGAGGACGATACCGTCCTCGAGGTGGGTACCGGGCTCGGCTATCACGCCGCGATCCTGTCCCTGCTGTCGCCGCACATCTATAGCGTCGAGATCATCGAGGAGCTGGCCGTCACCGCCCGGCGCAAGCTGGCTTCGCTGGGCTACTCGCGCATCCTCCTCAAGGTCGGAAATGGTGAGCTGGGGTGGCCGGAACATGCGCCTTTCGACCGCATTCTTGTCTGTGCCGCCTCTGAGCTGGTCCCGGCCGTCTTGCTGCATCAGCTAAAACCGGGCGGCAGGATGGTCGTCCCCACCGGCATTGCCGACGCTCAGGTGCTGACCCTCGTCGAAAAATCCGCCAGCGGGAAGATCTCGCTGAGGGAGATCATGCCGGTGCGCTTCGCCCTTCTGGAAACAAAAAATTGAAATTTTATCGAGGGTATGCAGTCTGGAGTTATGCCGTGCCAAGGCAAATGATACCCAGTCGCGTTAGCCATACCGGCATTGGCATGGTGGCCACCCCCAGAAAAACGCTTTGCCTTGCAGACGGGCTTGTGGTTAAAATTTGAGCTTCTCGGTGGTGCACACCGAAGTGAAACGTGACGGGACGAGACCCGACAAGAAGGCGCCCACCTGCGCGAGTATATATAAGGGTCAGAGAATGCTGCACCTGCCGAACGCCGGCTACCGGGTCTACCGCGTCCAGCTCTATAATGAGCAGGTCCGAACCCTGGCGCGCCGCAAGCAAAGGCACTCTTTTTTCGACCGGCACTGGGCGGACGCCCAGCTTCGCGATGTCGTCGCTCGCGACGAGGCCGAGGCATGGTCGCTGATCTCGGAGCGTTTCCCGCCGGAGGATGGCTTTGTCGTCGAGCGCATAACGGCAAGCGGCTTCTGAGGCGGCAGCCCGTCCGCGCGTCACTGCCCGGCGGACGGCAATCGGCGACTGTGGCGGCTGAGCAACGATTTTCGGGTCGTCCAGGATCACAACCCGGCACTTTACCGCTCAGCCATCACTGAATTCAGGCCGGGGCCACCGTCCCGGTCGCCCTGCGTCTCCCCTTCCGCCACGCGCCAGCCGCCACGCCGGCTTGTCTGTCCCGGTCGCCACCTGCTACAAGCCGGGGCGCTGCCTCCCCCCAAACGATCGAGGATCTGATGCTTCGTCGTCTTTACGACCGGGTGATGCAACTGGCCGAGGGGCCGCAGGCCGAAAAGTGGCTCGCCGTCATCTCGTTCAGCGAAAGCTCGTTCTTTCCGATCCCACCCGACGCGATGATCGTGCCGATGGTCCTCGCGCGGCCGGAGCGGGCGTGGCGCATCGCCGCGATCTGCACGATCGCCTCCGTGCTCGGCGGCTTCTTCGGCTACGCCATCGGCTACTTCCTTTATGAGACGATCGGCCGGCCGATCGTCGACTTCTACGGCTATCAGGAGGCGTTCGAAAAGTTTCACCACCAGTTCCAGGAGTGGGGGCTGTGGATCATCCTGATCAAGGGCATGACGCCGAT
>JBDHSN010000046.1:0-18684 GCA_039808105.1 Rhodospirillales bacterium
CCGTCGCCGGCTGGCGGGACGATTGCCGGGTCGTCGTTCTGTCCGACTACGCCAAGGGCGTCCTGACGGGGGCGATCGCTGCAGCGGCGATAGAGCGGCTGACGGGAGGCGACGGCCGCGTCGTCGTCGATCCGAAGGGCGCCGACTTCCGCCGCTACCGCGGTGCCGAGGTCATCACCCCGAACCGCCGCGAGCTGGCGGTGGCCGCCGCATCGGCGGTCGGCCCCGGCGAGGAAGCGGCCTGTGCACGGGCGCTGCAGGCCCGCGACGGACTCGGCGCGATCCTGGTGACCCTCGGCGGCGACGGCATGCTGCTGGTGGACGCCGATGGCGACGCGCTGATGCTGCCGGCGCAGGCGCGCGAGGTCTTCGACGTGTCCGGCGCCGGCGATACCGTCGTGGCGACCTTGGCGGCGGCGGTCGCCGCCGGCGCGCCGCTCGCCGCAGCCGCGGCGCTGGCCAACACCGCCGCCGGCATCGTCGTCGGCAAGGTCGGCACCGCCGTGGTGCGGGCGGGCGAGCTGTCCGATGGGGTGCGCCGGCGCATCCTGCGGGCCGGCGAGGACAAGCTTTGCGACCGGGCAACGGCCGCGGAGCGGGTGGCGGCCTGGCGGCGGCAGGGACTGCGCGTCGGCTTTACCAACGGCTGCTTCGATCTGATCCACCCCGGCCACGTCTCGCTGCTGGCCCAGGCCAAGGCCGCCTGCGACCGGCTGGTGGTGGGCCTCAACACCGATGCCTCCGTCGCCCTGCTGAAAGGACCGGGACGGCCGGTGCAGCCCGAAGCGGCCCGGGCGATCGTGCTCGCCTCGCTGGCGGCGGTCGATGCCGTCGTGCCATTCGCCGAGGAGACGCCGCTCGCCCTGATCCTGGCGCTGCACCCGGACGTGCTGGTGAAGGGGGCGGATTACCGGCTGGAGGACGTCGTCGGCGCCGGCGAGGTGCGGGGGTGGGGAGGCCGGGTGCTGCTCGCCCGGCTGGAGCCGGGCTTCAGCACCACCGCCACCATCGCCGGCCTCGGCTCCTGACGGCCGGGCGCCCGGCAGCCCGGGTCACCGGCCGGTGGTCAGCACCACCTTGCCGGTCGTCTGGCGCGCCTTCAGCGCGTGCAGCGCCTGCCTCGCCTCCGCCAGCGGATAGGTCTGCGAGATGTGCGGGCGCAACGCGCCCGCGCCCAGCCAGCGCACCAGTTCCTCGCACGAAGCCTGCATCACCTGCGGTGCCAGCGTCCGGTAGGCGCCCCAGTAGAAGCCGATGGCGGTGATGTTCTTGACCAGCAGGATATTGGCGGGGATCTGCGGGACCTCGCCGGACGCGAAGCCGACCAGCAGGATCCGTCCATCCCCGGCGGTGGCCCGCAGCGACGCCGCGAACAGGGGCCCGCCGACCGGATCGTAGACGACGTCGACGCCACGGCCGTCGGTCAGCGCCTTGATCGCGTCGCGCAGATCGTCGCTGCGCGAATCCAGCACCACATCGGCGCCGGCTGCCGAGGCTACCGCCATTTTCTCCTTCCCGCCGGCAGTGGCGATCACCCGCGCGCCCAACCGCTTGCCGATCTCGACGGCGGTCAGCCCGACGCCGCCGGCAGCACCGTGCACCAGCAGTGTCTCGCCCGCCCGCAGCCCGGCCTTGTAGGTGAGGGCGAGGTGGGAGGTGCCATAGGCGATGGGAAAGCCGGCGGCGATCACCGGCTCGACGCCGGCGGGCAGCACG
Organism: Rhodospirillales bacterium; assembly: GCA_039808105.1. Lineage (GTDB taxonomy): Bacteria > Pseudomonadota > Alphaproteobacteria > Rhodospirillales > Defluviicoccaceae > Defluviicoccus. Next base: position 1,717 of record JBDHSN010000046.1, read on the forward strand.
AAGACGCAATCCTGCGGTGCCACCACCTCCTCGGCAAAGCCGCCGTACTCGATCACCGCCATCACCCGGTCGCCCGGCCGGCAGCGGCTCACATCATCCGCCACCTCCAGCACCGTTCCGGCCACTTCGAAGCCGGGGGAGAACGGCGGGATCGGGCGGATCTGGTATTTGCCGGCGATGATCAGGGTATCGGCGAAGTTGATGCCGGCCGCCGCGATGGCGATGCGAACGCAACCGTCGCGCAGCGGCGGCCCGGCGATGTCCTCGATGACGAGGCTGTCGATGTCACCCAGAGCCCGGCAGACGATGGCGCGCATTTCGAGTTTCCTTCCTTGACCGCGGCTGCTGCGGTTGTGCCCGTCCTGGCGGGATCAGGCAAGCCAGCCGGCGGCGGCGCGGACGACACCGACCGGCTCGCCGAGGGTGTTGTGCACCGCAGGGGCCGCCAGCGCCCGCAGCGTCTCCTCGAGCCGGTCACCGGGCTGGCCGAAGCGCAGCAGCAGCGCCGCCATCGCCGCATCCGCCGCGCGCCTGCCGCCGTCATCGATCTTCAGCGCCAGCCCGAGACCCGGTCCTGTCACGGCGGCACAGACCACGCCCTCGGCGCCGCTCTTGACGATGAGGCTGCCGCCACCCGCCCCGATCAGCAGGGTATCGAAGCGCCCACTGCCGCCGACGAGGCCGGGATGCGCGACATCGCCGCGCGCAGCCGCTCTGCGGCGGCGCCGCGTCGGGGAGGAAGGCGCTCGGGACCGGCCAGCAGCGCGAACGCCCGCGCCATCGCCAGCACCGGCAGCCCCATCACCGGCACGCCGCAGCCGTCGGTGGCGACCGTGGCGGTGCTCCGCTCTATCCCCGCCATTTCCGCCACCGCCGCCAGCACCAGCCGCTGCACCGGATGCTGCAGCCCGGCATAGCCGCGGACCGGAAACCCCCGGTGGCGGGCGATGCTCAGGAAGCCGGCGTGCTTGCCGGAGCAGTTGTTGTGCAGTCGGCCCGGGGCCTCGCCCCGCCGCATCAGGTCAGCTGCCGCCGTCTCGCCGAGGGGCGGATGCGCCCCGCAGACGAGATCATCGCTGGCGAGCCCGAGCCGGTGCAGCCAGGCCGCGACCGCCTGCACGTGACGCGGCTCGCCGGCATGGGAGGCGCATGCCAGCGCCAGCTCCGCCGCGGTCAGCGCCAGGGCATCGGCGGCGCCGCTCTCCACCAGCGGCAGCGCCTGCAGCGGCTTGACCGCCGAGCGCGGAAAGGCCGGCGCCTGCACGTTTCCCCAGGCGGCCCTGGCGGCGCCGGCCGAATCGACGACCGCCGCGGCACCCCGATGCCGGCTTTCGACCAGGGGCCCGCGGGTGATTTCGATGAGAACGGGAATTCCATCCGGCATTTTTTTGCCACGATCCGACGACTTACGCGAAACGGGCGGCTGGCGCACGGCAAGGTGCTTGGCAAGGCCCCCCGATGCTCTCTATCACTTCCGGCCATGATGCGTGCGACGGTTCTGCGAGCCCTGCTCGCCTGCCTTCTCGGCCTCTCCATGGTGGACTGTGCGACGGCGCAGCAGCGCTCACTCGGCAGCTTCGGCGACTGGACGGCGATGATCGATGCCAGCAATCCGAAGAAGAAGCTGTGCTACGTCGGGACCACGCCGAAGAAAGCCGAGGGCAAATACACGAGCCGGGGCGATGTGCACCTGCTGGTAACCCACCGGCCCGCCGAGAAGGTGACCGGCGAGGTCAGCATCACCACCGGTTACGACTACCGCGAGGGCAAGAACGTCGAGGTCGACATCGACGGCAAGACCTTCACGATGTTCACCCGCGGCGACAATGCCTGGGCCTACGATGCCGCCGCCGATCGCGCCATCGTCGCCGCGATGAAGGCCGGGCGCCAGATGATCGTGCGCGGCACCTCGACGCGCGGCACCCAGACCACCGATACCTATTCGCTGACCGGCTTTTCGGCGGCGCTCGCCGCCATCGACAAGGCCTGCAAGTAAGGCCCAGAACCAGCCAGCTCTGGGCAATCCTGCCCGAGCGGAGCCTTACCGTCACCACGCTGCAGCGGGTCATGGCGAGATTGCCACGGCCGCTGCGTCGTCGGTCGCCTCAGGCGATCTCGAAGGTCCCTTCGACCTCGACGGCGGCGCCGAGGGGCAGCGAGGCGGCACCGACGGCGATGCGGACGTGGCGGCCCGCCTGGCCGAAGACGTCGACCATCAGTTCGGAGGCGCCGTTCAGCACCCGCGGATGATCGGCGAAGCCGGGGGCGGCCTGGACGAAGCCGGCCAGCCTCAGCACCCTCTGCACCCGGCCGAGATCGCCGCCACAGGCGGCAGCGGCCTGCGCCAGCAGGTTGAGGCCGCACAGCCGCGCCGCAGCGACGCCGGCCTCAACGGTCAGCTCGCTGCCGACCCGGCCGTGGTGAACCACGGCGCCGTCCTGCAGGGGGAGCTGGCCCGATACCAGCAGCAGGTTGCCGCTGAACACGAACGGCACATAGGAACCGGCCGGCGCTGCCGCCGCCGGCAGCGTGATACCGAGTTGCGCCAGCCGTTGCTGGATACTTGCCCGCGTCACCTCTTCAGTCCTCCCCGACCCGGCCGTTTCATTCCGCCATCGCCTCGTGCAGCGCCTGCTCCATCACCGCCAGATCGGCTTCCTGGCCGGTGTAGAGGGCAAACTGCCGCGCCGCCTGGTGCAATTGCATGCGCACGCCGGGAATCGTCCGGCACCCGGCGGCCTGCGCTTCCCGCAGCAGCCGGGTGTGCACCGGCATCGGCACCGCATCGAAGACGACGGCGCCGGGATGCAGCGCCCCCTGCAGCGGCAGCATGGCGTCCGCATCATGGAAACCGACCGGCGTCGCATGGACGATCAGAGCGAAGGGAGGGGCCGCGGCGACGGCTTCCGGCGGACCGCCGAAGGCAACGCCCAGCGTTGCCGACAAGGCTTCGCCCTTGCCGGCGTCGCGATTGTAGAGGGTGACGCGGGCACCGGCTTGCACCAGGCCCCAGGCGATCGACCGGGCGCCGCCGCCGGCGCCGATCACCGCCGCATCGATGCCGGCCGGCTCGATCACTTCACGGAGCGCGGCCAGCGCGCCGATCCAGTCGACGTTGTGGCCGGTGAGGTGACCCTCGTCGTTGACCACGGTGTTGACCGCGCCGATGGCGCGGGCGTCGTCGGTCACCGCGTCGAGCAGCGGCAGGATGCGCAGCTTGTGCGGCATGGTGACGCCAAGACCGCGGATCCCCAGCGCCCGCATCGCCGCGACCGCCCCGGCGGTATCCTCGGTGCCGAAGGCGATGTAGCTCCAGTCCAGCCCCCGCGCGCGGAAGGCGGCGGTGTGCATGGCAACGCCGAAGCGGCCCGGATGGCTGGCGATGGAGCCGCAGAGGGTGGGGTTGCTGCCGGACATGTGACGTCCCGAACCAGGGTGCGGCGCCGGTCTTGCCGCCGTCGCCCGCAATGCCGGTATACGTCCACCGGGCCCGGATGGGCAACCGCCGGCCGTCGCCGGCCGCGCCGGACCAGCGGACAGAGTCCGGGTGAGGACGACAGACCGCCGCCGGGGTATCGTCGCAGGGTAAGGGGACAGCCCGGCAGGCGATCGGCTAGAACAGCCGGCCGCCGTTCGGGACCGGACGGTCGGGCGCGATCAGCACCACCTCGCCGTTGGCATCGGGGAAGCCCAGGACCAGCACCTCGGAGAGCACCTTGCCGATCTGGCGCGGCGGGAAGTTGACGACGGCAGCGACCTGTCGCCCCGGCAGATCCTCCGGAGTGTAGTAGCGGGTGAGCTGGGCGGAGCTTTTCTTCTCGCCGACGCCGGCCCCGAAGTCGATCCACAGGGTGAGTGCCGGCTTGCGCGCTGAAGCGTTGCGCTCGGCGCGAACGACGGTGCCGACCCGGACGTCGATCCGGGCAAAGTCGGCAAATTCGACCGTCGGCAAGTCGTCCATCAGTGCTGAGACCAAAACGGCCGCCCGGGAGCAGACGGCCGTCTCACAAGGATCGAGGAGAGATGCGGCCTTAGGCGACCGGCTGCTTCAGCTTCAGCGCCGCATCCTTCAGCTCGTCGAGGCTGGCGGAAATGCGGGCGTTGATGGTGCTGGTGGCTTCCTGATTGGACTTGGCGACCATCTCGGCCAGCTCGCGCATGTTGCCGAGCGCGCGCTCGAAAGCGCCCTTGGTCAGCTCAGCCTGCTTCGCGGCGATCTCCGGCGGAGAACCGGCCTTCGACAGCGCATCGACGGCCTTCGAGGCCTCGTTCATCGTCTCCTGCAGGATCTCGGCCTGACGCTTCACCACCGCCTGCAGGCCTTCGATCGCCACCCGATTGGCGCTGGTCAGCGCTTCCAGATTCTTCTTCTGGCTGGCAACGATCGTGTCCACGTCGACGCCCGGCAGCTTGTACTGCTTCAGCATGTTGGAGAACTCGCCGACCATCTTCGTCGGATCGAATTCCTTCAGCACCTTGCTGACGTCGAAAAATGCTTCGGCCATTTCAAACTCCTTTCTCGTCGTCACAGCGACGAGGCGTGGGTATTCAGTGACGGCAGGGAGTATCTCCCAGCCGGGGGCGCGCGTCAACAGTTTTTGTGCAGTGCACAAAAACATCATGCAGCGCATCGAGAATAGTCCTTAATTCTTTGTAAAACATAGATAACTGTATCGGTCTGGCGCCCCTCGAGAGGCGGCCGGGATGACCCCGGCACGGCGCTTCGACGCAATTGCAGCAAAAAATCCGCGGCGGTGGTTGATAAGCCGGGCCGCTCATCATGCCGTAGACGCGCCGTCGGTGGCGTATCCGCCGGCGGCACCGGCGGCCCGGCGCCGATCCTTGCGCCCCGGCAGCATTCCGGCGAGGGACTCGGCCCGGCGCAGTGCCCGGTCGAGGGCCGCCATCGTCCGCGCCATGTCGGCGGTCTCATCATCGACCCACGCCCGCAAGGCGTAGAGATAAACGGCGGCGAGCGCCTTGAGCCGCACTGCCCCGCCCAGGCCAGCGGTGGAGAACCCCGCCGTCTGCAGCATCCAGGCCAGCGAGCGTGCCAGCCGGGGCGCCAGCCGCGCCGCAGCGACCGGATCCGAGCGCAGGCCGTGCACGACCGCAACCATGCCCGCCCGGCGCGCCTGCAAGCCATCGAACCGCCGCATCATCACATCGAAGAGGCGGTCACGCGGAGCGTCGGCGGGATCGGCCGCCCCGTCACGCAGCATGAACGCATCGGTGTCGGCGAGCAGCAGGCCCAGCAGCGCGGACTTATCCGGGACGGCGCGGTAGCAGTCCACCAGCGGCACGCCGGCCCGCTGCGCCACCTCGACCAGACTGAGCGATCGCCACCCCCCCGCGCTCGCCAGCGCCAGCGCCGCCTCGGTCAGCCGCCCGGCGGTCTCGTCGGTCGCCACCATCTGCGCTCCTTTGCCCGCCGGGCCGGCAGAAAGGTATCGGCCTGCCGGGGTCCGATGTATCGTAATGATTGTGTCGCCGCCGCCAGCCTGCAAGGCGCCGCGCGCGGGGCTCCAGCAAAGTGTGACGGGGATTCCGGTGAACCGCTGGGACGACAGAGCACGCCGCGGCAACCCGCTGGTCGAGGCGGCGATCCGCCAGCCGCTGCTGGCACCGGCCGAGGAGCAGGAACTGGCGCGCCGCGCCGAGGCCGGCGACGAGGAGGCGCTGCACCGGCTGGTCACCAGCCACCTGCGTCTGGTCATCGCCATCGCCCGCCGCTACCGCGGCTGGGGCCTGCCGATGAACGAGCTGATCCAGCAGGGCGCGCTGGGCCTGGTGCGGGCGGTCCGCCGCTTCGATCCGGAGCGTGGCGTCCGACTATCGACCTACGCGATGTGGTCGATCCGCTCCGCCATCCAGGAGCACGTGCTCCACTCGTGGTCGATGGTCCGGCTGGGAACGGGCACGGCGCAGAAGATGCTGGCGTTGCGGCTGCGGCGAATCGTCGAGGAGGTCATTCCCGGCGATGGCGAAACCGCCGACCGCAGCATCGCCCGGCTGGCCGAACGGTTCAACGCCACTGCCGCCGAGGTGGCCCGGCTGGCGCGGCGGATGACCGGACGCGATCGCTCCCTCGATCAGCCGGCTCGCACGGGTGCTGCGCCCATCGACCAGCTGGTGTGCGCGCAGGCAACGCCGGAACAGGCGCTCGCCGAGGCCGGCGAACGCCGCCTGCTGGCAGACGCTCTCCACCGGGCGATCGCTGGACTGACGCCACGCGAGCAGGTGGTCATTCGCAAGCGCTACTTCGAGGACGTCCGGCAGACCTTCGAGGCGATCGGGCGCGAACTCGGTGTCTCCAAGGATCGCGCCCGGCAACTGGAGGCGCGGGCGCTGGCCAAGCTGCAGGCGATGATCAGCCCGGTCACCGCCCGCCTGTCGCGATAGGAGGCCCCGTCCCGGAGCTTTGCGGGCTCCCCGCCCGGGGCGGCGGCTCAGGTCGCCAGTTCGGCGGCGCGCCGGGCAGCGGCGGCGACGGCGCGGTCCATCAGCGGCTGCAGCCCGTCTTCCCCCTGCAACGCCGCCAGCGCCGCGGCGGTGGTGCCGCCGGGGCTGGTGACATTCTCGCGCAGGATATCGGGCGACTGCGGCAGGCGAGCCAGCATCGCCCCGGCACCAGCCACGGTCTCCCGCGCCAGCCGCGCCGCCACATCCGCCGGCAGGCCCGCCTCCTCGCCGGCGCGCGCCAGACACTCGGCGAGCAGGAAGACGTAGGCGGGACCGCTGCCGGAGACGGCGGTCACCGCGTCCATGAAATGCTCGTCCTCGATCCACAGGACGCTGCCGACGCACGCGAGCAGCGCATCGCAAACGGCGCGCTGTTCCGGCGACGCACGCTCGTTGGCACAGGCGACGGTGATGCCGCGGCCGATCGAGGCCGGCGTGTTGGGCATCGCCCGCACCACCGCCGCGGCGCCGCCGAGCCCGTGGTTCAGTCCGCCGATGGTCTTGCCGGCGGCGATCGACAGCACCGCCGATCCGCGGCTTACGAAGCGCTGATAGGCCGACAGCAGCGCATCGAGGCGCTGCGGCTTGACCGCGAGGACGATGACGTCGGGAAGGGGATCGGCGTCGAGGGCGTCCGGATCGTCGACGACGGCGACGCCACAGCCCGCGGCGATCGCCGCGTTGGCTGGATCAGGCTCGACGATGCGGATCGAGTCCGCCGGCACCCCGTGTTCCAGCCAGCCGTTGAGCAGCGCAGCGCCCATCTTGCCGCAGCCGACAAGAACCATGGCTGCGGGAAGCAGCGCCATCGCCGGTGGCCCCCTCCTGGCGCCGTTATGCCTCGCCGACGGTCTCGATCATCGCCGCAGCCAACGCATCGGCCGCCGACTTGCCGCCCCAGACCACATACTGGAAGGCGGGATAGAAGCGCTCGCAGTCGATCAGCGCATTCTGCAGCAGGTCCTCGACCTGCTCGAAGCTGGGGCCGCCGCTGCCCCGCAACGGCAGCGCGTGGCGATAGGCGAGCAGGCCCTCTTCCTGCCAGATGGCGAAGTGGCCCATCCACATCTTGTCGTTGATCAGCGCCAGCAGTTCGTGGACCGGCGCCCGCCGTCCCTGCGGCACCCGTGTGTCAAACGCGACGGTGAAATGGATGGCCCCGACCGTCTCGTTCCAGGAACAGAAGACGTTGTAGTCACACCACCTCCCCGGCACCTGGACCGCCATCTCCTGATCGTTCGGCCGGTCGAACACCCAGTCGTTGGCAGCAACGATCTGCTCGATGACGTCGAGCGGGCTGGCCTCCTCGGTTTCCGACATCCGGATGACGTTCATGATTGGCCTCTCCTCGCGCAGGGTGGGAGTCGCTTCTCGGGAATCCGCCGCACATCCCGGACACGAGAGAATTCGAGATGTTGAGGTCCCATGGCACCCCGACGCAATTTATATGTGCCAGAAGCCCTCTGCGGGCGCAAGCTAGGCGTGCAAACATCCAGGGGAGGACATACCGGGCATCGGTGGGCGCCTATCCCGCAGTCCAGAACCAACGCTGCTTCACTCACCTCCCGGCGCCGCCGTTGCCGCCAGCCGTTCCTCAAGGGCGGCAACGCGCTGCTCCAGCCGTTCCTGCTCGGCGCGGGCATTTGCTGCCAGTGCCTGGACAGCCTCGAACTCATCGCGGCGCACCAGGTTGAATTCCGCGACGAGTCGCTCTACCTGCTGGCGCGTAAAGGCTTCGACTTCCTGCTTGACGCCGACGAGCGTCGAGGCGGCACCGCTTGCCACTTTCGCCAGATCGTCGAAAAAGCGATTGCTGGTCTGCATTTGCACGTCCCATTGCCGTCAGCGCGCCGCTCGACGCGTTCATTTTTCGACTAATATATAGTGCGCGGCTTCGCGGCGATGCAACAATGCGCACGGGATCCGCCCAGCCGTCCACCCAAATGCGCCCGAACAGCCGCCGTGCTCGCCGGTTCCCGAGCCGCCGGGTGGTGACTCGCGCCGGCTTCAGCCGTATCGGAACAGCCCACTGCCGTGGCGGCGCAGCCAGGCCCGGCCGCCCGCCGCATCGACGCCGAGATCATCGACCGCCGCCCAGAAGGCGGGCCCGTGGCCGTGGTGGCGGAGATGGGCAAGTTCGTGTGCCACGACATAGTCGAGCACGAACGGCGGCGCGAGGATCAGCCGCCAGCTGAACGACAGCCGGCCCTGCGGTGAGCAGGAACCCCAACGCGAGCGGGTGTCGCGCAGGGTGACGGCGGCAGGCGGGCGCGGCAGCAGCGCTGCCCGGCGGGTGACCTGCTCGAGGATCGCCCGCCGCGCCGTTGCCTTGAGCCAGGCATGAACGCGGGCAGAGGCGCCGGCAGCATCCCCGCCGACAACGAGGGTACTCCCTTCCCGCCGCACGCCCCGGCGCTCTCCCGCCGCAAGGCGAAGGGTCAGTGCCTCACCGGCCACCGGCACGACGGCCCCGTCGGCGAACGGCACTGCGGGCAACCGTGCGTCGAGACGCGAGCGGATCCAGCCGGCATGCGCCCGCGCCAGCCGCAGCCCTTCCTCGCTGCCCACACCGGGCGGCAGGACGACGACCACCCCCGCCTCGCCGGGAGCCAGCCGCAGCGTGACCCGCCGCGCCCGCGGATGCCGGCGCACCTGCAGCGGCACCGCGATCCCGTCCAGGTCGAGCACCAGCGCCGGCGAGCGGGTCGGACGCCCGGCTGCGATCACAACGGCGCGGCCGGAGCGAAACCGATCTGATCGAGAGCGTTGTGCAGGCTTGCCGCATCGTCGTCGGCGAGCGGCCGCAAGGGTGGCCGCAGCCGCCGCCAGCGATCGCGGCCGGTACGAGCCGCAAGCGCCTCCTTCAGTCCCGCCGACAGCGGCCACGACAGGAACACCCGGCGGACTACGTTCAGCCGCGCCTGCGCCGCCTCGGCGGCAGCGTGATCCTCGCGCTTCCATGCCGCCCAGACCTCGCCGGCAAACGCGGCGGCGAGATTGCAGACGCCGGTGATGCAGCCGGCGCCGCCGGCCCGCAGCAGCGGCAGCAGCAGCTCGTCCGACCCGGAGAAGACATCGAAGCCAGGGAAGCGCGCGGCGATACCGGTCATGTTGGCGAGGTCGCCGGAGCTGTCCTTCATGCCGACAACAGTTTCGGGCCAGCGGTCGCGCAGCCGCTCGATCAGCGCCGGCCCGAACGGCACCGCCGTCATCTGCGGGAAGTGGTAGAGATAGATGCGCAGGCGGCTGTCGCCCACCCGCTCGATCACTTCGCTGATCGCAGCGAAGACGCCGTCGTCGCTCACCCCCTTATAGTAGAAGGGCGGCAGCATCAGCACGCCGGCCGCCCCCAGCTGCAGCGCCCGCGCGCTCAGGCGAACCGTGTCGGGAATGGCGCAACAGCCGGTTCCTGGCAGCAGGACCTGCGCCGGGATGCCATCCTCGACCAGCTTCTCCATCAGCCGCAGCCGTTCGTCGACGCTCAGCGAATTGGCTTCGCCGGTGGTCCCGAGGATCGACAGGCCGTCGCAGCCGTTGGCCAGCAGCCAGCGGCAATGCAGCGTCAGGGCTGCCGAATCGGGCGATCCGTCGTCGTCGAATGGCGTCAGAACCGCGGCGAAGATGCCGGCCGGCCGATCAAGCTGGAGCGTGCGCATGAGACCCCGTGGTTCGAGACTGGCGGAAAGCGCGGATGCTGGGCCGGTGGCGGCGCGCCGTCAAGCCGGCCAGGTGACGATATGGTGCTCCAGCGGCCCGGCCCGCCGCTCGGAAATCGCCCGGCCCCGCACCGAAGCCCCGACCCGGTGCACCAGTTCCGGATCACCGGAGACGAGATGGTGCCACCACGGCAGCTCCCGACCTTCCGCCAGCAGGCGATAGGCGCAGCTCGACGGCAGCCAGACGAAGCGGCGGATGTTATCGGGACGGAGCTGCTCGCAGTTCGGCACGAAGCGCTGGCGTTCGGCGTAGCGGGTACAGCGGCAGCGGCGGATGTTGAGCAATCGGCAGGCGACGTTGGTGTGGCTGATCTCGCCGGTATCGGCGTCCTCCAGCTTCTCCAAGCAACATTTGCCGCAGCCGTCGCAGAGCTGCTCCCATTCGGTCGCGCTCATCTCGTCGAGGCGCTTGGCCACCCAGAACGGCGCCTGCCCGCTGCCGTCATCCACTGCCGTCGTCCCGCATCGCTGCTTCTCGCGTCCTGAACATCGGCGCATGCCGGGCGGATTGCAACGCCGCGGGAGAACCGCCGGGCGGGACGCACAGCCGGCCGGCGATCCGCCCTGCCCGGGCCCGGTTATCGTTGAGTTTTCCGGCCGGTTCCTCTAGCGCTTGCCGGTCATGGCCAGCCGAACCGAGAGCATCCCGCCCCCCGACCGCCCGCGATTCTGGTCGAAACGCACCGTCCGGACGGCCGCCGTCGCCGCCCTCCTCGGCATGTCCGCCTGCAGCACGCCGCCGCGTCCGGATACGGATGCCGGCGGGGCGCTGGCCAGCGATGCCTACGTCGCCGCCGGAAAGGCGTCGCCGACGATGCTGAAGGCATCCGAGTTGCTGCCCGCCGACTGGCGCAAGGGCGACCATTACGAGGTCGAAGAGACGGTCCGCAACGACGGCCTGACCAACACCTACACGCTGAATTCGCCATACGGACAGTTCGAGGTCCACGGCGACGACCAGCTCCGCTACCGCGAGAACGAAGTGGAAGTGCTCGCCGCGCTTCAGGAATATGGCGTGACGCAGCCGATGGTCTTCGGCCTCGGGGTCGTCAACGGTGCCGAGAACTACGTCGAGGGCGGGGCGCAGCTCATCGTTTATCCGGCCCGCGCCATCGCCAACGTCCCCCTCGGCTTCTGGAACTACGGCAGCCAGGTCGCCGAGATGACCCGCAGCCGCCGCACGTTCTACGAGGATTCCTACGCCGAAGAGCTGATCGGCTTCTCCCAGGCGAAGCGGGAGTTCGCCGGCCGCACCAGCGTCGATCCCTACACCACCAACCCGGCCATGCAGGAACGGCTGAACGCGCTGTCGTGGCCGTCGTGGGCTGGCGGCATTCTCGCCACCGTCGGGACGATACCGGTCGCCGGCATCGCCGGCATCGCGCTGACCGGCGCGTCGCTGCCGGAGAGCATGCACCTCGTCAACCTCGACAAGGCGCCGGAAGACCTGCGCATCGACAATCGCCGCAAGCTCAAGAAAATGGGCGTGAAAAAGCCCCTGCGCGAAGCGTTCCTCAGCCAGCCGTGGTACTCCCCCCGCCACCAGACGATCATCGTCGGCTCGCTGTCGCTGCTGACAGAAGCGCACGGCCGGCCGGTGTTCATCGCCACGGCGATGGCCGCCGGCAGCGAAGAACAGGCGTTCGCGATGCAGCGCACCGCCGAGTTGCTGCGGGCGTTCAACGAGTACGCATCGCCGATAACCGGAATTTCTGCGCCGGAAGGGCTGATCGTCGCCCGCGCCGCCGACGGCGCGGTCGTCGTCCCGATGGTCGCCGACTGGGGGGTATGGACGCCGGGCACGCGAGGCCTGATCGACGCCTACGACCGCGCGGCCGCGAGCGAGCCGGCCGCCACCCGCAAGGTCCTGTGGGTTTCCGGCCGCCTGTCGCCAGCGATGGCCGACGCGGTACGCCAGCGCGGATGGCTGGTGGAGGAACAAATCTTCGATCGTCACCTTCTGGCTTATGAATACCAGGAGCAGATGGCGACCAAGGAAGCTCTGATAGGCGAGCGCATCTTTCCCCGCATCGGCGACTGATCGCCGCGACGCCTGGTCAGGAGCGCAGGACGGCGGAAGGGACGGTTAGGAATGGCGGAGCGCGTGCGCCTCGTTACCGGCGACATCACCACCCTTGCGGTCGATGCGATCGTCAATGCCGCCAACGAAAGCCTGCTCGGCGGCGGCGGTGTCGACGGCGCCATCCACCGTGCCGCCGGCCCGGAGCTGCTGCAGGAATGCCGCCTGATCGGCGGCTGCCCGACCGGCGAGGCGCGGATCACCCGCGGCTACCGGCTGCCGGCCAAATTCGTCATCCACACGGTGGGTCCGGTCTGGCGCGGCGGCGGCTCCGGCGAGGAGGCGAGCCTCGCCGCCTGCTACCGCAACGCGCTGGAACTGGCGCAGCGCCATGGCTGCCGGAGCATCGCCTTCCCGGCGATCAGCACCGGCATCTTCGGCTTCCCGGCCGACCGCGCCGCCGTCATCGCCATCGATACCGTCTGCACCTGCCTTGCCCGCCAGGACATTCCCGAGGAGGTCCTGCTCTGCTGCTTCGGCGAGGCGTCGCTGGCGGCGCACCGCGCCGCCCTGGCGCACCGAGCGTCGTAATCCCCGTACGCCCTTCGGCGGAGCCCACTCCCCTGCAACTAACCAAAAGAATTGGAGTACTGGCAAGAATAGCCCAAACGTTCGTGTGCAGTTGCCGGTTTAACTGCCGCCACCGCTACCCAACTGCCGAGCACATACTAAATAAGTCACCAAAATAATAGCATTTTTACTCTGGTTTGCCCAAAAATCGCCGCATTTGCTTCCTAGCTACCCGATTGGCGTTGGGAGAGGGATCAGATGCTGGGCAGCACACGCAAGTTCATTACCTTGTTATCGGGCCTGTGGCTCCTGGCAGCAGCTTCAACCGCCGCGGCCGCCCCCGGAAACCCGCTGGCGGCACTCACCAGCCGGCCGTCGAACACGACGTGTCTGGCCGGCCCGCCGCCCGCTGCCGAAGGCAACGTCGTTCTCAATCGCCAGTTCCCGCAGACCGCCGGGATGAAGGCGTTCGATTTCCGCTACTCGCCAGCCAATCCGCAGCGCTGGTACTTCATCACCCGCACCGGCAAGCTGTTTAGCTTCGAAGGGACAGGCGCACCGGAGCTGGCACTGGACGTCGCCCCGCTGGTCGGCGCCAACAACGCCGACAATGCCTACACCATGGCCGGCTCGGAGCAGTGGGGCCTCGTCAGTTTCGCCTTTCACCCCAACTTCGCCGCCAACGGCTGGGTCTTCCTGCTGATCAACGGCCGCCAGCCCGGCCAGACCCAGACGACCTCGATGGTCGTCCGCTACACGCTGGCCGGTGACGGCAAGCGTTTTGATCCCTCCTCCGCCCTGGTCATCATTACCCAGCAGCAGAACCAGGGATGGGTGCATCATTTCGGCCACCTGATGTTCGGCGCCGGCGGCCACCTGTTCATCGGCAGTGGTGACGGCTCCGCGCCCGGGCAGCCGTCGCCGGCCCAGCGGCTGGGTGATCTGCGCGGCAAGATCCTGCGCATCGACGTCAACGTCTCGCGGCCGGGCGCACCCTACCGCATTCCCATCGACAACCCCTTCGTCAACGTTCCCGGCGCGCGGCCGGAGATTCACGCCTACGGCCTGCGCAATCCCTGGCGCTTTTCCATGGATACCGGCTCGCTGCGGCTGTGGGTCGGCGATGTCGGCGGGGACCAGTACGAGGAAGTAGACCTGGTGCAGCCCGGCGGCAACTACGGCTGGGATCTCTATGAAGGGCCGAACTGCCGCCCCGGCAAGTCATGCGCCGGTGTTACCGCGCGTGACCCGGTCCTCTCGGTCCGGCGCACCGGCCAGCCGGCGGCCATCATCGGCGGCTTCGAATACAACGGAACCGCCGTGCCGGGGCTGAGCGGCAGCTTCATCTACCAGATGCACGGCCTGCGCCAGCTGTGGGCGCTGCAACCGACCGGCGCCGGCTACACACCGCAGCTGCTGCTCGACGACGCGCCCGAGATCTTCGTCTTCTTCACCGATGCTGCGGGTGAGCTCTACGGCGTCGATCGCAACGGCGTCGCCTACCAGCTGGCGCGCGGCAGCGGCGGCACCGCCGGCGTCACCGTCCCGGAGTTGCTGTCCGCGACCGGCTGCGTCAACCCGGCGAACCCGCAGCAGCCGGCGTCCGGGCTGATCCCCTACGAGGTCAACTCGCCGCTGTGGTCGGACGCCGCCGCCAAGGAGCGCTTCATCGCCCTTCCCGACGGCCAGAATATTTCCATCCAGCCGGACGGTGACTTCGTCCTGCCGGCGAATTCGGTGCTGGTGAAGTCGTTCTTCGCCGGCGCACGGCCGATCGAAACCCGCCTGCTGAAGCGTCATAGCGACGGGTCGTGGGCGGGGTATACCTACGAGTGGCGCGGTGACGGCACCGATGCGGTGCTCGTTCCGGCCGAAGGCAAGAACATCCCGGTGTTCATGCCCGGACGCGGAAACATCACATGGCGGCTGCCCAGCCGCGGCGAGTGCCTGAGCTGCCATACCCAGGCCGCCGGCTTTTCGCTTGGCCTGGAGATCGCCCAGCTCAACCGGACCATCACCTACCCCAGCGGTATTTCCGGCCATCAGCTTGCCAGCTGGGACTACATCGGCATGTTCGACGGGCCGCTGCCGGGCGAGATCAAGGATCTGAACGCCCTGCCTGACCCGGTCACCAGCGTGGACTATGTGGCGGCGGCCCGGCGCGCCCGCTCCTACCTGCATGCCAACTGCTCGTTCTGTCACCGCGAAGGCAACGAGCTGCGGGCGACGCTCGACTTCCGCTTCGACCGGAGCATGGCGACGATGAACGCCTGCAACGCCGATCCGCGCGTCGATGACCTCGGCATCGCCGATGCCAAGCTGATCTACCCGGGGCACCCGGAGTGGTCGATCCTGCCGGCGCGGATGGGCAGCCGCGGCGCCAACCAGATGCCGCCGCTGGGGACGAACCTCGTACACAACGTCGCGGTCACCCTGATCAGCAACTGGATCGCCAAGGCCAACGTCTGCACCGTCTCGCCCGACAGCGACGGCGACGGCGTTCCCGATCAGGTCGACAACTGCGTCACCGTCGCCAACGCCGACCAGCGTGACTCCGACCGGGATCGCTTCGGCGACCGCTGCGACGGCGACTTCAACGGTGACAACGTCGCCGGGGCCGATGACCTTGCGGCAGTGCAGGCGGCCTTGGGCGCGACCTACGGCGATGGCCGCTACCGCGCCGGCTACGACTTCAACCTCAACGGCGTGATCGACGGCAGCGACGTCGATTACTTCCGCACCCAACTCCTCGGCAGGGCACCGGGACCGGCGGGATTCTACTCGGTCAACGCCGGCCGTTAGATCCCCCGTCCGGCGGGGCTTGCTAAGCCCTGCCGGACGTCCGTCCTGCCTCGGCAGGGGACGCACCGCGGCGGACGCTGTGCACGTTGGTGGCGCCGCTCGCCGTCATGATCTCGCCGGCGCGCGCTTCCGCCGCAGCATCCGCCACCCGCGCCCACAGGATGACGTCGCCGGCGGCCAGCGAGCGGGCAAAGTCCTCGGTGTGCGGCTGGGCGGTCACCTCTTCCAGCACGTCCTTGACGGCGATACCGCCGACGGCGGCGCCGATCACCGCGGCGATGGTCGCCGCCAGCGGCCCGCCGGCGAGGAAGATAGCGCCCGAGGCGACCAGTGGCCCCTCGTACTTCAGCTCGCCGACCATCGCCAGCAGCGCCTCGCGCCACGGCTTGCCGGGTTTGCCGGCGGCATCCAGCGATTCGTGCGCGGCGAGCACGCTGAGGTCGGGACGCTCGAAACCGCTCGCCAGCAGCGCCGCCACGGCGCGCTCGAAGCTGTCGCGATCGGCGAACAGCCCCACCACCTCGATCGGCCCCGCATTCATCCCGGTCATTGCTGCCCTCCTGCTGTCGAGGCATCTTGCCCGTCGCCAACGCCGATGCCCAGCCTTTGTGCCGCGGGCCGGCTCCGCTAGTCTGCCGCATCCGCTACCAGCCGGCTCCACCCGCCCGTGCCCGACGCCCGACCGCCGTCCCGCTCCGCTCCGGCCGCCGCCGACCGTCCGGCGGCAACGCCGCTGATGGGGCAGTACCACGAGATCAAGCGGCAGCACCCCGACTGCCTGCTGTTCTACCGAATGGGCGACTTCTACGAGCTGTTCTTCGACGATGCGGTGAAGGCGGCGGCCGCCCTCAACATCGCGCTGACCCACCGCGGCAAGCACGAGGGCGCCGACATCCCGATGGCCGGCGTGCCGGTGCACAGCCACGAGGGCTACCTCGCCCGGCTGATCCGCGCCGGCTTCAAGGTGGCGGTGTGCGAGCAGACCGAGGATCCCGCCGAAGCGAAGAAACGCGGCGGCAAGAGCATCGTCGCCCGCGCCGTCGTCCGGGTGATCACCGCCGGAACGCTGACCGAGGACGGCCTGCTCGACGCCCGCCAGCCCAACTACCTCGCCGCCCTGGCCGAGACCGCCGCCGGCCTGGGCCTCGCCTGGCTCGACATCTCCACCGGCGACCTGCACGCCCAGCCGCTGGCGCGACCCGAGCTGGCGGCCGCGCTCGCCCGCATCGAGCCGGGCGAGCTGCTGCTGGCGGAAGGCTGCGCCGCGCGGCCCGCCCTCGCCGACTGGCGGGCGCGGACGACGCTGCTGCCGGACGGCCGCATCGGCGAAGCCGCCGGCCGCGGCCGGCTGCTGGCGCTGTTCGGCATCGAGACGCTCGACGCCTATGGCGCCTTCTC
>JBDHSN010000047.1:0-18646 GCA_039808105.1 Rhodospirillales bacterium
CGCACGCTCGTTCCCGGCGATCTGTTCGTGGCGTTGCAGGGGTTCAACTCCGACGGCCACGCCTACGCGGCCGATGCGCTGGCGAGGGGCGCCGCGGCGGCGCTGGTTGCCGCCGTGCCGGCAGGGGTGTCCGGCGACGCGCCGCTGTTGCTGGTCGCCGACACCTTCGAGGCGCTGCGGGCGCTGGCGGCAGCCGCCCGTGGCCGCAGCGTGGCACGCATCGCCGGCATCACCGGCAGCGTCGGCAAGACCAGCCTCAAGGAGGCGCTGGCCCTCGTCCTGCACCGGCAGGCGGAGACCCATGCCAGCGCCGGCAGCTTCAACAACCATTGGGGGGTCCCGCTCAGTCTCGCCCGCCTGCCGTGCAGCGCGGCGTTCGGGGTGTTCGAGATGGGGATGAACCACGCCGGCGAGATCACCCCGCTGACCCGGCTGGTGCGCCCGCAGGTCGCGGCGATCACCACCGTGGAGCCGGCGCACATCGAGCACTTCGCCTCGGTGGATGAGATCGCCGAAGCCAAGGCGGAGATCTTCGACGGGCTGGAGCCGGGCGGCACCGCCGTGCTCAATCGCGACAATATCTATTGTGAACGCCTGCTCGCCAAGGCGCGCGACGCCGGCGCTACCCGCATCATCACCTTCGGCCGGGCAGCCGATGCCGATGCCCGGCTGATCGCCGCCGTTGCCGACGAGGCCGGCTCGCAGATCGAGGCGGACGTGCTGGGCGAGCGCCTGTCCTTTCGCATCGGCGCTCCCGGGCGGCACTGGCAGACCAACGCGCTCTGCGTGCTCGCCTGTGTTGCCGGCGTTGCCGCCGATGTGGGTGCTGCCGCCGCCGCGCTCGCCGATCTGCGGCCGCCGAAGGGCCGGGGCCAGCAGACGACCGTGCGCCTGCCCGCCGGCAGCTTCCAGCTCATCGACGACAGCTATAACGCCAGCCCGGCGTCGATGCGGGCTTCGTTCCAGGTGCTCGGCGCCAGCCGGCCCGGCGGGGACGGCCGGCGTATCGCGGCGCTGGGTGACATGCTGGAGCTGGGGCCGCAGTCGCCGCACCTGCATGCCGGACTGGCGGCAGCGCTGGCGGAGCACCGCATCGACCTCGTCTTCTCCGCCGGCCCGATGAGCGCCCACCTGCACGACGCGCTGCCCGCCGCGATGCGCGGCGCGCACGCCGCAAACGCCGCCGCCCTGGCGCCGCTGGTCGCGGCGCAGGTGCGCGACGGCGACGTCATCGCCGTCAAGGGCTCCGCCGGCAGCCGCATGCGCCTCGTTGTCGAAGCGCTGCTGGCACTGGGCCAGGGTCAGTCATCCGAACAGGCGGGAACGGCCACCGGGCCGGGGAAATAGAGCCGTGCTTTATCATCTGTTGGTGCCGTTCGCGGATGCGTTCACTCCGTTCAACGTCTTCCGCTACATCACCTTCCGGTCGGGAGGCGCCCTGCTGACGGCGTTGCTGATCGGCTTCATCGTCGGACCGCGGCTGATCGACCTGCTGCGGGCGCGACAGAACGGCGGCCAGCCCATCCGCACCGACGGCCCCGAGAGCCATCTGCTGACCAAGCGCGGCACCCCGACGATGGGCGGCTTCCTCATCCTGCTGGCGCTGACCGTCTCGACGCTGCTGTGGGCCGAACTCAGCAACGGCTTCGTCTGGGCGGCGCTGATCGTCACCATCTCGTACGGCGCGATCGGCTTTCTCGACGACTACCGCAAGGTCGTGCACCGCGACAGCCGCGGCCTGCCGGGTCGCGCCAAGCTGTTCCTGCAGGTGATCATCGCCGCCTCGGCGGCGTTGTGGATCAGCCAGCTCACCCCGGTCGGCCTGCAGGACCAGCTTGCCGTGCCGTTCTTCAAGAACCTGCTGATCAACCTCGGCTGGGCGTGGCCACTGCTTGCCGTCGTCGTCATCGTCGGCTCCTCCAATGCGGTCAATCTGACCGACGGCCTCGACGGGCTGGCCATCGTGCCGGCGATGATCGCCGCCGGCGTCTTCGCGCTGGTCGCCTACCTCGTCGGCAACACCGTCTTCGCCAACTACCTGCAGATCCACTATGTGCCGGGAACCGGCGAACTGGCCGTCTTCTGCGGCGCGCTGATCGGCGCCGGGCTCGGCTTCCTCTGGTTCAACGCTCCTCCCGCCCGCGTGTTCATGGGCGATACCGGCTCGCTGTCGCTGGGCGGGGCGCTGGGAGCGATCGCCGTCTCCACCAAGCACGAACTGGTGCTGTTCATCGTCGGCGGACTGTTCGTGCTGGAGACGGTCTCGGTGATCGTCCAGGTCTTCTCGTTCAAGCTGACCGGGCGGCGCGTCTTCCGCATGGCGCCGTTGCACCATCACTTCGAGAAAAAGGGCTGGAAGGAGCCGACGATCGTCATTCGCTTCTGGATCATCGCCGCGGTGCTGGCGCTGATCGGCCTGTCAACGCTGAAGCTCCGGTAGGGAGGCGGCGATGATCGACCTGCGCAACCTTCCGCGTCGTCCGTGGGCGGTGCTCGGGCTGGGGGCCAGCGGCCGGGCGGCGGCGCGGGCGCTGCTGGCGGCCGGCCACACGGTCTGGGCCTGGGATGACGGCGAGGGGGCGCGTGCCGCCGCCGCCGCCGAGGGCATCGCCCTCACCGAACTGGCCGCGCACGACGGCCTCGCCGAATCGGTTGCGCTGGTGTTGAGCCCCGGCATCCCCCACACCTTCCCCGCACCACATCCAGTGGTGTCACGGGCGCGGGCGCTGGGCGTTGAAATCATCGGCGACGTCGAGTTGCTGTTCCGCGCTCACCCCGGCGGCCGCTACATCGGTATTTCAGGTACTAATGGAAAGTCGACCACCACTGCATTGATCGGCCACATCTTCGCTTCGAGCGGCGGCGACGTCCGGGTGGGCGGCAACCTGGGCCCACCGGTTCTGGCCTTCGACCCACCAACAACAAGAACGACGTGTATTTTAGAGATGTCGTCATACCAGTTGGAGCTAACGCCAAGTCTAGTATTTAATGCCGCTGTGATGCTCAACATATCGCCCGACCACCTCAGCCGCCACGGTGGCATGGAGGGTTACATCGCCGCCAAGCAGCGCATTTTCGAAGGTGCGCCGCTCGGGGCCACGGCGGTGATCGGCGTCGATGATGAGCCCAGCCGGACCATCTGCACCGCCCTGAACGAGCGCCGCAGCCATCGCGTGCTGGCCATCTCCGGGCGCCGGCGGGTCGGCGGCGGCGCCTTCGCCGCGTCCGGTGCGCTGTGGGATGCGCTCGACGGCGACCCGAAGCTGGTTGCCGATCTGGGGGAAGCGCTGGCGCTGCCGGGCGAGCACAATGGCCAGAACGCCGCCGCCGCCTATGCCGCTGCCCGCGCCCTTGGCGTGCCGCTGGCCGCGTGCGCCGAGGCCATTCTCAGCTTTCCCGGCCTGCCGCACCGCCAGGAACGGATCGCGGTGATCGACGGCGTCACCTACGTCAACGACTCCAAGGCGACCAATGGCGATGCCGCCGCCCGGGCGCTGGCCAGCTACGAGAACATCTACTGGATTGCCGGCGGCCGGCCCAAGGAGGACGGGCTGGCGGCGACGCTGCCATGGCTCGACCGGGTGCGTGCCGCCTTCCTGATCGGCGAGGCCGAGGAAGCATTCGCCCGCGAGCTCGACGGCCGCGCAGCGGTCGTTCGCTGCGGTGCGCTGGCGGAGGCATTCGCGGCGGCTCACGCCGCGGCGCAGGCGGACGCAGCCCGTCATCCGGTGGTGCTGCTGTCGCCGGCCTGCGCCTCATTCGATCAGTTTCCCAACTTCGAGGTGCGCGGCGAAGCCTTCCGCGCGCTGGTGAAGGAGATCGCCGGATGAGCCTCTCCTTTTCCCGTACCGATACCAGCCTGCTGAGCCGGTGGTGGTGGACGGTCGACCGCTGGACGATCGCCGCCATCCTGCTGATCGCCGGGCTCGGCATCGTCCTGACCATGGCGGCGTCGCCGCCGGTGGCGCAGCGGCTGCGTCTCGATGCCTTCTATTTTGCGCACCGGCAGATGGTGTACGTGCCGGCGGCCATCGCGCTCATGCTGGTGACCTCGCTGCTGTCGCCAAAGGGCGTGCGGCGCTGTGCCGCCATCGTCCTGCTGATCGCCTTCGTCGCCACCATCGCCACGCTGTTCCTCGGTGCCGAGATCAAGGGGGCGCGACGGTGGCTGTCGCTCGCCGGCGTCTCGATCCAGCCGTCGGAATTCCTCAAGCCGGCGTTCGCCGTCGTCTGCGCCGCGGTCATCGCCAGCAGCCGGAACAGCGAGTGGTGGGTCGGCTACCCGCTGTCGGCGGGGCTGGTGGCGGCGGTAGCCGGCGTCCTGCTGCTGCAGCCCGACGTCGGCACGACGCTGCTGGTCGTCGGTGTCTGGTGCATGCAGATCTTCCTCGCCGGCTGCCCGCTGGCGCTGATCGGGCTGCTGGCGCTGGCTTTCGGCGGGGTCGGTGTCGGCGCCTACTTCGCCTTCGATCATGTGCGCTACCGGGTCGACCTGTTCCTCGACCCGGCGAGCGGCGAGGGCTATCAGGTCAAGCGGGCGATGGAAGCCTTCCAGAGCGGCGGCCTGTTTGGCCGCGGCCCGGGCGAGGGGCACGTCAAGGCGGCACTGCCGGACGCCCATGCCGACTTCATCTTTGCCGTCGCCGGCGAGGAGTTCGGCGTGCTGCTGTGCCTGCTGCTGATCGGGCTGTTCAGCTTCGTCGTGCTGCGCGGCATGATCCGCGCCTTCAAGGACAACGACCTGTTCGTGCTGCTGGCGGCGGGCTCGCTGCTGGCGCTGTTCGGCGCGCAGGCGCTGATGAACATGGCCTCGACCATGCACCTGATCCCGCCGAAGGGCATCACCCTGCCGTTCGTTTCCTACGGCGGCTCGGCCACGATTGCGCTGGCCTGGGGGCTGGGCATGGCGCTGGCGCTGACCCGCGAGCGCCCGCATCCGGGAGGCGGCCGATGAGCGCCGGCCGTCCCCTGCGCGTCGCCCTCGCTGCCGGCGGCACCGGCGGCCACGTCTTCCCCGCCGAGGCGCTTGCCTCGCAGCTCCGCGAGCGCGGCATCGAGCCGGTGCTGTTCACCGACCGCCGCGGCGTCTCGTTCGGCGGCGAGATGCAGGTGCGACACGTCCGCGGCGGCGGCATCGCCGGCCAGTCGGCATGGGGCCGGATGAAGAGCATCACCGCCCTCGGTGCCGGCCTGGCGCAGGCGGCCTGGGCGCTGCGCTTGCTGTCGCCCCGCGCCGTCGTCGGCTTCGGCAGCTACGCGTCGGTGCCGACGGTCATGGCGGCGAGCCTGCTCGGCATTCCCACCATCCTCCATGAGCAGAACGCCATCCTCGGCCGCGCCAACCGGCTGCTCGCCCGCCGGGCCAGCCGCATCGCCACCGCGTTCGAGGCGGTGGCGATGGTGCCGAAGGGGAGCGAGGACAAGGTGATCCGTACCGGCATGCCGGTGCGGCCGGCGTTCGCCCGGCTGCGCGAACGCGCCTATCAGGCCCCCGAGGCGACCGGGACCATCCGCCTGCTCGTTCTCGGTGGCAGCCAGGGGGCGCGGGTGTTCGGCGAGGTGCTGCCGGCGGCGGTGGACCGGCTGACCGCCCGGGTCCGGGCGCGCCTGGCGATTACCCAGCAGTGCCGGCCGGAGGCGCTCGATGCCGTCCGCGAGGCCTACCGCCGGATCGGCATCGGCGCCGAGCTGGGAACGTTCTTCGACGATATTCCGGCACGGCTGGCGGCGACGCACCTGCTGGTCGCCCGTGCCGGTGCCTCGACCATCGCCGAGATCACGACGCTCGGCTGCCCGGCGGTGCTGGTGCCGTATCCCTTCGCCGCCGACGACCATCAGACCGCCAATGCGCGGGCGCTCGCCGAGCCGGGCGGCGGCTGGCTGATGCCGCAGGAAACGCTGACGCCGGAGGCGCTGTCGGCGCGGCTTGAAGACCTTTTTGCCCGGCCGGCAAAGCTGGCCGCGGCGGCGGCGGTGGCCCACGGCCTCGGCGTCGAGCGGGCGGCGGCGCGGCTGGCCGATCTGGTGCTGGAGGTCATCGGCGCGGCACCCCCGGAGATAGCGATCAGCAACGGAAGGCTTGCGGCATGAAGACCATCCCGCTCGGGATCGGCCCCATCCACTTCGTCGGCATCGGCGGCATCGGCATGAGCGGCATCGCCGAGCTGATGCACGACCTGGGATACCGGGTGCAGGGCAGCGACCGCGCCGAGGGCGCCAACACCCGCCGGCTGCAGGCCAAGGGCATTGCCGTCGTCATCGGCCATGCCGAGGAGAACCTCGGCAGTGCCCAGGTGGTGGTGATCTCGTCGGCGGTGCGCCCGGACAACCCGGAGGTGGTGGCCGCCCGCAAGCTGCTGATCCCGGTGGTGCGCCGCGCCGAGATGCTGGGCGAGCTGATGCGGCTGAAATGGTCGATCGCCGTCGGCGGCACCCACGGCAAGACGACCACGACCTCACTGATCGCCCAGGTTCTGGACGCCGCCGGGCTCGATCCCACGGTCGTCAACGGCGGCATCATCAACGCCTGGGGCTCGAACGCCCGCCACGGCTCCGGCGACTGGATGGTCGCCGAGGCGGACGAGAGCGACGGCACCATGGTCAAGCTGCCGGCGACGATCGCGGTGATCACCAACATCGATCCCGAGCACATGGACCACTACGGGACGTTCGAGGCGCTGCGCGAGGCGTTCGTCACCTTCGCCGCCAACATCCCGTTCTATGGCGTCGCCGCCGTCTGCATCGACCACCCGGAGGTGCAGGGCATCCTGCCGCGGCTGCTCGACCGCCGCGTCGTCACCTACGGCTTCAGTCCGCAGGCGGACGTGCGCGGCAGCGACGTCTATGCCAACGGCGACGGCGTGCGCTTCACCGCGGTGGTCAGCGACCGCAAGACCGGGGTCAGCCGCACCGTTCCGAAGCTGTTCCTGCCGATGTACGGCAAGCACAACGTCCAGAACGCGCTGGCGGCGCTGGCCGTCGCCGGTGCCGTCGGTATCGACGACGCCACCGTGGCGCGGGCCTTCGCCAGCTTCGGCGGCGTGAACCGCCGCTTCACCCGCTGCGGCGAGGTCGATGGCATCACCATCATCGACGACTACGGCCACCACCCGGTGGAAATCGCTGCCGTGCTGGAAGCGGCGCGCACCGTCGGCGCCGGGCAGGTCATCGCCGTCGTCCAGCCGCACCGCTACAGCCGGCTCGCCAGCCTGTTCGAGGGCTTCTGCTCCTGCTTCAACGATGCCGACGCGGTGATCGTCGCCGATGTCTACGCCGCCGGCGAGGATCCGATCGAGGGGATCAGCCGCGACGCCCTGGTCGACGGTCTGCGCGCCCGCGGCCATCGCCAGATCATCCCGCTGGCGGACCGCGACGCTCTCGCCCGCACCGTCTCCGATGTCGCCAACGCCGGCGATCTTGTCGTCTGCCTGGGCGCCGGCAACATCACCCAGTGGGCCCACGCGCTGCCGGCCGAGATCAAGGCATGGCGGCGGCAGTGCACGGGAGCCGCGGCATGATGCCGGCCCCGAAGGCTCCGCCCCGCCTGCTCGACCGGCTGCCGGCGGTGCGCGGCCGCCTCAGCGAAGCGGTGGCGCTGGCGCCGATCACCTGGTTCCGCGTCGGCGGCGCGGCCGAGGTGATGTTTCGCCCGGCCGACGCGGGTGACCTTGCCGCTTTCCTTGCGAACAAGCCGGCGGACGTGGCGGTGACGGTGCTCGGCGTCGGCTCCAACCTTTTGGTGCGCGACGGCGGCGTGCCGGGCGTCGTCGTCCGCCTCGGTCGCGGCTTTGCCGGCATCACCGCCGAGGACGAGACGATCATCGCCGGGGCAGGCGCGCTGGACGGCAACGTCGCCCGGGTGGCGCAGGACGCCGGTCTTGCCGGCCTCGAATTCCTCTCCGGCATTCCGGGAACCATCGGCGGGGCGCTGCGGATGAACGCCGGCGCCTACGGCAGCGAGATCCGCGACGTTCTGGTGTCCGCGACCGCCCTCGATGGCGGCGGCCGCGAGCATCGGCTGGCCCCCGCCGACCTCGGCTTCGGCTATCGCCACTGCGGCATCGCCGAAGACTGGATTTTCACCGGCGCCGTCCTGCGCGGCCGGCGCGGCGATGGCGGTGCGATCGCCCGGCGCATGGCCGAGATCCGGACGGCGCGGGAAAGCACCCAGCCGGTGCGCTCGCGCACCGGCGGCTCGACCTTCGCCAATCCCCCTGGGGCAAAGGCGTGGGAGCTGATCGACCGGGCGGGGTGCCGGGGGCTCGTGATGGGCGGCGCGCAGGTCTCCGGGCAGCACTGCAACTTCCTGATCAACGGTGGCGATGCCACCGCCGCCGACCTGGAGAGCCTCGGCGAAGAAGTGCGTCGGCGAGTGCGGGCGGCCACCGGCGTCACCCTCGAATGGGAAATCAGGCGGATCGGCCTGCCGGCAGTCGGCGGTCCGCGGGAGGTGCGGGGATGAGCAAGCGCGTCGCCGTCCTGATGGGCGGCTGGTCTTCGGAGCGCGAAGTCTCGCTGGTCAGCGGTGCCGCCGTCACCGAAGGCCTGCAGCAGGCGGGCTACGACGCCTACGCCATTGACGTTTCTCGCGACATCCCGGCCCTGCTGGCCGGCCTGACGCCGAAGCCGGATGCGGTGTTTAACGCGCTGCACGGCCGTTGGGGCGAGGATGGGACGATCCAGGGACTGCTCGACATCCTGGCGATCCCCTACACCCACTCCGGCGTGCTCGCCTCGGCACTGGCGATGCACAAGCCGCGGGCGAAGCAGGTCCTGGCCCACGCCGGCGTTCCCGTCGTCGAGCACGTCATCGTCCGGCGCGGCGATTTCGCCGGCGGTGATCCGCTGCCGCGGCCGTTCGTCATCAAGCCGATGAACGAGGGCTCCAGCGTCGGCGTGCGCATCGTCCGCAACGGCAGCAACACCGGCGCGCTGAACGGCGACTGGCAGTTCGGCGAGCAGGTGATGGTCGAGCGCTTCATCGCTGGCCGCGAGTTCACCGTGGCGGTGATGGGCGAGCGGGCGCTGGCGGTCACCGAGATCACCACCGAGCGCGGCTTCTACGACTATGACGCCAAGTACGCCCCGGGCGGCTCCCGCCACGTGGTGCCGGCGCAGGTCGAGCCGGCGGTCTACGACGAGGCGATGCGCCTTGCCGTGCTGGCCCACGAGGCGCTCGGCTGCCGCGGCGTCTCGCGCGCCGACCTGCGCTGGGACGGCGAGCAGCTTTACATGCTGGAGGTGAACACCCAGCCCGGCATGACGCCGACCTCGCTGGTGCCGGAGCAGGCGGCCTGCGTCGGCATCTCCTTCCCCGAACTGGTGGTGTGGATGGTCGAGCACGCGGAGTACGACGCATGATCGGCGGGCGCCTGCGTTTCTGGGGCAAGAACGCGTGGAGCCGGGGCACCGGCGCGAAGAAGAACACCCGGCGGCCACGGGTGGTGCCGGTGTGGCGCTCACGCGGGGCGCTGCCGTACTGGACGGCGGCGTTCATCCTTGCCGCCACCGGCACCGGCTGGATGGCGTGGACGGCGGGGATGCCGCAGCGCGCGGCGGCGCGGACGGTCCAGTCGGTGCTCGATGCATCGGCGCGGATGGGCTTTGTCGTCCGCGACGTCTTCGTCGTCGGCCGCAGCGAGACGCCGAAGAAGACCCTGCTCGAGGCGCTGGCGGTCAGGCGCGGCTCGCCGATCCTCGCGGTCGATCTGGAGGCGGTGCGCCAGCGGGTACAGGCGCTGCCGTGGGTGCGGCAGGCCTCGATCCGCCGCGTCCTGCCCGACACGCTCGTCGTCGATATCGTCGAGCGCAAGCCGCTGGCGCTGTGGCAGCACGACAAGAAGTTCGCGCTGATCGACGAGGAGGGACAGGTGATCCTCCGCGACGATGTGGGTCCGTTCAACGAATTGATGATCGTCGTCGGCGAGGATGCGCCGGCCAACGCCACCGCGCTGGTGCGCATGCTGGCGAGCGAGCCGGAACTGCTGCCGCGGGTGAAGGCAGCGGTGCGGGTGGGTGGCCGGCGGTGGAACGTCCACCTGGCCGACGGCATCGACATCAAGCTGCCCGAACAGGATCCGGAGCGGGCGTGGCGGCGGCTGGCCCAGCACCAGCGCGACCATCACCTGCTCGACAAGCCGGTCCGGGTCATCGACCTGCGGCTGGAAGACCGGCTGGTGGTGCGCCCGGCTGATCGCGCAGCCCATGCCGGAAGCGATGCGTGACGGCGGGTAAAGACGTAACGGGGATGCGGACGTGAAACGACACAAGGCGGCAGCCCAGGCAAAGGTGCGCAACGGATTGATCGCGGCGCTCGACATTGGCACGACCAAGGTCTGCTGCCTGATCGCCCAGCCGGCCGAGAACGGCCGTCCGCTGCGCGTCGTCGGCATCGGCCACCACGCATCGCAAGGGGTCCGCAACGGTGCCCTGATCGACCTCGACGGTGCCGAAGCGACGATCCGCACCACCGTCGAGGCGGCCGAGCGCATGGCGGGGGACAACATCCGCGGTGTCGTCGTCAACGTTTCCACCGGCAAGCCGCGCTCGCGCATGGCCGCCTACGAAGTGTCCGTTGCCGGCCACGAAATCGGCGATGCCGACCTGCGCCGCATCCTCGATCCGGCCGGTGTCGCCGGCGCCATTCCCGCCGAGCACGACATCGTCCACGTCATCCCGGTCGGCTACTCGGTCGACGGCTGCCGCGGCGTGCGTGATCCCCGCGGCATGTTCGGACAGCGCCTCGGCGTCAACCTGCACCTGATCACCGCCTCTGCCGGCGCGGTCCGCAACGTCGCCACCTGCGTCACCCGCTGCCATCTCGAGGTCGACGGCAAGGTCGTCTCGCCGTACGCCTCGGCTCTCGGCTGCCTCGTCGAGGATGAGACCCAGCTCGGCATCACCCTGATCGACGCCGGCGGCGGCACCACCTCGGTCGCCGTCTTCTTCGACTCTGAGCTCATCCACACCGACAGCATCCCGCTCGGCGGCCTGCACGTCACCCGCGACCTCGCCCGCGGGCTGTCGACGCCGATGGCGCAGGCCGAGCGCATCAAGACCCTCTATGGCAGCTGCCAGCCGTCGCCGTCGGACTCGCGGCAGATGATCGAGGTCCCGCCGATCGCCGACGACGGCGCCTCGGAAGGCACCCTGGTCCCGCGCTCGATGCTGGTCGGCATCATCCGGCCGCGCATGGAGGAGATCTTCGAGATGGTGCGCGCCCGCCTGCAGGACGCCGGTTACGACCGCGTCGCCGGCCGGCGGGTGGTGCTCACTGGCGGTGCGGCGCAGCTTCCCGGCGCCGGCGAACTCGCCGGTCAGGTTCTCGACAAGCAGGTTCGCATCGGCCGGCCACGCGGCATCGAGGGACTGCCCGATGCCGTCGTCGGGCCCGCCTTCGCCACCGTTACCGGGCTTTTGCGCTTTGCGGCCAACCGGCCACACGAAGGCGCCGAGCCCGTTTACCGGCCCGCAAACAGTGCCCACAGCCGGTTTGGCCGGCTCGGCCAATGGCTTCGGGAGAATTTCTGAGGGGTTGCGGTAGCGGTCAACCCGAGAGCGGTCGTTAACCCAGGCACGAAACGGAGGCTCGTCATGTCCATCAATCTCAGCATCCCCATTGCCCAGCCGACGCCGGAATTGCGGCCGCGTATCAGCGTCATCGGCTGTGGCGGCGCCGGCGGCAATGCCGTCAACAACATGATCCGCGCCAACCTGGAAGGCGTCGAGTTCATCGTTGCCAACACCGACGCCCAGGCGCTGACGCAGTCGAGCTGCGAGCGTCGCATCCAGCTCGGCATGACCGTGACGCAAGGGCTGGGAGCCGGCTCGCGGCCGGACATCGGCCGCATCGCCGCGGAAGAGGCGCTGGAAGAGATCATCCAGGAGATCCGTGGCTCCAACATGGTGTTCATCGCCGCCGGCATGGGTGGCGGCACCGGCACCGGCGCCGCTCCGGTGATCGCCCGCGCCGCCCGCGAGCAGGGCATCCTGACCGTCGGCGTCGTCACCAAGCCCTTCCACTTCGAGGGCCAGCACCGGATGCGCATCGCCGATCAGGGCATCGAGGAGCTGGAGCAGTTCGTCGATACGCTGATCATCATCCCCAACCAGAATCTCTTCCGCATCGCCAACGAGCGCACCACCTTCGCCGACGCGTTCAAGATGGCCGACGACGTGCTCTACTCGGGCGTCCGCGGCGTCACCGACCTGATGGTGATGCCGGGCCTGATCAACCTCGACTTCGCCGACATCCGCGCGGTGATGAGCGAGATGGGCAAGGCGATGATGGGCACCGGCGAGGCCACCGGCGAGCGCCGGGCGCTCGATGCGGCGGAGGCGGCCATCTCCAACCCGCTGCTCGACGACGTCTCGATGAAGGGCGCCCGCGGCGTGCTGATCAACATCACCGGCTCGCTCGACATGACGCTGTTCGAGGTCGACGAAGCGGCCAACCGCATCCGCTCCGAGGTCGACCCCGAGGCCTTCATCATCTTCGGGTCGACCTTCGACGAAACGCTGGAAGGCCGCATCCGCGTCTCGGTGGTGGCGACCGGCATGGACATCGGCGCTACCGCCGCCAAGCCGGTGCAGACGACGACCAAGGCCGCCGGGGTGGTGCGCAGCCTCAGCGAAGCCCGGCAGAGCCAGGTTGCCCGCGGCCGCGAGGGCGTGGCGGCGGAAGCAACCGACCACGCGGTTGCCGTCGAGGCCGAGCGCCGCGCAGTGGCAGAGGCGGGCAGCCGGCCGCCGGTGTTCTATGCCGCGGCGGACAGCGCCCCGGCACCGCTGGCCGGCAGCCTCGTGCCGGCACCGATCACCGCCCGCGGCATCGTCGATCCGCGCGCCGGCAACGAGGCTCCGGCGCACGGCGGCATGAACGGCAACCGGCTGGCCGAAGGCGATGCCCACCGCGGCGGCGTCATGGCCAATCTGTTCGCCCGGGTCATCGGCGGTGCACCGGCGCGCCCGAGCAAGCCAGAGACGATCGAAGCCGAGGCGCCGGCACCGTCGCAGCCACGGCTCGGCGGCGTCCACGTCGATGAGCGGCTGCCGTCGTCGCAGAACACCGCCGAAGACGACCTGCTGGACATCCCGGCGTTCCTTCGCCGCCAGGCGAACTAGCGCGGACGGTGCGCTCCGACGGTTGGAGCGCACCGCAGCAGAAGACGAGCCGGGGAGCCTCCAGGGGGCGGCGCGATACCACCGTCGCCCCCGTTCCTCCTCCCCTCCCTCACAGGATGAAGTCGGACGTGGCGAGGTCGTCCACGTCGAGGCCGGCGAGGACCACGTCGCGGCCGCCGAGGGTGCTGAGCGCCAGCGTATTGCCACTGCTGGCGGCAAGCAGCGCCTGCAATCCGGCGAGGCTGAGCGAGAAGGCGCCGAGATCGAAGTGATCGGCGCCACTGGTGAAGTCGGTGACGACATCCGCTTCCGCCCCCCCGTCGCGGCCGAGGACGAAGACGTCGTTGCCGCCGCCGCCGGACATGCGGTCGGCGCCGACGCCGCCGACGAGGGTATCGGCCAGCGCGCTGCCGGCGAGCGTATCGTTGCCGGCGCCGCCGTCGAGCCGGCTGCTGAAGCTGAGCTCATCGCCGGTGCCGCTCACCGAGAAGCGCAGCAGATCATCGCCGTCGTTGCCGTAGAGGGCGCTGGTATATTGGCTGGCGGCGTCGCTCTGGCCGGTCGCGGCGAGGCTGATGACGTCGTTGCCGGCGCCGCCGGAGACGCTGGCATCGAGATCGTAGATGCCCTTGACGTCGATCAGCACCGTATCGTTGCCGGCGCCGCCGGCGATGCTGTTTCGCGCCGAACCGAACCCGTTGGCGCCGCCTTCACTCGCGTCTTCGTGAAACACCAGGGTGTCGTTGCCGTCGCCGCCGGCGAGGCTGATATCGATGCCGGCGGCGCTGGCGAAGACGGATACCCGGTCGTGGCCGCTGCCGGCGTCGGCGACGAGCCCGGCCGAGGTGAAGCCCATCCCGGCGTTGGGATCGAGCCGCAGCAGGATGTCGTCGTCGCCCGTCCCACCGTTCACCGTCGTCTCGGCGACCGACGCGGTGAACTCGTCGGGCTGGATGAGGGCGCGGATCACGTCGTTGCCGTCGCCGCCGTCGAGCACGGTCGTGACGGTTTCGGTGGCGCCGCCGGTTACCGTCACCTGCAGCGAGTCGTCGCCACCGCCACCGTAGAGTTGCAGGGAGAAGTCGAGCCTGCCTGGAAATGTCATCCAGTCATCCGCCGTGACGACGGCCGTCAGGCTGTCCTGGCCGTCGCCGCCATCAAGGCGGACGGTCGTCTGGACGTCCTGCACCCACGCGGGATCGCTGCTGTCGTGGATGCTCACTTCCGCGGTGAGCCTGTCGTCGCCGGCGCCGCCAAGCAGTTCCTGATGGATGGCGGGGGTGCCGGTGGGGCTGTCGCCGGTCGGCGTCAGAATCACAGTGGTCCTGCTGGTGAGGATGTCGTCGCCCCGGCCGCCATCGAGCACGTTGTGCAGATCGAGCGAGCCGTTAACACCGGTCTGCTCCTCGGCATAATCGAAGAGCCGGTCGTCGCCGGCATTGCCGCGGAGCACATCACTGCCGAGGCCCCCGCGCAGCGTATCGTTGCCATCGAGGCCAGACAGCGTGTCGTTGCCGGCGTACCCGACGATCAGGTCATCCCCCGGGCTGCCTGCCAGGGAATCGTCGAAGCGGGTGCCGCGAATCAAGGCCATGAAACCATTCCCCGAGAGCGGTTGCGGTTGATTGACCGGCGAAGCCGGGGGCGCGCTCGCAACCCGGGCCGGCGCGATTTGACGGACCTGGGTCAGAACGGGAAGTGCAACCTAAGACCCCAACAGGGTGGGTCGAACGGCGAAGTTTGTCAACCAGGGAGGGTAGTTTGCCGTTGATGGGCGGTGAACTGTGGCGATTTTGAGACGGCGTGGCCTTGGCCGGGGCCGCAGCCGCAGCCGCATCGGCGGGTGGCCTTGCCCTCGGTCGTGGTACCGGGCCGCGGCGGGGGCGTTCGCGGCGCGCGTCACCCCGCGAACGCCGCGCCGGGGTTTTTGCTTGATGCGCCCGGAGCGGTTTGCCATACAGGAATCGCCGGCTGCGGGCCGTGCGGCAAATGGCTGCCGGTGCACCCCCGCACCGCGCGTGGAGAACGATCCCGAGGTGGAGCCGCTCGCGTTCAATAACTTTCGGGTCCGTCTGGCGGAAACACCGGCCGAACTCGAGGCGTCCCAGGCCCTGCGCTACCGCGTCTTCTATGAGGAGATGCAGGCAAGCCCCTCACCGGAGATCCGCTCCCAGCGTCGCGACTTCGATTCGTTCGACGAGATCTGCGATCATCTGCTGGTGATCGACGAGAGCCGGTCGAAGGGCGCGGAGGGGGTCGTCGGCACCTACCGGCTGCTGCGCCGTTCGATCGCGTTGCAGCACGGCGGCTTCTATTCCGAGCAGGAGTTTGACCTTTCGGCACTGCTGCGCTGGAAGGGCGAGATCGTCGAGCTGGGCCGCTCCTGCGTCGATACCGGCTACCGCAGCCGCTCGGTCATGCAGATGCTGTGGCGCGGCCTCGCCGAATACGTGCGGCTGCACGACCTGGAGCTGATGTTCGGCTGCGCCAGCTTCCCGGGCACCGATCCGGCGCAACTGGCAGCCGAGCTGTCCTACCTGCATCACTACCATCTGGCGCCGCCGGCGCTGCGGCCGCGCGCCCTCGCGCGCCACTATGTTGCCATGGGCATGCTGCCGCCATCGGGCTTCGATGCCAAGGCGGTGCTGGCCAGCCTGCCGCCGCTGATCAAGGGCTACCTGCGGGTCGGCGGCTTCGTCGGCGATGGGGCCGTCGTCGATCATCAGTTCAACACCACCGACATCTCGGTGATCGTCAAGACCGACCAGCTCTCCGACAAGTACGACAAGCACTACCGCCGCGCATCCTCACCAGCCGACAGCAACTGACGTGTCCGGATCGCCGCTGCGCGCCGCCTGGCGTCTCGTCGTCATGGTGCTGGTCAACGTCGTGCTGATGGCGCTCTACGCGGTCAGCCTCGGGCCGCTGCGCCGCTGGCGGCGGCCGCTGCAGGTGACCTGGTGCCGGGCGTTGTGCTGGACCGCCGGGCTGCGGCTGCGGGTGACGGGAACCCCGCGCAACGACGGGCCGACGCTGTTCGTCGTCAACCACTGCTCCTACCTCGATATCCCGGTGATCGCCCGCGATGCCGATGCCACCTTTGTCGCCAAGGCGGAGGTGGCGCGCTGGCCGCTGTTCGGGCAGGCGGCACGACTGACACGGACGCTCTTCATCCAGCGCGTCGGCGGCGAGGCGAAGGCGCAAGGCCGGCTGCTGCTCGACCGGCTGGCGCAGGGGGAGAACCTGCTGCTGTTCGCCGAGGGCACCAGCACCGATGGCTCTGCCGTCGCCCCCTTCAAGTCGTCGCTGTTCGCCATCGTCGAGCAGGCCGGTGCCGCTAGCAACCTGCAGGTTCAGCCGGTCTCGATCACCTACGCGCGCTCGCTCGACGGCGAGCCGCTGACCGGGCTGCGGCGCGAGCTCTACTGCTGGTTCGGCGATGCGACGATGTTCCCGCACCTGTGGCGGATGCTGGGGCTGAAGGGCGCCGAGGTCGAAGTGCGCTTCCTTGCGCCGATCGTCCCCGCCGGCGCCAGCCGCAAGGAACTCGCCCGCCGCGCCCAGGCCGCCGTCGCCGCCAGCGTCGCGGCGGTCAATGCGGAGATGGGGGAGGAGGCGCTGCCCGTCCGGGCGGTATAGGCGGTGTGCATTTTGGTGCGCTTCGCTGCGCTCAGCACACCCTATGATGCCCGGAGATTGCCGGAATGCATAGGGTGCCGGTGAGCGAAGCGAACCGCACCGTACCACCGTCCTCAGCCGATACCTACCTCCGCTCGCAGCTTCTGGCGCAGCCAGTCGATGGGGACCGGGCGGCCTTCGACGCGGGTGAACCAGAACTGCCAGCCGTTGCACGCCGGCAGATTCTGCACCTGCGCCGCCACCTTGTGGATCGAGCCGCGGATGTCGGCGGCGACGATCGAGCCGTCGGCGGCGACCTTCGCCGTCCACCGCCTGCCGCGGTCGAACAGCACGTCGCCCGGCCGCAGCCAGCCGCGCTCGACCAGCGAGCCGAACGGGATGCGCGGCTCGTCGCGGGCGGTGCGGGTGGTCAGCAGCGCGGCATCGTCGGTGGCGACGACGCCCTCCAGGCGGCCGCGCGCCAGCTCGGCATAGGCCGGGTCACGCTCGATGCCGAGAAAACGCCGGCCGAGCTTCAGCGCCACGACACCGGTGGTGCCGGTGCCGAAGAACGGGTCGAGGACGACATCGCCCGGCGCCGTCGAGGCGAGCAGCACCCGGTGCAGCAGCGCCTCGGGCTTCTGCGTCGGATGGGCCTTGCGGCCGTCGGCCTTGAGGCGCTCGCCGCCGTTGCAGATCGGCAGCAGCCAGTCCGAGCGCATCTGCAGGTCGTCGTTCAGGCTCTTCATCGCCCAGTGGTTGAAGCGATGGCGGGCGCCGCGCTGGCGCGCGCACCAGATAAGCGTCTCGTGGGCATTGGCGAACCTTCGGCCGCGGAAGTTCGGCATCGGGTTGGTCTTGCGCCAGACGATGTCGTTGAGGATCCAGTAGCCGATGTCCTGCAGAATGGTGCCGACGCGGAAGATGTTGTGGTAGGTGCCGATCACCCACAGCGTCCCGTTCGGCTTGAGCAGCCGGCGGGCGGCCAGCAGCCAGTCGCGGGTGAAGCGGTCATAGGCGGCGAGATCCTCGAAGCGGTCCCAGGCGTCCTCGACGCCCTCCACCCGGCTGTGGTTGGGGCGGCGCAGTTCCCCTTCCAGCTGCAGGTTGTAGGGCGGATCGGCGAATACCGCATCGACGCTCGCCTCGGGGAGGCCGGCCATCTCGCTGATACAGTCGCCGACGAGGACGCAATTCGCTGGGGACGGGGCTGATTCAACCATGCCGCGCAGGATGAGGAGCGCCGGACTCCG
Organism: Rhodospirillales bacterium; assembly: GCA_039808105.1. Lineage (GTDB taxonomy): Bacteria > Pseudomonadota > Alphaproteobacteria > Rhodospirillales > Defluviicoccaceae > Defluviicoccus. Next base: position 17,994 of record JBDHSN010000047.1, read on the forward strand.
CGTCAAGTGTGGCCGGAAGGACTCACCGCGGGTTGTATCGGCAACGCCAGGGTCAGCTGGTCGAGGAAGCTGCGCACGCACGGAAAGCCCATGCGGTGCAGCGGCGTCGGACCCTTCTCGCGCAGCGCCGCGCGATGCGCCCTGGTCCCGTAGCCCATGTGCCGTTCGAAGCCGTAGCCGGGGTACTGGGTGGCGAATTCCGTCATCAGCCGGTCGCGGGCGACCTTGGCGACGATGGAAGCGGCGGCAATCGACAGCGACAGGCCGTCGCCGCCGACAATGCAGCGCACCGGGCACGGCAACTCGGGGGCGCCGCGGCCATCGACCAGCGCGAAGCGGGGCGGGGTGGCGAGGGCGGCGACGGCGCGTTGCATCGCCAGCATCGATGCCCAGTAGATGTTCAGGCGCTCGATCTCGGCGACGTCGGCCGCGCCGATGCCGATGCGGGCGCAATCTGGCAACGCCGCAGCGATCGCCTCGCGCTGCGGCCGCGTCAGTTTTTTCGAATCGTCGATTCGCTCGGCCAGGGCGTCCGGCAGCCGGGTGCAGTCGAGGATGACGGCGGCGGCGAGCACTGGCCCGGCCCACGGCCCGCGCCCGACCTCGTCGATGCCGCAGACCGCATCGCAGCGCGCGGCGGCCTCGTAGGACAG
>JBDHSN010000048.1:0-18390 GCA_039808105.1 Rhodospirillales bacterium
CCGCTGCCGTTCGATCCGACCCGGGTCAGCAAGCTGACGCTGATCGGCTGCGGCACCTCGTTCCACGCGGCGCTGGTCGCCAAGTACTGGTTCGAGACGATCGCGCGCATTCCGACCGAGGTGGATATCGCCTCGGAGTTCCGCTACCGCGGCGCCGATATGCCGCAGGGTGGGCTTGCCCTGTTCATCTCCCAGTCGGGCGAGACGGCGGATACGCTGGCGGCGATGGCGTTCGCCCGCAAGCAGGGCCAGCACGTGCTCAGCATCGTCAACGTCCAGGAAAGCTCGATGGGCCGGCAGGCGGACGCGACGCTGCTGACCCGCGCCGGCCCCGAGATCGGCGTCGCCTCGACCAAGGCGTTTACCACCCAGCTCACCGTGCTCGCCTGCCTCGTCATCGCCTTCGCCGCCAAGCGCGGCACCATCGACCGCGGCGAGGAGCGGCGGCTGTGCCGGGCGCTGACCGAGGTGCCGAGCCGGGCCAACGAGGTGCTGAACCACGACCAGCGCATCGCCGAGATCGCCCGCAGCGTCACCGAGGCCCGCGACGTGCTCTACCTCGGCCGCGGCACCGGCTATCCCATCGCCCTCGAAGGCGCGCTGAAGCTGAAGGAGATCAGCTACATCCATGCCGAGGGCTATGCCGCCGGCGAGATGAAGCACGGGCCGATCGCGCTGATCGACGAGAACATGCCGATCATCGTCATCGCGCCATCCGACCGGCTGTTCGACAAGACGGCGTCCAACATGCAGGAGGTGATCGCCCGCGGCGGCAAGGTCGTCTTCCTTTCCGACGCCGAAGGGGTCAACCGGCTGGGCGACGTCGCCGCGGCGACGGTGGAGCTGCCGGCGGTCGATCCGTTCGTCGCCCCAATCCTCTACACCATCCCGATCCAGCTTCTCGCCTACCATGTCGCGGTGCTCAAGGGCACCGATGTCGACCAGCCGCGCAACCTCGCCAAGAGCGTTACCGTCGAGTAGCGCGCTTCCGCTGCACTGGGCGGTGGGGGGCGGGGAGGGACGACGGATGGTAGGCCGGCGCGCAGGCCCTTCCTTGTGTCGGCCTCACCCCTCCGGTGCCGCTCCTGCGGCGCGGCCCGGCAGGGCGGCAGGGAAGGGGCGAGGGGCTTTCGGGTGCCGTGGTGCAGGCAAGGCCAGTGCACGGCCTTGGCATGGCCTTGCGTCGGTTGACAATCCCGGCAGGGGGGGCCATGTTTTCGCACAGTTGATCGTCGGCTGAAGTCGGGGCTGGGCAAGGCTGGACGCTTCGGCGACGCAGCTCGCTCCTGAAAGCCGATTTCTAAACCGAGGGCCCACGGGTCCGGCGCGTCCAGCGCCTGCTGACCCACCCTCTATCGGAAGAAACGCGCGCGCCATGGCTGAAGACAAGGATCAGAAGGCGACGGAGGCGGCCCCGACCGAGGCGGAAGCCACGCCGGTCGAGGCGCTGGAGCCGGAGGAGGCCAATCCCAACCAGCGCCGCTACAACATGTATCCACAAAAGTCGTTTGGCGGCCACGTGGAGACCAAGGTGCTGCCGGACGGCCGTATCAAGTATACGCTGTTCCCGTTTCCCTACGATGGCTCCGACAAGCGGGTGATCATCGTCGATCCGGCAAATCCGGAGGAGATGCGTGCGGTCAAGCAGCTGCACCTCATCCCCGACATCAAGAACGATCCGGGCGTCGGCGTCTATGTCTTCGATGCCGACCTGCTCAACTCGAAAAAGAGCGAGTCCTGAGCCGGCTGCTTGCCGCAGTGCGCAAGCCGTAGCGCGCAAGGCCGCGCGGCGGGTCGCGGATGCTGCACCGCGTTCTCATTCTTTCAGATGGTTAGGCGCTGCCGGCGCGATTGCGGCAGCGCCTTTTTTGCGGCCTTGACACGATCCCGAGAGCGTCTCTATCGTCCGGGCTTCCTGCGGCGCAACGGGCGTCCGGGGAAGAGCGATTGCAGCGTGCAATGAGCAGGCACGCCTCAGAAGACCGGCCGCGCGACGATTTCGACGCACGGCTGAAGCGTCTGAAAGAGGAGAACGCTCCCAGGAGCGGGCCTGCGAGCAATGGTGCGACTCCCGGGTACGGCATGGCATTCACTCTCGCCGCCGACCTGGTGGGGGGCGTCATCGGCGGAGCGCTGATCGGCTGGTTCCTCGACAGTTGGCTCGGTTCCGCACCGTGGGGACTGATTTCGTTCTTCTTCCTTGGCGCCGCTGCCGGGATGTGGAACGTCTACCGGACGGTGCGCGGCTATGATGCCGCTCTCGGCTTCCATCACCGGACGCCGGCGCCGCCGGCGAGGGGCAACGAAACGCAGAGACCGGCCGGCGCGCGGCCGGTAAACGAGGGCGGAGACCGCGGTGGCCAATCCTCTCCATCAATTCGAGGTGCACACGATCGTGCCGATCCAGATCGGCGGGATTGACGCCTCGTTTACCAATTCCAGCCTGTTCATGACCATCGCCGTCGTCCTGGTCACCGGCTTCCTGGTGTTCAGCGTCCAGTCGCGGGCGCTGGTTCCCGGCCGGCTGCAGTCGATTGCGGAACTGGCGTACGAGTTCGTCGCGGGCATGCTGCGAACCAATGTCGGCAGCGAGGGCCGTCCGTACTTCCCGTTCATCTTCTCGCTCTTCTTCTTCATCCTGATGGGGAACATGCTGGGCATGGTCCCCTACGGCTTCACCTTCACCTCGCATCTGGTGGTGACGCTGGGGATGGCGGTCGTCATCTTCCTCGGCACCACCATCATCGCCTTCGCCAAGCACGGGATGGGCTTCTTCGGCTTCTTCCTGCCGCACGGCACGCCCTGGTACGTGGCGCCGCTGCTGGTGCCGATCGAGATCCTCTCCTACTTCTTCCGGCCGATCAGCCTGGGCCTGCGTCTGTTCGCCAACATGACCGCCGGCCACACGCTGCTGAAGGTGTTCGCCGGCTTTGCCGCCGGCTTCGTCGGCAGCCTGGGTGTCCTCGGCATCTTCCCGGCGCTGATCCCGATGGCTGCGACCATCGCGCTGACCGGCCTTGAGTTCCTCATCGCTTTCCTGCAGGCCTACGTCTATGCCGTCCTTGCCTGCATCTATCTCAATGACGCCCTGCACATGCACTAGCCAGCAGCAGCGTTGAGAGCGTGGGCCGTCGGGTGGCGGCCCACATCTGGGTCAACCCCCGTCAAATCGCCAGGGTAGGGAAACATAACAATGGAAGTTGATGCAGCAAAACTGATCGGTGCCGGCCTTGCAGTCATCGGTCTCGGCGGCGTTGGTGCCGGTATCGGCAACATCTTTGCGACGACGATCGCCTCGCTGGCCCGCAACCCCGCCGCGCAGCCGCTGATCCAGCTGCCGATGTGGGTGGGTTTCGCGCTGGTGGAAGCCATCGCCCTCTACGCGCTGGTTGTCGCCCTCATCCTGCTCTTCGTGTTCTGATCACGACCGGCGGGCCGGCTTGTCCGGGCCGCCCGTTCGCGGGAAAGGTGTCATGCCGCAATTTGATCCGGCCGTCTGGTCGCCCCAGCTCGTCTGGATGGCGATCACCTTCATCGCTCTCTATCTGCTGATGGCCAAGGTGGCGCTGCCCCGCGTCGGTGAGGTTCTGGAAGAGCGCGAGCAGCGCATCAACCTCAGCCTCCGCCGTGCCGAGGAGCTCAAGCACAGCGCCGAAGAGGCCGTCGCGGAGTACGAGAAGACCATTGCCGACGTCCGTGCCCAGGCGCTCGAAGAGGTTCGTGCCGCGCGCGAGCAGGCTGCCGCGGAAGCGGCGGCGCGGCACGAAGAACTCAACGCCCGTCTCGCCGGCGAGCTGACGGCGGCGGAGGAGCGGATTCATCAGGCCCGTTCGGCCGCCATCGCCGGCCTGCGGGACGTCGCCGTCACCGTTGCCGCCGCTGCCGTCGAGCGTCTGGTCGGTCGCAAAGCCGAACCGGGAGCGGTTGCCGCTGCCGTCGATGCCGCACTCGGGGAGCAAAGCCGATGAATGCCTGGGCCGCAGAGGCGGCGACGCACGCCGCCGAGCATCCCGAGCCGTTCTACGCCACGGCCGAGTTCATGGTGGCCATCGCCATGCTCGTCTTCCTCTTCTTCGTCGGCCGGCGCGCCGTCAATCTGCTTGGCGTCGCGCTGGATGACCGGGCGGAGAAGATCAAGAACCGCATCGACGAAGCCGCCCGTCTGGCCGACGAGGCGCAGGCGACGCTGGCGTCCTACGAGCGCAAGCAGCGGGACGCCGCCGAAGAGGCGGCATCGATCCTCAGTTCCGCCCGCCGCGAGGCGGAGCGGCTGGCCGCCGATGCCAAGATCGAGCTGGAGCAGACGCTGAAGCGGCGCGAGGCGCAGGCGATGGATCGAATCGCCCAGGCGGAAAAGGCGGCAATCGACGAGGTACGCGGCCATGCCGTCGACGTCGCGATCGACGCCACCCGCCGACTGCTGGCGGAGCGGCTCACACCGCAACAGCAGAACGCGCTGATCGACAGCGCCATCGGGGAGTTGCCGAAGCGGCTGCACTGACCGCCATGGGGCCTGCCGCGCAGGTACCGGTTGCGGCCGGTGCCCGCAGCAGGCCGTCTTCGGCACGCGATCCGCGGTGAGCAGGCAGCACCGGGAGGATCGTGCCAAAGGTTCGCATCGTTGCCGACTACTGCTCGCCCGGCTATCAACTTGCCGACGATGAGGCCCGCGCCCACCAGCGCCTGCCGGTGGCGGAGGGGCTTCTCGATCGTCTGGCCGCCTGGAACGACCGCTACGAGGCCTGCGATCCGCGGGCCTATGAGGACGTCGGCGGCGGCAGCTTCGACTTTGTCGCCTTTGCCGCCGAGGGCCTGCAGATTGCCCGCGCGGTGAAGCGGGCGCTGCCGCAGTGGACGGTGACGTACTGGGACGAGGCGATGGACTGGTACCTCGCCCGCGACCCGCGCCATTATCGCGCCGGGGCTTGCGAGTACGAAGTCCGCCTCGGCGACGAGGCTGCGCCCCCGCCGGAAAAAGGCGCTTGACCGGCGGCGGCGGAGAGGCTCAATTCCCGGCCGGCAGCAGCCGGTCGATGCCGTGGTAGCTCAGGGGCAGAGCACGTCCTTGGTAAGGACGGGGTCGGTGGTTCGATTCCACTCCACGGCACCATCTCCTGTCGCTCTCATGCCCACAACGGCTGCCAAAGCCCGGTTGCCCGCCGCGCCGTGGCCGGCGGGCCGGTGTCGCCGAATGCGGGATCGTCCGGCGGCAGAGCGGGGTACGGGACGGCGCGTCTTTCCTTCCGTTACGAAGAGGGGGGTGCGTCGTCGCCGGGCGGCTGCGCTGCGGTGGAGGGTGGGAGCGGCGCCGTGTCGCCCCAGACGCGGCTGAGCAGCGGCTTGTGGGCGCCGATGGCGAACAGCAGGACGCTACGCGCCAGCCGCAGCCCCTCATCAAAGCGGGATCGCAGCCGGGACAGCGGGGAGGTGCCGGGTTCCGGCGGCACGGCGGCGATGGTGACGGGCAGACCCAGGCGGGCGAAGACGTAGCGGGCGCGCGGTACGTGGAAGCGGTCGGTGACCAACACTACCCGCCGCCAGCCGCGTTCGCGGATGATCCGGCCGGAGTAGACGGCGTTCTCGAAGGTGTTGCGGGCCTGGTCCTCGACGATGATGCGGGCGGGATCGATGCCGAGGCCGATGGCGAGGTCGCGCATCACCTGCGCCTCCGCCGGCGGCGGTCCGACGATGCCGCCGGAGACCAGCAGATGGCCGGCGCCGCAGGCGCGAAGGACGGCGCAGCCGTGTTCCAGGCGGCGGCGCAGCGCCGGCCCGGGAACACCCGGCGCCGCGGTCGCGGCGCCCAGCACGAGGACCACCTCCGGCGCTTCATCGTTCGCCGCCTGGGGCGGCCGCGGCTGCGGCATCGGCCGGGCCCGCCGGGTCAATAGGAGCGCGGCAGGCCGAGGACGTGCTCGGCGATGTACGCGAGGATCAGGTTGGTCGAGATCGGGGCGACCTGATAGAGCCGGGTCTCGCGGAACTTGCGCTCGACGTCGTATTCGCAGGCGAAGCCGTAGCCGCCGTGGGTCTGCAGGCACATGTCCGCCGCCGCCCACGACGCTTCGGACGCCAGCAGCTTGGCCATGTTCGCCTCCGGACCGCACGGCTGGCCGGCATCGAACAGGCGGGCGGCCTCGGCGACCATCAGCGCCGCCGCCCGCATCTGCGGGTAGGCGCGGGCGATGGGGAAGGCGATGCCCTGGTTCTGTCCGATCGGCCGATCGAAGACGACGCGCTCGCGGGCGTAGGCCGCGGCCCGTTCGAGGAACCAGCGCGCATCGCCGACGCACTCGGCGGCAATCAGGATGCGCTCGGCATTCATGCCGTCGAGGATGTAGCGGAAGCCGCGTCCCTCCTCGCCGATCAGCGCGTCGGCCGGCACCCGCAGGTCATCGAAGAACACCTCGCAGGAGTGATGGTTGATCATGGCGCGGATCGGCCGCACCTGCATGCCGTGACCAAGCGCGGTTCGCAGATCGACGAGGAACACCGACAGGCCGTCGTGCGGTCGCGCCGCCTGCTCGCGCGCTGTCGTGCGCGCTAGCAGCAGCATCAGGTCGGAGTGCTCGACCCGCGAGGTCCACACCTTCTGGCCATTGACGACCCAGCTCCCGCCATCGCGAACGGCGGTGGTGCGGATGCGGCTGGTATCGGTGCCGCTGGTCGGCTCGGTGACGCCGAACGCCTGCAAGCGCAGTCTGCCGCTGGCGATCGCCGGCAGCCAGCGCTGCTTCTGCTCGGCCGAGCCGTGGCGCAGCAGCGTGCCCATGGTGTACATCTGGGCGTGGCAGGCGCCGCCGTTGCAGCCGCAGCTCTGCACCTCCTCCAGGATTGCCGCCGCGGCCGCGAGGGGCAGGCCGCTGCCGCCGTATTCGGCGGGGATGAGCGCGGCAAGATAACCCGCCTCGGTGAGCGCCCGCACAAATGCCGCGGGATAGGCGCGTTCGGCATCGAGCGTCTGCCAGTACGATCCGGGAAAGCCGGCGCACAGGGCGCGGACGGCTGCGCGGATCTCTTCGAAGGTTTCCACCATGGGCCTTATCCGCTACAACGGGAGGCATAAATAACAGGGCGATGGGGACTTGTCGCGTGGCAGGTGCCGCATCGATGATGTCGGTCTTCGAGGGGCGAGAAATGGAAAGGCGGACGAGCCTTGAGGTGATGGAAGAGTTGCTGCCGATCCGCGACGCGAACGTCATCGACGTCGGTTGCGGGGACGGCTGGCTGGTCCGGTCGCTAACGCGCAGGGGAGCCCATGCCACCGGCATCGAGGTAAGCCCCAAGCATCTGGCCCATGCCCAGTCGTTGCCGGCGGTGGGCGACGAGCACTACATGCAGGGGATCGCCGAGGATCTGCCGATCGCCAGCCGCTCGGTCGATATCGTCGTCTTCTTCAACAGCCTGCACCATGTCGATCAGCCCGGGCTGCTGAAGGCGCTGCGCGAGGCGGCGCGGGTGCTGAAGCCGGGCGGCGTGCTGTACGTCTGTGAGCCGTTGCCGAGCGGTCCCTACTTCGAGACAATGAAGCCGGTGCATGACGAGACGGTCGTCCGCAACCGGGCGCAGGAGGCGCTCCGCTATGGGCCGGAGTTCGGCCTGCTGGTGGAGAAGACCTTTGTCTACACCGACCAGGTGAAGATGAAGGACTTCCGCGCCTTCCACGACCGGCTGACGATGATCAACCCGCACGTCCGCGATCGCTTCGACGAGAAGGAGGAGGAGTTGCGGGCGTTGTTCGAGGCTAACGGCCGGCCCATCGAGGATGGCTGGCTGTTCGATCAGCCGATGCGGGTGCACCTGCTGCGCCGGAGTTGAGGCGAACGGAGCAGGGTGGCCGGGCGGCCCGCCGAGGGCGAAGCCCGGCCGCCGTGCCTCCGCTGCTACAACTGCGCCGCATTGACCATGCGATCGCGGGAGCGCGCGATATGGTCCGGCAAGGGGCTCTGCTGCCGGTTCCACAGGCCGGCAAGCGTCCGCAACGCTCGCAGCAGGCCAGCGGTCAGGCTCTGACCGGCGTTGCCGTTGGCCACGGACCGGGACGGGCGCGCGTTCAGCAGCGCTGCATTCAGGGCCTGGGCTCGCAGCCCGTCAAAATCGATGTCGAATCGGTTCATTGTCACAGACCTCGCAGTTCGGGTTGAAAGATCCCTGCGGCGGGTCCTCCCAAATCTCCGTCTCTTGTCGAACTTTCGTTCGTTCGGGCGCCCATCGCCCCCACGCGGCGCCACCGGCTATAAGGCTGGGATGAACGGCGGACGAGGTCAACCGTAAATGTTGCAGTGCAACATACAGTGTTGCGGGGATATCACACTCCTTTGATGCCGGCTTTCCCAGGTTGGCGGGGGCATGGATCAGCCGGCGAGCCGGTGCAAGGGCGTGCCAGGCCGTCGAGGACGCCCGTCTGCAGAGGCGCACCGTCCCCTCAGCGCACCCCGGCAACGGGGCGCGGACGGATGCCGATATGGCGCTCCCAGGCTGGCATTACGGCTTGCTGGCGCGGCTGCCGTTCAGCCAGTCGACGACGATCAGATCGAGCGGCAGCTGGTTGCGGTGCAGGGTCGGCGGATCGACGGGGGTGATGGCGAGCGGTGTTCCCTGCGCGGCACCCTTGTCGAAGTCGGGCGTGCCGAGGGCATCGAAGCCGGTCATCTTGAACTGCTCGAACACGTAAGGGATGCCGTTGGCCAGCAGCGTCGAGGCGCGGTTGACGACATGCAGGTGCAGGTGAGGCTCGGTGGTATTGCCGGTGTTGCCGACGAGACCGATGACCTGGCCCTTGCGCAGCAGCGCGCCCTCCTTCACCCGGGACCGTACCGATCCCGGCTGCATGTGGGCGTAGAGCGCATAGGCGCCATTGCCGATGTCCTGGAGGACGTGATTGCCGTCGGCGTCGGCGAGATCGGTGATCGGCTTCGGGTCCTGCGGCACCTGGTTGGGAATGCCGTCGTGGACCACCACGGCCTTGCCGTCGGCGACGGCCAGCACCGGCTTGCCGTAGATGTGGTAGCTGTTCACGTCGCGGCGGTCGCCGACGAAGATGCGGCCCTCGTCGTCGATCTGCTCCCAGTCGATGGCGAAGCGTTGCGCCAGCCAGAACCGGCCGTTCAGCGGCAGCAGGGCGCGGACGTGGCGGATGGTATCGCAGCAGCTGTCGGCGGCGATGTAGTTGCGGCCGCGCAGCGGTGGCCCGAGGACGACGGCGGGATCGTTCTTCACCGCCGTTGAGGCGACCTTTTCGGTGATCCGCGCCTCGTTCTGCCCGCCGGGATCGAGGGTCAGGTCGACCTCGTGGGTGATCGCCGCCGGCACGGCTGCCAGCGTCGGCACCGTGATGTGGAGGAACAGCACGCCGAAACCGGCCGCGTCCAGCCGCCGGCTCAGATTGTCCCGGTTGGCGCCCACCTCGAAGCGCTTCTCGACCTGATCGCCGGCGAAGTCGGCGAGGATCTTGCCGCCCTTCACATCGACGACGCGGACCTGATCGAGGCGCGCCGCGAAGGGCGTGGCGTTGCTGATGCGCAATTCATAGACGAGGTGATAAACGCCGTCCGAGCCTTCCACCGCCCACGGCTGCGCCATGACGGCGACGACCAGCGGCGTTGCGACGACCGCTTGCCGCGGGATGGTGGTTTCGGCCGCCTCATCAGCGGCGGCGGCCGGCCCGGGGAGGTTCAACGCCAGAAATGCGACCAGGGCGACAGCCGAACTCACCCGTATGGAGGGAATACGCATGATGATCAGCCCCCTATCTGCCGTCCTCTTTAATGCGTCAAAATAGCAGATGGCGGGGTGCAGGAAGAGCGGTCTTTTCGCGAAAAGGTGGAAAGCGCGCGACGTGGCGGATAGACGAGGCGCGCTCAGTCGATCGCCCACATCCGTGTCAGGTTGGCGCGGGTGTTGTTGAGCCGGTGGTAGGACGGGCTCTGCGGCGCCACCGAGTTGATCCATTGCGTCACCAGTGCCAGGTCGTAGAGCATCGACCGCCGGGCCTGGTCGTGGACCATGCTCTGGATCCAGGTCACCGCCGCCAGCCGCTCGCCGCTGGCGACCTCCTCGACCCGATGCAGCATGGTCGTCGGGTAGAGGACCGCGTCCCCGGCCGGCAGCTTGATGCGCTTTTCGCCGTACGGCGTTTCGACGCACAGCGCGCCGCCGCTGTAGCTGTCCGGGTCGCTGAGAAACAGTGTGATCGAGAGGTCGAGGCGCATCGGCACCGGCTTGCGCATCACCGGGTTGTCGATGTGCATCCCGTAGGCCATGCCGGGGCGATAGCGTGACAGGACCGGCGGCCGGATCAGCTTCGGTATGGCGGCGGTGCGAAAGGTCTCGCTGCGGTCGAGGGCGGTGAGCACGATCTCCTCGACCCGGCCCCGGTGCGCCGAGGCGAGCGAGAGCTGCTCGTTGCGCTTGACGCCAGCGGCGGCGAGGCCGGGCGAACTTACCGCTCCGTCGACGAACTCGCCGGTACCGGCGATGCGGCGCAATTCCCCCACCTCTCTGTCGCTCAGCAGAGTTTGCAGCGCCAGCAGCATTTCCCCATTCCTCCAGCTGAACCGCGGGCGAGACTCTACCGGCGCGGCCGCACCGCCTCAACGGCGGACGTCAGTGCGGCGGGATGCGGCCGCACTGACGCCAGGGTCGGGAGATCAGTTGACCGGCACCGTCCCCAGCCGCTCCGCGTCGACGGCCGAGGGCCGCGGCGGCGGCACGCAATCCTCGTCGCCGCCGACGATCAGCGCCCGCCAGTCGGCACGCTGCGGCATCAGCGGTGGCTTGGCGCGGTGTCCCGGTGCCTCGCCGGGCGCGGGAATGGCGCCGGCGGCGTCGCGCTCGGCGATCTCCATGCGCCGGTAGAAGAGGTTGTAGATCGACCACAGCGTCCGGCTGCGGCCGCCCGTCCACGGGAAGCGCCGGGCCATCGATCCCGGCGAGTAGAAGCGATCGTAGGCGAGCCACTGGCCGTCGCGCAGCACCTCCGGGGCGAGCCCGACCGGCTTATAGACGACATGATGCTGGTCGTAGGCGTTCCAGTCGAACGAGGCGATGCGGTCGTTCTTCAGCATCTCGAACCAGTTGAGCGTGCCCGGATAGGGAGTCATGATCGAGAAACCACAGGCGTCGTAGCCTGCCTCGACGGTGAAACGCGCTGTTTCCTCGAAGACCGACGGCTCGTCCTGGTCGAAGCCGAACATGAACAGGCCGAACACCAGGATGCCGTGGCTGTGCAGCTTGTCGACCAGTTCGCGATAGCGCTCCGGGGTGTTCTGGTACTTGTGCGCCCGGCGCAGCGTCTCGCGCGACAACGATTCAAAGCCGATCGCCAGCATGTTGCAGCCGCTCTCCGCCGCGGCTTCCAGCAGCTCGTCGTCGAAGGCGGCGCCGCTGTTGACGCCGGCCTGCCAGCTCAGGCCGCGCCCCTTCAGCGCCCGCATGATCTCCAGCGCCCGCTCCTTGGTGCCGAAGAAGTCGGCGTCGTTGAGGGCGATGTTCTTCTGGCCGGCCACCTCGATCTCGCGCATCACCTCATCGACCGGGCGATAGCGGAACCGCAGGCCGTACATCAGCTGCTCGGCGCAGAAGGTGCAGGCGTGGTGGCAGCCGCGCGAGGTCTGGATGAAGGTGCGGTTGATGTAGCGCTTGGGCTTGATCAGGTCGTAGCGGGGGACCGCCATGTCGGCCATGGAATGCAGCCGGTCCGCCTTGTAGGTGCCCTTCAGGGTGCCGTCCTCGAGATCGTCGAGGATCCGCTGCATCAGGAACTCCACCTCGCCGATCACCACCGCATCGGCGTGCTGCAGCGCTTCGTCCGGCATGAAGCTGGGGTGGACACCGCCCATGATCACCGGAATGCCGCGCTTGCGGAACGCATCGGCAATGGCGTAGCCGCGCTTGACGTAGGAGGTCATCGCCGAGATGCCGACCAGATCGGCCTGCACGTCGAAATCGACCTCTTCGATGTTCTCGTCGGTGAGGATCACCTCGTAGCGGTCCTGTGGGATCAGCGCCGCCACCGCCAGCAGCCCGGCCAGCGGCGAATAGAGCGAGCGGCCCAGATACATTGGTCGCGTGATCGCCGAGTCGGCGCGCGGATTGATCAAATAGATACGTTTCGTACGCATGGTTTTCGGCTCTCCCGCAGCATCAGTCTGGCGCCCTCGGAGCCGGTTATTTCCCCATGCTGGCGCAGTCGCGCTCTTGTATCGCCGGTTTTCCGCCATGGTGCCGGCGGGACCATAGACGACGGCGCGCGGCGGGGGAAACGACTTCGCCCCTGGCCGGACGGCGGCGACGGGTGATTTGCCCCTGCGAAGCGCGGGCGGGACTGTCGCGTCCCGCCGCCGCCGCGCCGGACGTTGCGCTCAGACGCGGACGAGATCGCCGTTGCGGCTGCAGGCCGGCTCGGCCAGCGCGACGAAGGCCTCCAGCAACGCCGGATCATCAGCGGCCTTCAGGCTGGCCGGGTCTTCGCCGGGGAAGGCGGTGGCGCGCATCCGCGTCCGCGTCGCCCCGGGATCGATGATGTTGGCGCGCACCGGTGTGTGCGCGATCTCCTGCGCGTAGGTGCGCACCAGGGTCTCCAACCCGGCCTTGGCGACGGCGTAGCCGCCCCAGTAGCCGCGGCCGCCGGCGACGCCGCAGGAGACGAAGATCGCCCGTCCGGCCGGCGCCGCGCGCAGCAGCGGATCGAAGCTGCGCAGCAGCCGCCAGTTGGCGGTGAGGTTGAGGGCGAGCACCTCATCCCAGGTATCCGGCTCGATATGGCCGACGGGGGTCAGCGTTCCCAGCATCGCCGCGTTGCCGACGAGGATGTCGAGGCGACCCCACCGTTCCCACACGGCGGCGCCCATCTGGTCGATGACGGAAAAACTGCCGAGGTCAGCGACCACCAGCGAGGCGTGCCGTCCCATCGTGCGGACGGCGTCATCCACTTCCTCCAGGGCGCCCTGCGTCCGGCCCACCAGCACCAGGTCGGCGCCCTCGGCGGCGTAGCGCAGTGCGACCGCACGGCCGATCCCCCGGCCGGCGCCGGTCACCAGTGCGACCCGCCCGGCGAGCCGGCCACCGCTCAGCATTGCAGTTCGCCGCGTATCCGGCAGTTCAATTTCGACAGCAACTGGCTGCTCCGCTGCATGATGGTCTGCTTCTTCCGTTCCAGACAGTTAACGAACTCGCCCGCTTCCCGCAGATAGTAGTCGACGTCGCGGCGACAGCGAACAGCGGCAAGCTGCTCCTCGAAGCTGTAGCGCGAGCTGATGCACGATGGCTCGCTCGGCTCGATACAATCCTCCAAGGCTTTGCATGGAGCCGTTGCCACGACAATGACCAGGGCAACCAGCAGGATAAGGGCGCCGGCGCGGGGACGGATCATGCTTTGCATCCTCGGGTGGCAGGAGCAGCCACCCGCGGATGAGGGGCAGCCTACTCTTCCAGCAGGGAAAGCTGATTGTCGGTAGGATTGTCTTCCTGATCAACCAACCGAATCGGGTAGTCGCCGGTGAAGCAGGCATCACAGTACTGGGGCCGCTGCCAGTCGCGCCCCTGCTCGCCCACCGCCCGGTAGAGGCCGTCGATGGAAAGGTAGGCGAGGGAGTCAACGCCGATGTAGCGCGCCATCTCCTCGAGATTGCGGGTTGCCGCCAGCAGCTCGCGGCGCTCCGGCGTGTCGATGCCGTAGAAGCAGGAGAACGACGTGGGCGGGCTGGAAATGCGCAGGTGCACTTCCGCGGCCCCGGCGTTGCGCACCATCTCGACGATCTTCACCGAAGTGGTACCGCGGACGATGGAATCGTCGACCAGCACCACCCGCTTGCCCTTCAGCCGCGCCGCGTTGGCATTGTGCTTGAGGCGGACGCCGAGCAGGCGGATGTGCTGCGCCGGCTCGATGAAGGTGCGGCCGACGTAGTGGTTGCGGATGATGCCGAGTTCGAAGGGAATGCCGCTTGCTTCGGCGTAACCGATCGCCGCCGGCACGCCGGAGTCGGGGACGGGCACGACCAGATCGGCATCCACCGGGCTTTCGCTGGCCAGTTCGACCCCGATCCGCTTGCGCACCGCATAGACGTTGCGCCCTTCGATGGTCGAATCCGGCCGGGCGAAGTAGATGTATTCGAAGATGCAAAAGCGCTTGGGCACCTTGGCAAACGGCTTGATCGAGCGCAGACCCTGTTCATCGACGATGATGATTTCGCCGGGTTCGACGTCACGGACGAATTCGGCGCCGATGATGTCGAGCGCGCAAGTCTCGGAGCTGAGGATGAAGGCGCCGTCCAGCCGGCCGATGACCAGCGGCCGGACGCCGTAGGGATCGCGCATGCCGATCAGCTTGCGCCGGGTGATGGCGACCAGCGAATACGTGCCCTCAAGCTGCCGCATGGCGTCGATCAGCCGGTCGACCACCGTCGAGTAGTGGCTGGTTGCGACCAGATGGATGATCGCCTCGGTGTCCGAGGTGGACTGAAAGATCGAGCCGCGGCGGACGAGGGCCTTGCGCACGGCGTGGGCATTGGTGAGGTTGCCATTGTGAGCGATGGTCAGGCCGCCGAACTCGAAATCGGCGAACAGCGGCTGAACGTTGCGCAGGATCGTCTCGCCGGTGGTGGAGTAGCGCACGTGGCCGACGGCGACGTTGCCCTTCAGCCGGCGGATGACGGCGGACGACGAGAAGGTATCGCCGACAAGGCCCATCGCCCGGTGGGCGTGGAAGTGCTCGCCATCGAAGCTGACGATGCCGCACGCCTCCTGGCCGCGATGCTGCAGCGCATGCAGGCCGAGCGCGGCGGTGGCAGCTGCATCGGGATGCCCGAAGACGCCGAAGACGCCGCATTCGTCCTTGAAGTGATCGTCGTCGAGGTCGGAAGAAGCCGCGGCGTCCGGTTGGGCGGACGCGACGGCGCAGGCAGGGCAGGGTTCAGCGGTCACTGTCGATCAACCGTTCCAGATCCCGCCGCTCGCCCTCGGTGTAGCCCTGCGAGGCCGGCTTGCCGCCCGACGGCGGTGTCTTCGGATCCGGCGTCATCATGTCGCGCACCATTCTCTCGGTTTCAAGCGCTTTCCGCGCCCGCTCCCGCGCCGGGTCGAGCGCCTGCTGGCTGGCGGTGTGCTGCCGGTCGAACAGCGCCTGAATCATGCCGGCGCCCTGTTCGACCCACGGCCGCGTCCGCGCATCGCGCATCCATGCCGGCTGCTCGCTCGGCGCCATCATCCAGGCCAGGGGGATGTAGGCGAGGCAGACCAGCAGGGCGCCGCGCAGGATGCCGAAGGCGAAGCCGAGCGAGCGGTCGACGGCGTTCAGCGCGCTGTCCTGCACCCGGCGCGATACCGATCGGGTGATCAGCGACAGGATCAGCAGGGCGATGATGAAGATGACGCCGCCGGCAGCGACATCGGCGAGCAGCGGCAGCGAAATGAGCTCGCGGGCGATCGGGCGGGCGTAGGGCAGGCCGAAGACGACGGCGAAGGCGGCGCCGATCCACGCCGCCATCGACAGCACTTCGTGGACGAAGCCGCGGGCGAAGGCGAGGACGGCCGACACCAGCAGGATGCCGATGACCGCGAGGTCGCCCATGGTGAACGGAAAATCAGCCATGTACCGCCCTCCGCTTGCCGTCCGCCGCTTCCCGTGCCGCGGGCGGCGGGCGGCGCAACAGCGCCAAAAGGTCGGCGACGCGCGCCACCTCGGTCAGCGGCAGGCCGGCCGGCGCCGCCTTCTGGCGCTGGGCCGGTACGATCGCCGCGCCGAAACCGAGCTTCGAGGCTTCCTTCAGCCGGGCGTCGGTACGGGCGACGGCGCGCACCTCGCCGGCAAGGCCGATCTCGCCGAACACGACGGTGTCCGCCGGCAGCGGCCGCGCCAGCGCCGCCGAGGCCAGCGCCGCCGCCACCGCGAGGTCGGCGGCCGGCTCGGCGATGCGCAGGCCGCCGGCGACGTTCAGGAACACATCGCAGGTGCCGAACGCCATGCCGCAGCGGGCCTCCAGCACCGCGAGGATCATCGCGAGGCGGGCGCTGTCCCAGCCGACGACGGCGCGCCGCGGCGCGGCGAAGGCGGTGGGCGCGATCAGCGCCTGAATCTCCACCAGTACCGGCCGGCTACCCTCGATGCCGGCGAACACCGCCGAGCCGGCGACGTCGCGCTCGCGCTCGGCGAGGAACAGAGCCGACGGGTTGGCGACCTCGCGCAGGCCGGCGTCGCTCATCTCGAACACGCCGATCTCGTCGGCCGGCCCGAAGCGGTTCTTCACCGAGCGCAGGATGCGGAACTGATGTCCGCGCTCGCCTTCGAAATACAGCACCGTATCGACCATGTGTTCGAGAACCTTCGGGCCCGCGATCATGCCTTCCTTGGTGACGTGGCCGACCAGCAGCAGGACGAAGCCGTGGCGCTTGGCCAGCCGGATCAGCACCTGCGCTGCGGCACGCACCTGTGCCACCGTTCCGGGAGCCGAATCCAGCTCGTCGACGAACAGCGTCTGCACGGAATCGACGATGACGATATCGGCGCTGCGCGGAGCATCCAGCGTCGTGCCGATCTCGGCGACGGCGGTTGCCGCCGCCAGTTGCACCGGCGCGTCGCGCAGGCCGAGCCGCTCGGCGCGCAGCCGCAACTGATCGATCGCCTCTTCGCCGGAGATGTAGATCACCGCGTGGCTCTGCGCCAGCGCTGCCGCCACCTGCAGGAGCAGCGTCGACTTGCCGATGCCGGGATCGCCGCCGATGAGCAGTGCCGAGCCGGGGACGAGGCCGCCGCCGGTCACCCGGTCGAACTCGCCGATGGCGGTCGCCCGCCGCGGCGGGCTTTGCGTCTCGCCAGCCAGCGGCGCCAGCGACAACCGCCGCTTCCCGGCACGGCCCAGCGCCGGCCGCGCTGTCCCGTCGGAGACGGCCTCCTCGACCAGCGTGTTCCAGGCACCGCACGCCTCGCAGCGGCCGCCCCACTTGGGATGTGCCGCCCCGCAGCTCTGGCAGACGAAGATGCTCCCCCCGCCCCGCGCCATCGTCTCAGCCGGCCGTTGTCGGCCGCGCGGGCGCAGGATGGCGGGTCACGCCCGCACCGCCATGTGGATCGGGCCCTCGGCGCGGCCGTGGATGAACTGGTCGACCCGCTCGTCGCCGGAGCGGGTGATCTCGCTGACCGGGCCGGCCCAGATGATCCTGCCCTCGTAGAGCATGGCGATGCGATGGGCGATCTTGCGGGCGCTGGCCATGTCGTGGGTGATGGTCAGGGCGGTCGCGCCCATATCGCGGGTGGTCTTGATGATCAGGTTGTTGATGACGTCGGCCATGATCGGATCAAGGCCGGTGGTCGGCTCGTCGAACAGGACGATATCGGGTCCGGTGGCGATCGCCCGCGCCAGGGCGACGCGCTTCTGCATGCCGCCGGAGAGTTCCGCGGGCGACAGCACGGCGACATCGCTACCGAGACCGACCTGGGCCAGCTTCTCGATCGCCTTCTCGCGCGCCAGCTTGCGGTCGAGGCCCTTGCCGGCGAGCAGGCCGAAGGCGACGTTCTCCCACACCGGCAGGCTGTCGAACAGCGCCGAGCCCTGGAACAGCATGCCGAACTTGCGGTTGATCGCCTCGCGTCGGTCGGTCTCGGCGCCGAGCACTTCCTCGCCGTCGACCTTGATGCTGCCGCCGTCGGCCTTGAGCAGGCCGAGGATGCACTTGATCAGCACCGACTTGCCGGTGCCCGAGCCGCCGATGACGACGAGGGACTCGCCGGCGCCGACGTCGAGGTCGAGGCCTTCCAGCACCCGCTTGGTACCGAACGA
The DNA here is from genome assembly GCA_039808105.1 of Rhodospirillales bacterium. Lineage (GTDB taxonomy): Bacteria > Pseudomonadota > Alphaproteobacteria > Rhodospirillales > Defluviicoccaceae > Defluviicoccus. Next base: position 17,775 of record JBDHSN010000048.1, read on the forward strand.
CTTGCACAGGTTGCGAACTTCGATCTTCGGCAGCGGCTTGCTGGTCATCGCGCGAAGAACAGCTCGGTCAGGATGTAGTCGAAGCAGAGAATGAGGATCGAGGCGGAGACGACGGCGTTGGTGGTCGCCGCGCCGACCCCTTGCGCGCCGCCGCGCGAGGTATAGCCGTTGTAGCAGCCCATCAACGTGATGATGAAGCCGAACACCGACGCCTTCACCAGCCCGGAGACGACGTCCTCGGTCTTGAGCGCATCGAAGGTGTTCTGCAGGTAGGTGGCGGGATTGAAGCCGAGCTTGTAGACGGCGACGAGATAGCCGCCGAAGACGCCGATGATATCGGCGACCAGCACCAGCAGCGGCAGCGTCAGCACGCCGGCGATCAGCCGCGGCGCCACCAGGTACTTCATCGGGTTGGTTGAGAGGGTGGTCAGCGCGTCGAGCTGCTCGGTGACCCGCATGGTGCCGATCTCGGCGGCCATCGCGGCGCCGATCCGGCCCGCCACCATCAGCCCGGCCAGCACCGGGCCAAGCTCGCGGGTGATCGAGACGACAACGACGGTGGCGATCGCCGATTCTGCCGAGAACCGGGCGAAGCCGGTGTAACTCTGCAGGGCCA
>JBDHSN010000049.1:0-18202 GCA_039808105.1 Rhodospirillales bacterium
TATGGTTGAGGACGATCTTTACTCCCATCCGCTCGATGCGCGCGATCTCCCCGTCGATGACGTCGCGCGGCAGGCGGTAGGAGGGAATGCCGAAGTGCATCATGCCGCCGGCGATCGGGCCCGCCTCGCGGATCTCGACGGTATGCCCCATCAGCGCCAAGTGGTGGGCGCAGGAGAGACCGCTCGGGCCAGCGCCGACGATGAGAATCCGCTTGCCCGACGGCTTGGCGGTGATGGTCGGCGTCCAGCCTTCGGCGAGACCGAGATCGCCCAGAAAGCGCTCGACTGCATGGATCGAGATCGGACCGTCGAGCTGGGTGCGATTGCAGTTGCTCTCGCAGGGGTGGTAGCAGACCCGGCCGTGCACCGCCGGCATCGGGTTGTCTTTAAGGATGGTCTCCCAGGCCTCGCGGTGACGCCCCGCCGTCACGTGCGCGAGCCACGTCTGGATGTCCTCGCCGGCCGGACAGGCGTTGTTGCACGGCGGCAGCAGGTCCAGATAGAGCGGACGCTGAACCCGCGTATGGGTCGTTGGCCGCTTGCTGCCCAGATCCGGCGGACGGGTCAGGTCTGCGGGTTGCTGACTCATCGAGAACTTCCTCCTCTTTCTTTGTCTCTTTCAGCATCGGCGCCGGCGATCTTGCGCCGCTCGGCTTCGACGGCGAAAGGGCGCCCAACCAGCGGCAACTTCAGGGCACGAGCAGCCGTCGCCTGCCGCCATTGTTACGGACCCCGAGCCGATTTTGCCCGGTCAAGCACATGTACAAACCAATACAGTCATTCGAATACTTGGAAGCCCTGCGCCGTACTTAGCTTTGTTGTCATTACTTGGCGCGCTGACGCGTTGTGCACCCGCGAAAGAAAAGCTCCCTTCGCGTACGAATGAAAGCCCCTGTACACCAGCACCATAGCGACGAATTTCGGGGTAAACAAGACCACAAGCTTCGAGCCGCCGGTTGCGTTTCCTGCATGGCCATTTGCGAATGCTTCGCAAAATTAATAACACCGCAGTGCAGCCGGGTGGCTGCGTTTGGCGCGGCAGACTGCTTGATTGATGACGGCGGGCGAACCAAAGCAGCGGCGCGAGCGGCGACCGAACCACGGCGATGGGCCGGGACCTCGCCCGCTGGCAGGCTGGACCGTCCGCTTCATCGCAAGGCAGGAATCCGCAGGGCCGGTGCGTCGTGCCAACGAACCGGCCCGGACTCCAGGCACGACGACGGATCATCGTGACCGGGCTTGTCCCGGCCACCCCCGTCCTGCGGCAAAGTCCCCATGGATGCGCGGAACCGGTCAGAACAGGCGGGGCATGTCGCGGGTAGTTGCTCTATCATATTGATTTTATTACACTATTTCGGCCACGCGCTCAGGTTTGAGCCGGCCATCCCGTCCGCCGGCGCTTCGGCCCGCATCCCTGCCGATGCCTCTATGGCATAGACCTCAACGGGGCGGGAGCGGCCGCGCACCTGCACCTCGCCCATGCAGCGGCAGGAAAAGCCCGGCCCGGCGGCGGAGACCGTCTGCTCGCTGGCCAGCACCCAGGTCCCGAACTTCTTGTTGAGCTGCTCCAGCCGGGCGGCGATGTTGACCTCGTCACCGTAGACGGTGAACAGCAGCCGCTCACGGGTGCCGACGGCGCCGGCGACCAGCGGCCCGGTGTTGACCCCACAACGGGTTCTCAGCAGGAGATCCTCGCCGAAACGCCGCTGGGTGACCATCCGCTGAATGCCCAGCGCGCAACGCAAGGCGTTGCCGGCATGCTGCGGATCGGGCCGGGCGGTATTGAAGCCGATCAGGATCGCATCGCCCTGGTAGGCCGTGATCGTCCCGCCGTAGCGCTCAACCACCTCCGAGATCGCCGCAAAGTAGGCGTTGAGCGTGTGCATCAGCCGGTCGGGGCTTATCGTCTCGGCGATCGTCGAGAAGCCCTGGATATCGCAGAAGAGGATGCTGGCGTTGATGACCTCGCCGTCGCCGGGCTCGACGGCACGTTCGGCATGGGCGACGTGGCTGGCGACCTCCGGAGCGACGAAACGGCTCAGCTCGCGCGCCACCGTCGCATCGGCCACCGATTGGACCAGCAGCCCGCGCGCCCGGATGATGGCGATGACCAGGACCGCGGTGACCAGCAGGATGCAGAGAATCTTATCGATCTCGGCGCCGATCAGGATGCTGTTGGAGGTGAGATAGAGCGTGTAGTCGCTGGTAACGGTGGTCGTGGCGGTCAGCGACGGCTCGTGCAGCGCGTAGACCACCAGCAGGGCCCAGCCGACGGCCGCGGCCGCGCCGGCGAGCAGCACGTAGGTCGGGTCGAACCGCAGCGTGCGCAGCGCGATGAACAGGAAGACGTAGTGCAGGGTCGGCGACTTCAGTGAGAACCCCGCCGGCTGCATGTACTGGATATGGAACGACCAGATCAGCAGCAACAGCAGGCTCATATCCAGGATGACCAGACCGCCCAGCAGCCAGCCGACGATCACCTGCCGGTAGGCGAGGCCGAGGCGGATCAGGGTGAACACCAGAAAGGCGCTGAGGGCCCACGGGACCGCCTGGAACGGAGCCTGTTCGGGTCGCGGCAGAAACAGAAACAGTGAGAAAAACAGCAGGATCAGCAGCAGTTGCGTCCAGCCGATCAGGATCTCGGCGTCGACCTGCTGGTCCTTGATGGCAGCTTGGATACGGGCTGGCAGCCGGCGACCGAGCGGCCGGCCGAAAACGAAAGCAGCAAGGCTGCTCAACATCGCTGATGCCTTGGCAAACACGCGATATGCCGAAGCCAGTGTCGTAGTTGGCGAGAAAGTGTCCGCAGTATAATAACAAATTGGATAAAGGAAAAGGGTGTGCTTGCCGCTCAGGCGTCCAGGCCGAGCAGTGAGCGGGCATACGCGCGTGCTTCGAAGGCGCGCATGTCGTCCCGGCCTTCGCCGACACCAATGGCATAGACGGGTAATTTGAAGCGGTCGGCAAGTGCAACGACAACCCCGCCCTTCGCCGAGCCGTCAAGTTTGGTAACGGCCAGTCCGGTAACGTTGACCATGTCGCGGAATACTTCCACCTGATTATGGGCGTTCTGGCCGACGCTGGCATCGAGCACCAGGAGACAGTCGTGCGGTGCCCGCTCGTCAAGCTTTTTCAGGACCCGGCAAATCTTCTGCAGCTCCGACATCAAATGTGCCTTGTTCTGCAGGCGACCGGCGGTGTCGATCAACAGGACGTGCGTCCCCGCCGCCTTTGCCTTCTCATAGGCCTCGAAGGCGAGGCTGGCGGCGTCGGCGCCCTGCGGCCGGGCGACCACCGGGCAGCCGGTGCGCTCCCCCCAGATCTGCAGTTGCTCGATGGCAGCGGCGCGGAAGGTATCGCCCGCCGCCAGCATCACCTCGAAACCGACGCTGCGGAACAGGTGCGCCAGCTTGGCGATGGTTGTCGTCTTGCCGCTGCCGTTGACGCCGCAGACGAGGATGACGTGCGGTCGGTAGGAATCGTTGATGGCGATGGTCTGCGCCACCGGTTCCAGCATCTTTGCCACTTCGTCGGCGAGGGCGGTCCGCACCTCCTCGCCGCTGATTTCTTCGCCGAATCGCGCATCGGCAAGCGCCTGGGTGAGCCGGGCGGCGGTCTCGACGCCAAGGTCGCCGGTAATCAGCAGCTCTTCCAGTTCCTCCAGCGCCTCGTCATCGAGCTTGCGCTTGTTGAAGATGTCGCCGATGCCGCCCGCCAGCTTGGTTGAGGAGCGGCTGAGGCCGCGGCGGAGGCGTCCCAGCCAGCCGACCCGCCGCTCTGCCTCTTCCACCTCCAGCCGGCCGCGCACTTCGCGTGCGCGGCGCTCGATCCACTCCGCCTGGACCTCGGCGCGGCTCATCACCGGCGCCGGCATGCCGTCGGGATCCGGCACGAGCGGCGGTACCACCGGAGGGACCACGTCCGGGCCGGTCGGCCGGGGAATCTCCGGCGTGTAGGGCGGTGGCGGCGGCATCTCCGGGCCGGGGGTGGGCGGCGGCGGGATGACGTCGGGCGGCGGGGCACCCGGCATCTCCGGCTCCGACGGCCCCGGTACCGGCAGTTCCGGTTCCGGCGCCGCCGGCGCAGGCATCTCCGGACCAGGAGCGTCCGGCGGCGGGATCAGATCGGGCCCCGGCGCCGGGATCGGCGGCTCCGGTGACGGCTCCGGCAGATCCGGTGGCGGTGGCGGCGTCAGGTCGGGACCCGGCTCGGGAATCTGCTCCGGAACCGGCGCTGGCGGTTCCTGCAGCGCCGGCTCGGCCCAGTCGTAGGCCTCCGCCGGCATCTTCTCCGGGGGCGCCGGCGCAACCTCGCCCTCTGCCTTGTCTTTGCGGCCGAAGAGGCGGCGGACCCAGCCGCGCTTCTCGGGCTGCGCGATGGTATCGTCGTTCACGTCGTGATCTCCGCGTAGAGCCGCTCGGTATCGGCGGCACGGATCTGAACCGGCAGCAGCGAGCCGGGTTCCGCGCCGGCAGCCACCGCCACCGGCGCGTACCACGGGCACCGTCCGACGCCCGGCGCCTCGACCAGAACCTCGACGCGCAGCCCCACCCGGCTGGCGAGGAATTGGCCGCGGGCGGCATCGCCCGCCGCGCGCAGCCGGGCCGCCCGCTCCCGCCGCACCGGCATCGCCACCTGCGGCATGCGCGCAGCCGGGGTTCCCTGCCGCGGCGAAAACGGAAAGACATGCAGCCAGGTCAGCCCGAGATCGGCGACGGCTGCGTACGTTGTCTCGGCCATCGCCTCGCTCTCGGTGGGAAAGCCGGCGATGAGATCGGCGCCGAATACCACGTCGGGCCGGGCCGCCCGGGCCCTGGCGACAAGGTCGAACACCTGCGCCCGGTCATGCCGGCGCTTCATCCGCTTCAGCACCATGTCGTCCATCGCCTGCAGGCTGAGGTGCAGATGCGGCATCAGCCGCGGCTCCTGCGCCAGCAGGTCCACCAGCCCTGCGTCGATGGCCGCCGGGTCGAGGGTGGAGAGGCGCAGCCGCGGGAGTTCGGGAACCTCGCGCAGGACCGCCGCCGCGAGGCGGCCAAGACCGGGCGCGCCGTCGAGATCGCGTCCCCACGAGCAGATGTCGACGCCGGTGAGCACGATCTCGCGAAAGCCTGCAGCGACGAGCCGGCGTACCCGCTCGAGCACCAGCGGCTCAGGGATGCTCCGCGACGGCCCGCGCGCGAACGGGATGATGCAGAAGGTGCAGCGGTGGTCGCAACCCTGCTGGATCTCGACGAAGGCGCGCGCCCGCCCCTCGAAGCCGTCGATCAGGTGGGCGGCGGTATCGCGCACCGCCATGATGTCGGCGACGGCGATGCCGGCGCTGTCGTCGGCCAGAACCGACCGGTCGAGCTTCTCGATGTTGCCGAGGACGCGGTCGACCTCCGGCATCGCCGCGAAGCTCTGCGGCGAAAGCTGCGCCGCACAGCCGGTGACGATGATGCGGCGGTCGGGGTGGCTGCGCCGCAGCTTGCGGATCGTCTGTCGCGCCTGGCGGACGGCCTCGCCGGTTACCGCGCAGGTGTTGACGATCACCGCATCGACGCCGGCGGCATCGGCCTCGCGCCGCATCACCTCCGACTCGAAGGCATTGAGCCGGCAGCCGAGGGTGACGACGACGGGCTCGCGCATCGCGTCCGCTCAGCCGGCCAGCGAGGGGTCGAGAACGCCGGTGAAGGCGGTCGCCACCGGCCCAGTCATCAGCACGTGGTCGTCGCGCAGCCACTCGATGACGAGGCGTCCGCCGTCGAGATCGACCGCCACCTTGCGCCCGGCGAGGCCGCGCCGGGCGGCCGCGACGGCAGCGGCGCAGGCACCGGTACCACACGCCCGGGTCAGCCCGGCACCGCGCTCCCAGACGCGCAGCCGCAGATGCGCCGGGTCCACGATCTGCACGGCCTCGACGTTGGTGCGCGCAGGAAACAGCGGGTGATGCTCGATCAGCGGCCCGAAGACGTCGATGGCGATGCCTTCGGCATCATCGACGAAGAAGACGGCATGGGGGTTGCCGACGCTGACCGCGACCCCATCGCGCAGTGGCCCTGCCTGCACCGGCAGGTGCAGGGTATCCGCCGCCTCGGCGAGCGGAATGTCCCGCCAGTCGAACGAGATCCGGCCCATATCGACGCCGATCAGTCCGTCGCCGGTGTCCTCGGCATCGAGCAGTCCGGCGGCGGTCTCGACGATGGCATGGGTACCGCCCTTCTCGCGCATCAGCAGCGCGGCGACGCAGCGGGTGGCGTTGCCGCAGGCGGCAACCTCGCCGCCATCGGCATTGCGGATGCGCATGAAGGCGTCGGCCAGCGGGTTGCGCGCCGGCTCGACGACGATGAGCTGGTCGCAGCCGACGCCGGTTCGCCGGTCGGCCAGCGCCCGCACTTGCGCCGGTTCCGGCGAGAATGCCGCCGCACGCGCATCGACAACGACGAAGTCGTTGCCGAGGCCATGCATCTTGACGAAGGAAAGTGCGCCCATGCCGGCATTGATATGGCCGGGGGACCGCCGCTGTCCACCCCGAGCCGGACCTGCGAGCGGATCCGGCGGCGGTTCGACGGTCAGCGCAGACCGGAGCAGGCGCTCCTGTCGGCCGAACGCCTACTGGCCAAAGGCTGTCTGGCGCGGGCCGCGTCCGGGCGGTGGCGGGCAGGCGCGCTCACCAATGATGCGGATTCGACCCGCCGCGCGAAACGGCAGCGGCGCCAGCGACTGCCCCGGCACCAGCAGCGCGCGGACAAGCGGCGCACTGTCGCTGGCATGCACGCGCTCCAGCGTTACCTCGCGACAGCCATCGCAGCGGTTGAGCACGGTTCCGCCGCCCTCGGGCAGCAGGAAGACGCAGGAGGGATCGGCGGGGTTGCCGGATGCTGAGCCGGTGGCGGCAGAAGACGCGACGGGCGCGGCCAGGGCGAGGCACGCGGCGAGGGCAAAGCAAGGAAGGGGGCGGCGGATCATCATGCCGGCGATGGTGACAGGCGGCGGTTAAGGCCGGTTTAGCGTCGCGGCGTCAGGTCGTTTCACGATAGGGGGATTCGACGGCGAGGGCCGCCATCTCGGCCTCGACGGCCGGGCGCTCGGCGGCAAGGAAGCGGGCGACGGCGCTGCGCAGTCCGGGGTGCGCGATCCAGTGGGCGCTCCACGTCGGCTGCGGCAGATAGCCGCGCCGCACCTTGTGTTCTCCTTGCGCTCCGGCCTCGACCCGCGCGAGGCCGCGTTCGATGGCAAAGTCGATGGCGCGGTAGTAGCAGGCCTCGAAGTGCAGAAACGGCCAGTCCTCGACCGCGCCCCAGTAACGGCCGTAGAGCGAGTCGCCGCCGAGCAGGTTGAGAGCACCGCCGATGGCCCGGCCACTGCCGTCCTCGGCCATCACCAGCACGATGCGCCCGGCCATCGTCTCGCCCAGCCGGCTGAAGAAGTCCCGCGTCAGGTAGGCCTGCCCCCACTTGCGCTGGGTGGTATCGACGTAGAAGCGCCAGAAGGCGTCCCAGTGCCGTTCGCGGAGGTCGCCGCCGGTCACGGTCCGCAGGATCAGGCCGGCCTCAGCCACTTTTTCCCGCTCCTTGCGGATCGCCTTGCGCTTGCGCGCGGCCAGATCAGCGAGAAAATCATCGAAGCTGCCGTAGCCGCGATTGTGCCAGTGAAACTGGTAGCCGAGACGGATCATCAGGCCACGCTCGCCGAGTGCCGCCGCCTCCGCCGCGGTCGAAAAGGTGATGTGCAGCGAGGAGACCCGGCTTTCGTCGGCGAGATGGAGCGCAGCATCGGCGAGCGCGCCAAAGGTGCCGGCCGGCGCACCGTCGCGCAGCAGCAGGCGATGCCCGGTGACCGGCGTAAACGGCACCGCCGCCTGCAGCTTGGGGTAATAGCGGCCGCCGGCGCGCTCGAAGGCGTCCGCCCACGCCCAGTCGAAGACGTATTCGCCGTAGGAGTGGCTCTTCAGGTAGAGCGGCAGGCACCCTTCGATGCGCCGCCCGCCGGTCGCGCGGGCGACGAGATGCACCGGGCGCCAGCCCCGCTCCGCTGTCACCGATCCCGAGCACTCAAGGGCACTGAGGAAGGCGTGGCTGACGAACGGATCGGACGAGCCGGCACAGGCGTCCCAGTCGGCCGGCGGGATATTGCCGATCCCGCTCGCCACTTCCACCGTCAGACCACCCGCTCCGTCCGGCACGTGCACTGCCTCCCCAGCCCTGCTGCCTGCTGTCCGGCATCAAGATTGGCACGCGGCTTTTCCCGTACCAGACGCCTGCTCAAAGCGCCGGGGATGGCTGTTGCAAGAATGGAGGGATTCGGGCGCCACCCGGCGGATCAAGGAGGCGGCGCCGCGCAGCAACGGGGAATGCACGGAATTCAAGGGGGCGCCGCGACGGGGGACGCTGCTCAGCGCACTCCCCCACCGTCGCGGCGCGGCTGGCAGCGGTGCTACTTCAGCGTTTCAAGGTAAGCGATGACGTCGGCCCGCTGCTGCGCATCCTTCAGCGCGTAGGTCATGGCCGTCGTCTTGTTCTGGGTATTGGCGAGAACAAAGGCCTTGGGGTCCTGCAGGTAAGCATCGAGCTTCGCTGCGTCCCAGGTGAAGTCGGCCCCCACCAGTCCCTTGTAGCGGGGGAAGTTCGACGAGCCCGCCTTGCGGCCATAGACGCCGAAGAGTGACGGGCCGGTCTTGTTGACGCCGGGCTCATTGCTGTGGCAGGTGGTGCACACCTTCTTGAACACGGCCTCACCTGCAGCGACATCGGCCGCGAGAGCGGCGCCGGATCCGCCGCTCAGCAAGAGTGCCGCAGCGAACGCGGCAGCCAGGGGCTTTCCCATCTTGACCTCTTGTGTTGTCTTCGTTGGACAGCCGCGGCTCGTATCAGACGTTGCTGTGGCGACGGCGGTGGCCGCGGACAGCGTCAAGTATCGCCGAGGAACGAAGCGACAGCAAGCGCAGGCGCGGTGCGCGGATCATCGTTATCCGGGGCCGCCCCGCTCGATGTCCGACCTGGACGCAGGGCAATAAGCCGCTATTTCCGCACGTATTATATGGTTATACCCAAGCGCGGAAGTCGAGGTCGGGGAAGATACTGTCCATCATCTCCAGCGCCTGCAGTCGGCGCTCGTCGACCGCATTCCTCTCGACGTCGTCGGCGAGGGCGTGGAAACGGGCGAGGTGATCGCGGACGCGGCCCTGGGCGTACTCGACATTGGTGCCGGTCTTTATGATGAACGCCCAATCCGACGCCTGCGCCAGCAGCAGCGAGCGTCCCGCCTGCGCCAGCGCGCGCTCGGCGCGGGAATGTCGCGGGACGGCGTCATATTTCAGGGCCAGTGCGTGCATTCGCCCGGCAGCGTCGTGCAGGTGCCGGTAGATCCAGTCGTTGCCGGGATTGAGCCAGAACGAGCTGTAGCCCTTCTCGCCCCAGCTCGAGGCCGACGGCCGGGTCTGCTGTGGCGTGCCGTAGCGCGCCAGGTATTCCCCGGGCGTAATCAGCCCCACCGTCTGCTGGTCACAGACCAGCTTGCGGATCAGGTAGTCCAGCCACTGCGGGCCCTCGAACCACCAGTGCCCGAAAAGCTCCGCGTCGTAGAGCGCGGTGATCACCGGCGGCCGGTCCATCAGCGGGGCACAACGGCTGACCATGTCAACCTGCCGGCGCAGGAAATCGGCGGCGTGCTCGTCCGCCCGCTGGCGCGCCTTCTCCGGTTCGTAGAGCGCCTTCTCGTCGGTGCGCCCGGTAATGCGATGGTACTTGAAGCCGGTGAACACCCGGGTATGGCCGTCGAGGATGAACGGGCGGATGTACTCGAAGTCGAGGTCGAAGCCGATGTCGCGATAGAAGTCGCGATACCACGGATCGCCGGGGTAGCCCTCGTCGGCGCTCCACACCAGCCGCGAGGTTGCCGGATCGCGGCCGAAGGCGGCGGTGCCGTTGCCGCAGCCCAGCGGCGCGAGGTAGCCATAGCGCGGCTTCGCTTCGGCGTTCATCACCCCGTGGGTATCGACGAAGAAATAGCGGCCGCCGGCGGTGGCGACGACCTCCTCAAGGCCGGGGTAATAGCCGCACTCCGGCAGCCAGAAGCCGGGCACCTGGCGGCCGAAGGTCTTGCGGTAGACATCGCCCGCGACTTCGAGCTGCGCCCGGACCGCCGACGGCTGGGTTTTCAGAATCGGCAGAAAGCCATGCGTCGCACTGGCGGTGGCAATCTCCAGGACGCCGCGATCCTGCAGCTTGCGGAACGCCCCGACGAGGTCGTAGCCGCAGGCCTCATACGTCTCCCGCGTCTCGTAGAGCAGCCGCCGGTACATGCGGGCGACGTCCAGCATCTTGCCCTGGGTGCGCAGGATCTCCTTGTCGGCCAGCGCCTCCATCTTGCCGAGGTGGGCGAGGTAGCGCTGCTGCAGGAACGGATCGCGCAGCATGGCGATCAGCGGCGGCGACAAAGACAGCGTCAGCCGGAAGGCAATGCCGTCGGCGACCAGCTTGTCGAATACCCGCAGCAGCGGGACGTAGGTGTCGGTGATCGCCTCAAACAGCCACGTCTCTTCGAGGAAGCTCTCGTACTCGGGGTGCCGGACGAACGGCAGATGCGCGTGCAGGACCAGCGCCAGATAACCGCGTGCCACCCCTGATCGCTCCCTTATTATGTTGTGATTATGGTGTGGAATCGTCGCTGATGAGCAGTGACGAGAACAGCAGGGCGCCGGCGGGCAGCGGCCGGGTGATCGAGAAGCTGCCGTCCGGACGCAACGCCACCGGGCGGCCGAACAGCTGCAGCCGCATGCCCGGCCGCACCCGCCCGGAGATGTGCAGCTCGGCGTTGATCTCGAACTCGACGCTCTCGCGCCCCAGCGCGAAGCTGGAGAGAGTCAGCACATTCTCCAGCGGCAGCAGATCAGCCGGATCGGCCGCCTCCGGCGCAGGCACTGCCCCAGCCTGTCCGGACGCCGGCGTCTGACCGGCCGGCGGCGGCGCATCGGCGGTCGATGCGGCCTCGGCAGAAAAATCAGGCGGCGTCTCCGCAGTTGCGGGTTCGGCCGACAGGGGCGTATCGGCGGGGGCGAAGCCACCGAGGAGCCCCTCCGGTATATACTCGCTGGCCTCGGTCGGCGGCAGCGGGAACGGATGGCGCACCGGCTCGGGCAATTCGTGTGCTGCCGGCACCGGCCGGACGGCGGGCGGCGGCGGCGCCGGTTCGGCGGGGGACATCGCCAGAGCGGGTGCGCGCGGCTCCGGATCGTAGGTGCCGGCCTCGGTCGGCGGCAGCGGAAACGGGTGGCGCACCGGCTCGGGCAATTCGTGTGCTGCCGGCATCGGCCGGGCGGCCGCCGCCGGCGCCGCCGCCGGTTCGGCGGGGGGTATCACCAGCACGGGTGCACCCGGCTCCGGATCGTAGACGCCGGCCTCGGTTGGCGGCAGCGGAAACGGATGGCGCGCCGGCTCGGGCAATTCGAGCGCGGCCGGCACCGGCTCGGCCGGTGCGACGACGTCGGCTTCGGGCGTTTCTGCCGCTTGATCCGCAGGCGGAGCCGGTGGCGGCGCCGGTGCCCGTGTTCCGGAAGCGGTACGCGGCAGCTGCACGGCGGCCGCCGGGGCCAGTGGCGTCAGCCGGCCATCGAGGCTGCGCAAACCGATCTCGGCGCGATAGCAACGCTGTTCCCCCCAGACATCGACGTAGCACTGCCCCCGCAGGCCGATGACCTCAACGTCGAACGCCACTGCCTCGCGCCCCTCCCCCGACTCGGCGATGCGCAGCACCATCTCGCCGTCGCCGCCGGGCGCTCGGCGGGCGGCGTCGACGGCAGCCGGCTCCAACGTCCAGAAGGCATGCAGATGGTGTGGATCGATGTCGATGAGCACGAGCTGCGGCGCCCGCAACGGCCGGGGGAACGCCAGACGAACCTCCTCGGCGACCTGCCGCAGCTCTTCGGCGGTCGGGGTGTCGCCCGGCCCGACCGACTGCCGGGGCCTGTCAGCGATGGTCGCCGGAGAAACGCGAACGATGCTATCAGCCGTCAAGAGAGGTGTTCCCCCCGTTGCGCTCCACTGTGAAGCCGTTATCGGCGCGCTCCAGCGCTGGCTCCCGACCGTCAGGTATACCGAACTTGCAGCCGCCGGCAATGCTTGCACCACGATTGAGCATTCCGGCTTTTACCCCGCGTTCACAGCCTTTTGTCCGCTGGTGCGGCAGAGCAACGAGGCAATGCGGCCTTTCGTTCCCGGAAGGAACATGCCACAGTCATCTTCGACCTTTTAGTGTAAAAGTAGCCGCCGGTAAAACCATGATCCGCAACGAAACGATGCAGGCGGGCATCGAACCCGGCTTGCGCTTTGCCTGCCTGCTCGATGGACGCGGCGGCTGCAGTGAGCTGGACTGGCAGGGTGTCCGCACCTGGCGACCGGAGCAAGGGTTCCTGTGGATCCATCTGGAGCGCGACGCGCCGGAAGCCGTTCGCTGGATCAATGAGTCGGCCGGCCTCGATCCGCTGGTGGCCACCGCCCTGCTCGACGACGAGTCCCGTCCCACCGTCGAGTCCTTCGATGGTGCCCTGCTGCTGGTGCTGCGCGGCGTCAACCTGCTGGAGAAGGATCACATCGAGCTCGTGCCGATCCACCTCTGGATCGACGAGAAGCGGGCAGTCACCCTGCGCGATCAGCAGCATGCCTTGAGCGCGCTGCGCGACATCCGCATCGCCCTGCAGGGCAACCGCGGCGCGCGCAAGGCGGGAGGTCTGCTGGTGCAGATCTGCGAGAAAATCGTCCGCGATACCGCGCCCGGCATCGAAGACATGGACGAGGAGGTCGAGCGACTGGAGGACGAGATGGTCCACAGCGCGTCGAAGGAGCTGCGCCGCTCGCTGGCGGAGCTGCGCCGCCGCGCCGTCCACCTGCGCCGCTACCTCGGCCCGCAGCGTGAAGCGCTGATCCGGTTGCAGACGGAGGACACCAAGCTGCTCGACAAGAGTGACCGCATGCGACTGCGGTGCACCATCGACAGTGTCATCCGCTACCTGGAGGACATGGACGCGCTGCGCGACCGGACGACGATCCTGCACGAGGATCTGGCGGCGCAGCTCTCCGAGAAGATCGCCGTCACCTCCAACCGGCTCACCGCGGTCGCGGCGCTGCTGCTGCCGCCGAGCCTGGTCGCCGGCATGCTGGGCGCCAACGTCGGCGGCATTCCCGGCCAGACGAGCCCGTTCGCCTTCTGGGAGATGAGCCTCGTCATGCTGGCGCTGATGCTCGGCCAGTGGCTGATCCTGCGCCGCATCGGCTGGCTGTAGGCGACCCCGGAGCGCGCTTACGGCTGGTACCGGGCCTCCGGCTGCGCTACCGTCGGCGGCCTCATCCGCTTCTCTAACCAGCCGTTTCGATTTCTCTTGCCCACAAGACCCTCCACATGACCAAAGCCGCCGCGTTCCGGCTGCTCTGCCTCGTCTTGATGGTGGTTCTTGCCGCTTGCCGGGAGCCATCGCCGGGGGACCAGCCGCCGGCTGCGCCGCCGTCCGTGGTGGTTGCGCCGGTCGAGCGCATCGACATCAATCCCGGGACCGAGTACGTGGCCGAGACCGTCGCGGTCGATGCCGTGGACCTCCGCGCCCGGGTGGAAGCCTTCCTGGTGCGGCGGGCCTTCGTCGAGGGCGAGGACGTTGCCGCCGGCGCGCTGCTGTTCGAACTGGAGCACGAACCGTTCGAAGCCGCCGTCGAAGCGGCGGCGGCGGAGGTTGCCGAGGCGCGGGCGGCCGTCGTCCGCACCCGCCGCGATCTGGAGCGGGCCCGGACGCTGCAGGGCCAGGGCAACCTCAGCCAGCAGTCCCTCGACCGGGCGACCGCCGACCATCTCCAGGCGGAGGCGCTGGTCGACCGCAGCGAAGCCACCCTGCGCCAGGCGCGGATCAATCTCGGCTACACCACCATTACCGCACCGTTCAAAGGCCGCATCGGGCGTTCGGCCTACAGCGTCGGCCAGTGGGTCGGACCCGCCAGCGGCGTTCTGGCGCGGCTGGTCAGGCTCGATCCGATCTATGTTGTCTTCAATCTCAGCGAACGGCGCTATCTGGATTACCGCCTCGGCAACGTCGATGCCGGAGGCGCCGGGCGGACGCCACCCTATGTTCCCCGGCTGCGCCTCGCCAACGGCGCCGACTATCCGCATCCCGGACGGCTGACGTTTGTCGACAACGCTGTCGATCCCGGCACCGGGACGATTGCCGTACGCGCCGAGTTTCCCAATCCCGACGGCATCCTGGTGCCGGGGCTGTTCGCAACCCTGACCCTCGAGCAGAACCAGCCGCAGCCGGCGCTGATGGTCCCGCAAGCGGCAGTTCAGGAGGATCAGGCCGGGCGGTTCGTGCTGGTGGTCGGCGACGGCGACGTCGTGGCGGTGCGGCGCGTCGAGACCGGCGCCCGCATCGGCGTCCGCTGGGAGGTTACCGCCGGCCTTGCCGAGGGCGAGCGCGTCGTCTGGGAGGGCATCCAGAAGGTCCGGCCGGGATCGGCGGTGGCCCCCGTCGTCCGGGCGCCGAGCGATCCCGGCGGATGAGCCGATGCTGAGCACCTTCTTCGTCGACCGGCCGAAGTTCGCCTTCGTGCTCTCGATCCTGATTACCCTCGCCGGGCTGATCTCGCTGACGACCCTGCCGGTTGCCCAGTTTCCCGACATCACCCCGCCGGTGGTCCAGGTTACGGCAGCGTACCCCGGGGCCAACGCCGAGGTGGTCGAATCGACGGTGGCCCAGCCGCTGGAGGAACAGGTCAACGGCGTCGAGAACATGATCTACCTGGCGTCGACCAGCGGCAACGACGGCAGCCTCAACATGCAGGTGACCTTCGAGGTCGGCACCAACCCCGACATCGCCCAGGTCAACGTGCAGAACCGGGTGGCGCTGGCCCAGCCGCGGCTGCCGGAGGAGGTGGTGCGCCAGGGCATCTCGGTGCGCAAGCAGTCAACCAGCCTGCTGCTGGTGATCAGCCTGACCTCGCCCGCCGGCAGCCACGACGACATCTATCTGAGCAACTACGCCACCATCAACCTTATCGACGTGCTCTCCCGCATTCCCGGCGTCGGCGAGGCGACGATTTTCGGTGCCCGCGACTACAGCATGCGGATGTGGCTCGACGCCGGCCGCATGGCCGCGCTCGGCCTCGATGCCGCCGATGTGGTGCAGGCGGTGCGCGAGCAGAACGTCCAGGTCGCCGCCGGACATATCGGCGCTGCCCCGAGCGCCGCCGAGCAGCAGTTCCAGTACACCATCCGCACCCAGGGCCGGCTCAGCGACGTGGCCGCCTTCGAGAACATCATCGTCCGCGCCCGCCCGGACGGATCGATGGTGCGCATCCGCGATATCGCCCGCGTCGAGCTGGGCGCCCGCGAGTACGGGTCCTTCGGCCTGATCGACGGCCGGCCTGCCGCCAACATCGGCATCTACCAGCTTCCGGGCGCCAACGCGCTGGCGGTGGCGCAGCGGGTGCAGGCCGAGATCGACCGCCTCTCGCAGCGCTTTCCTGCCGATCTCGACGCCAGCATCCTTTACGACACCACCCGCTTCGTCGACGAATCGATCCGCCAAGTGGCGACGACGCTGGTGGAGGCGCTCGTCCTCGTCGTCCTTGTCGTCTACGTCTTTCTGCAGAACTGGCGGATGACGGTCATCCCGACGATCGCCATCCCGGTCTCGCTGATCGGCACCTTCGCGGCGCTGAACGCGCTCGGCTTCAGCATCAACACCATCACCCTGTTCGGCCTGGTGCTGTCGATCGGCATCGTCGTCGATGATGCGATCATCGTCGTCGAGAACGTCCAGCGCAAGCTGGCGCAGGGACTTCCGCCCCGCGATGCCGCGGTCAAGGCGATGGGCGAGGTCACCGGCCCCATCATTGCCACCTCGCTGGTGCTGCTGGCGGTGTTCGTGCCGGTCGGCTTCATTCCCGGCATTACCGGCAAGCTCTACCAGAACTTCGCGCTGACCATCGCCGTCTGCGTGGTGATCTCGACGATCAACGCGCTGACGCTCAGCCCGGCGCTCTGCGCCACCGTTCTGCGGCCGCATGCCAGCCGCCACGGCCTGCTGTTCCGCGCCTTCAACCGCGGCTTCGAGGTGGTGCTGACCCGCTACACCAGCACCGTCCGGGTGCTGGTACGCCGCATCGCCCTCGTCCTGGTCATTTTCGCCGTGCTGGTCGGCGGCACCATCTGGGGCTTCCTGCGGCTGCCCAGCGCCTTCCTGCCCGACGAAGACCAGGGCTATTTCTTCGTCAATGTGCAGTTGCCGCCGGCAGCGGCGCTGACGCGGACCACCGAGGTGATGACCATCGTCGGCACCATCCTCAAGGAGACGCCGGGCGTGCGCAACGTCGTCGCCATCGGCGGCTTCAGCCTGCTCACCGGCACCACCTCGTCCAATGCCGGGGCGCTGTTCGCGGTGCTGGAACCGTGGTTCAATCGCACTTCGGCGGACCTGCAGATCCACAGCATCCTCGCCGGCCTGCGCGGCCGGCTGGCGGCGATCCCCGAGGCGAGCGTCGTCGCCTTCAACGCGCCAGCCATCCAGGGGCTGGGCGAGACCGGCGGCTTCGACTTCCAGCTGCAGGATCCGCGCGGCGGCGATCCGCAGGACCTGGCGGCGGTGCTGGGGGCGCTGGTCATTGCCGCCAACCAGCAGCCGGAACTGCGCAACGTCTTCTCCACGTTCCAGGCGGACGTGCCGCAGGTCTGGGTCGATATCGACCGCGACAAGGCGAAGAAGCAGGGAGTGCCGCTGGACAGCCTGTTCGCCACCCTGCAGACCCAGCTCGGCTCATTCTACGTCAATGACTTCAACAAGTTCGGCCGGGTCTACCGGGTCATCCTGGAGGCCGACAAGGAATACCGGCGCGAGCCCGACGACATCCTGCGCCTCTATGTGCGCAACGAGCGCGGCGAGATGGTGCCGCTGCGCACGCTCGCCAGCCTGTCGTCGACGCTGGGGCCGGAAAGCATCCGCCGCTACAACCTCTATCGTGCGGCGCAGGTCAACGGCGAAGCGGCGCCGGACTTCAGCTCGGGCGATGCGATCGGCGCCATGCAGCGGCTGGCGGCAACGGTGCTGCCGGAAGGCATGGTCTACGAATGGTCGGGCATCACCCTGCAAGAACTGCAGGCGGGGCAGAAGGCGCCGCTGCTGTTTGCCCTCGCCCTGCTGTTCGCCTACCTGTTTCTCGTCGCGCAGTACGAGAGCTGGTCGATCCCGCTGTCGGTGATGCTGTCCGTGCCGCTGGCGGCGCTGGGGGCTGTCGTCGGCCTTGCCGTCGCCGGCCTTGCCAACGACATCTACGCGCAGATTGGCATGGTGCTGCTGATCGGCCTCGCCGCCAAGAATGCCATCCTGATCGTCGAGTTTGCCCGGATCCGCCACCAACAGGGGATGGCCATCGCCGAAGCGGCGACCGGCGCCGCCACCTTGCGCTTCCGCGCGATCATGATGACGGCGTTCGCCTTCATCCTCGGCGTCGTGCCGCTGCTGCTGGCGAGCGGCGCCGGCGCGGCCAGCCGTCAGTCGCTCGGCACCACCGTCTTTGCCGGCATGCTGGCGGCGACGATCGTCGGCACGCTGTTGGTGCCGGTATTCTACTGTGCGGTTCAGGGGCTGGTGGACCGGCTTGGCGGCAGCGCCGAAGCGCCACCGCAAGCACGGCCCGACCCGCCATCCTCCGGGAGGCCGTAAGCGCGTCAGCTACCAGCGCATACCCATGCCCAGGCCGCCGTTGACGATGCCCTGACCGAAGTCGTTGCGGAAGTTGTTGTCGTACCCAGCCCGCGCGTAGAGATAGACGGTGCGGCTGACATCGTAGTTCAGGCCGACTTCCGGCCCGATCAGGAAGCCATCCTGGACACCCCGGCCGCCGACATAGCCGCCGTGCGGTCCGATGAAGGGATGCCAGTCGCCGATGTTCCACACGTGGCTGATGCCGCCAATGCCGCGGTAACCCCAGCCGTCTTTGGCACTGGTGCCGACCGTGTTGAACAACACACCGTCGGCGAAGACCACCCAATTGGGGGTAATGGCATAGTCGAGCCGCAGTTCCGGGCCGACCAGCGTGCTCTTCAGGTCAGGATTGCCGGGATCCTTTTCCCGCAGGTTCCAGCCGACCCATGGGCCCCAACTGGCCGACCACTTCAGCGGCGGCGGTGGCGGTGGCGGCGGCGGCGCAGCGACCGGAGCGGGCGCCGGCGCCGGCTTCGGCGG
>JBDHSN010000050.1:0-18159 GCA_039808105.1 Rhodospirillales bacterium
TAACTCATAACCTGAAGGTCGCAGGTTCAAATCCTGCCCCCGCAACCAAATCACCTCATAAAAACAATCATATACCAGGACACACCAGCACCGCCGCCAACCCGGCGCGCTCATGTCCGCAAGGTGTCCGGAAAACCCCCGTCCACCAGCGTCCGCCATCGTCACCCAACAAAATCCCTTGCGGACACCGCCGATAACCGACGCACGGCCCGGACGAGTCTCGCAGCCGCGCTCCGCAATACCCCGGTGCGCCTTACTCCACGGTGTCGAGCAGGCTGGCGCCGCGGTCCCGAGCATAGCCATCCTGCGGGCGAAGGACGACCTCGGCCTCGACTACTGCGAGGCGCGCTCCTGGCACGGGTGGCATCGCCACATCAGCCTCGTCATGGCTGCCGCCGCCTTCCTCGCCAAATTGTCGGCCGACCAGCGCCGCATCGCCTTCGGCAAACGGGACAAAACGAGTCCGGCCGGCGCGGCGGCATGCGTTCCGCCCGTCCGACTGCTCACCACGCCGGAAATCCGCCACCTCTTCGAACGGCTGCTGCTATCACCCAAAATCCACCACGCCTTCGTCTGGGGCGGTCGCGCCGTCGCCGGCGTGGCGGCGGATGACGGCGAGGAAGGCGGTGCCGTAACGCTCCAGCTTGGCCTCGCCGACGCCGTGGATCGCCCGCAGTTCGCCCGCACTCGCCGGCCGGCGCGCCGCCATTTCCAGCAGCGAGCGATCGGCGAAGACGACGTAGGCAGGCTGTCCGTTGCTGCGCGCGATCTCCAGCCGCAGCGCTTTCAGCGCCGCCAGCAGCGGCTCGTCGGCGGGCGCCAGCGGTGCCGGCGCGCCCTCCCGGCGTCCCGCCGCCCTGGCCGGCTTGCCCAGCACATCCTTGCGCAGGGCGATGCTCTCGGCGCCGCGCAGCACCCGGCGGCCGGCGTCGGTAACCCGCCAGCA
Source organism: Rhodospirillales bacterium (assembly GCA_039808105.1). Classification (GTDB taxonomy): domain Bacteria; phylum Pseudomonadota; class Alphaproteobacteria; order Rhodospirillales; family Defluviicoccaceae; genus Defluviicoccus. The sequence continues at coordinate 947 of JBDHSN010000050.1, forward strand.
GCCGTGATCGGCGATCTCCAGGGAGATCAGCCCCGCCGCGTAGATCTGGCGAAAGATCGAGCGCCAGTCGTCGACGCTGCGGTCGCGCCCGACGCCGAAGGTCGGCAGCATGTCGTGGCGCCAGCGCCGCAGCGCTTCATCATCGGCGCCGGTCAGCAGCCGCACCAGGTGCTCGGTGCCGAAGCGCTCGCCGGTACGCAGGATCGCCGACATCGCCTTCTGCGCCTCGATCGTCCCGTCGAAGGCCTCGATGCCGATCTCGCACAGATCGCAGCGGCCGCACGGCGCAGACGGCTCGCCGAAGTAGGCGAGCAGCGTCTGCCGGCGGCAGCGCGGCGCCTCGCACAGCGCCACCAGCGCGTTCAGCCGGCTGCGCTCGATGCGCTTGCGCTCGTCGCCGGCATCGCTCTCCTCGATCTGCCGCCGCCGCAGCCGCATGTCGTCGAGGCCATAGAGGGTCAGCGTGTTGGCCGGCAGTCCATCGCGGCCGGCGCGGCCGATTTCCTGGTAGTAGGCCTCGATGCTCTGCGGCAGGTCGGCGTGGCAGACGAAGCGGACGTCGGGCTTGTCGATGCCCATGCCGAAGGCGACGGTGGCGACGATGACGGCGCCGTCCTCCTGCAGGAAGACGTCCTGCGCCGTCTCGCGGTCGCGGTGCTCCATGCCGGCGTGGTACGGCAGCGCCCGACAGCCGTCGCCGGCCAGCGCTGCCGCAAGCTGCTCGGTGCGCCGGCGCGAGGCGCAGTAGACGATGCCGCTCTGCCCGGCGTGGCTGGCGACGAAGTCCAGCACCTGCCGGCGGGCCGTCGCCTTCGGCTGCATCGCCAGCCGCAGGTTGGGGCGATCGAAGGAGCGGACGAAGCGGCGCGGCGGTGCCGGGAACAGCTTGCCCTCGATGTCGGCGCGGGTCGGGGCATCGGCGGTCGCCGTCAGCGCCAGCGTCTGCACGCCGCCGAGCCGGTCGCGCGCCTCGCCCAGCGCCAGGTATTCCGGCCGGAAGTCGTGCCCCCACTGCGAGACGCAGTGCGCCTCGTCGATCGCTAGCAGCCGGGTGCCGGCGCCGCGCAGCAGCGCCAGCATCTCGTCGCGCAGCAGCCGCTCGGGAGCGACGTAGAGCAGCCGCAGGCCGCCGTCGCGCAGGCTGCGGCGGACCTGCGCGTTCTCCTGCGCGTCGTTGGATGAGTTGAGGCTGGCGGCGGCGATGCCGAGGGCGCGAAGCTGGCCGACCTGATCGCGCATCAGGGCGATCAGCGGCGAGACGACGATCGTCAGGCCACCGCCGACCAGCGCCGGCAACTGGTAGCACAGCGACTTGCCGCTGCCGGTCGGCATCACCGCCAGCACATCGGCGCCGGCGAGCACCGCGCCGATCACCTCGGCCTGGCCGGGGCGGAAGTCCTCGAAGCCGAACACCCGCTGCAGGACGGCGCGGGCTGCCGCCAGCGGCGGGCCGTCCGGCCCGGCCCCTGCCGCGGCCTCAGGCACCGCTCGTCCCCTCGGCAAAATCGACGCGAATGTCCTCGTCGCCGACAACATACTGGCAGGCCAGCCGGAAACCCGGCCGCGCGCCCGCTCCGTCCCCCTCCGGCCGGTCGTGCAGCCTGCCCATGGCGTCCAGCAGGAAATGCTCCTCGAAGCTCAGCACCGGCGGCGGCGCATCCGGCGCCGGCTCGACGTGGACGATGCAGGCGGCGCATCCGCCCGCCTCGCAGTTGAACAGGATGGGGATGCCGTGGTCACGGGCGATGGCCAGCAGCGTCCGGCGTGGCGAGGACGCCGGATCGTAAGCAACCGCCCTGCTGAACCCCGGTGCCACGAAGCGGATCGTGCCCATCGCCCTCCCGTGTCCCTTCCTGTTATGTCATCAGACGCCGATTAACCCGCTCGGCGTCGGGCGAAAGCCCGCGGATATGTACGGGGAGGCCCTAGGGCGGCAGACCGTCCTTCCGCCCCCGTCGACCAACCCGGTGGCTCGATGGGCTCGGGCGAAATTGTGGTCTCCCATCCTGGCTCACGGTCGCCCTATTGCCCGCATGGTATTCCGAGGGTGACATTCTCCAACCAGTTTTCGCCGGTCGTGCGGATTGGGACAAGAGCTTCCCGCCGGGCAGCGTTCTCGGATCTTGGGGGGACGCCCGCCTCCTCTGCCTCGTCACACATCCCCTGCAGATCAGTCGGTGCGCTACCCTGCACACCCAATTCCACCCCGAACGCCACCTCTACAACCGGCGCGATTTCAAGGCCAACAGGGCGGCGGCTCTTGCCGAGTGGCGTCAACTCGGGGCTGCCTGAACATCACATTCACCGGCGGTCGTGCGCTAAGGTAATAGAAATTGTTTTGACAATGCCGCTTGCCGCGTAGCGTGCTGAAGCTGGGTGCGCCGAAGCGTCCCCCGTTCAGCACTTTGACAGCGCCGTCATTTCGCCATTATCTATAGAAACGGCCATCGGTATGCTGAACGCACTATACTGCCTGCCAAGGGGATGAACATGCCGAATCGTTGCCTGCCGCTTATCGCGGCGGGGGTAACAGTCTTATCGCTGAGTGTCGGGTGGGCGGCCGAGGAGGACGCCGTCGTTCCTGTCGTTGATGAATCCGACCGTGCCAGGCCGGTGGATTTCGGGGCAGGCCCGGGAGTTGCGGCGAAAGCCAGCGCCTTGGCGACACAAGCGGCCGGAAATGCGCAGCCGGCGGATGGAGCTGACGGCAATCCGTATATAAATGGCAGCTTCGGCCCGGCGTTCGCATGGCCGATCATCCCCATCCATGCCGTGCTGCTGCCCGACGGCCGGGTGATGAGCTACGGGACCAACCAGAACGGCGCGCAGACCGGCCAGTTCAACTATGACGTCTGGACCCCAAGCGGCGGCGCCGATCCGAGTGCCCACAACGTGCTGCCCAACACCACGGGAACCGACATCTTCTGCAGCGGGCAGTCGGTGATCAGCAGCAACGTCGCCAGCATCGACGGCCAGGTGCTGATGACCGGCGGCGACTCGCACATTCCCCAGACAGGCGAGCGGAACTTCTCCACCGACGCCACCACCATCTTCAATCCGCAGACCAATTCCATCCGCTCCGGGCAGACCATGGTCTACAAGCGGTGGTATCCGTCGGTGATCACCCTTTTCACCGGTGACAAGCTCGTCCTCGGCGGCCGGGAAGACAAGGCCCCCACCCCGGCCATCGTGCCCGAGCTGTTTAGCAAGAACGGCGTATGGCGGGTGCTGACGGGAGCGGCCAGTGACGCGGCATTCGGCGTCGAGCGGGCCAACTGGTACTACCCGCGCGGCTATCAGCTCCCCCTCGCGCCCGGCAACGTCTTCGTGCTGGGCAATACGGGCAAGATGTTCTCGCTGAGCACCACTGCTGCCGGCGGTGCCGGATCGATCGTCCAGCTGCCCCAGCAGACGTCGCTGTCGAACTTTACGCTGCCGACGGTCCAGTTCGCCCCCGGACGGCTGCTGTCGGTCCGGGCAAACCGCCAGGTGGTAACCATCGGCCTGAACGGGGCGAACCCGGCAATCGCTCCCACCGCCAGCATCAGCGCCGTCCGGCAGTGGGCGAACGGGACCCTCATGGCTGACGGCAAGGTGCTGGTGACCGGCGGATCGGCCGTAGGCAATCAGCTGACCGGCGTTGCCTACGCGGCGGAAACGTGGGACCCCGCGACCGGCACGTGGACGCTCGGGGCCAACGCCACCAAACCGCGGCTGTATCATTCGATGGGCTTGCTGCTGCCGGATGGCACGATCCTGACCGGCGGCGGCGGCGCCCCCGGTCCGGTGAAGAACCTGAACGTCGAGATCTATTATCCCCCTTATCTCTATACGGCAGCCGGCACAGTTGCGCCCCGCCCGACGCTGGTTGCCGCCCCGACGCTGCTGACGCCCAAGCCCGCCACCACGTTCGCCGTGACGGTAGGCGTCGACGATACGATCAGCCGGGTTACACTGCTGCGCACGGGTTCGGTTACCCACTCCAACAATCCCGACCAGAACTTCCAGCGGCTCGCCTTTACCCAGGCCGGGCAGAACCTGACCATCACCGCACCCGGGAACCCCTACTACACCGTCCCCGGCTATTACATGCTGTTCGTCTTCAACGACAGCGGGGTGCCGTCGTTCGCCAAGATTCTGCGGGTGGCTCCGGCGGCGTGACGACAAGGCGGCAAGCGGCGGACTCCCGGTGAGCCCCCGCTGCCTGCCGGCAACTATTTCGTCACCCGGCGATGCCTCAGTCGTTGCGCAGCAGGGGCGCTGCCGGCTGCTGGAGCAGCCGTGCCGTACCGCCCAGGCCGACCACCAGGGTCAGCGCCACCGCGGCGCCGGCCACCGCCAGCGCGGTTCCCGGGCGGGCGACCCAGTCGAAGTCCATCAGCCGGGTGGTAACCGCCCAGGCGACGCCCGTTCCCAGCACCAGCGCCACCGCGGCGGTGACTGCCCCCAGCAGTCCGTACTCCAGTGCGTAGATGCGGGCGATGCGGCCGCGGCTGGCGCCCAGCACCTTGAACAGCACCGTTTCGTAGCGCCGGCGCCGGCGGTCGGCGGCGACGGCACCGGCAAGCACCAGCGCTCCCGCCGCGAGGGTCACCATCGCCGCGGCGCGCGCCCCCCAGGCCACCCGCTCCAGCAGCGCCTCGACCGACCGCAGCGCCTCGCGGGTGCGGATGGCGGTAACATTGGCGAACCGCTGGCTGACGGCCCGCTCCAGCGCGTCCTCGGCCTCGGGACCGGCATAAACGGCGGCGATGTGGGTGTGCGGGGCGCCGGCCAGCGTCCCCGGTGACAGGATCAGGGCGAAGTCGAACGGCACCGCCCGCCATTCGATCTGCCGCAGCGAGGCGATGCGCACCACGAGGTCGCGGCCGAGCACGTTGAGCGTCAGGGTATCGCCGACGCCGACGCCGAAACCGCGGGCGAGGCCGGCGTCGAACGAGACCAGCGGCGGGCCGGCGTAGTCCGCCGGCCACCAGTTGCCCGCGGTAATCCGGGCGTCCTCCGGCGGTGTGTCCGCATAGGTCAGCGCCCGGTCGCCGCGAATGGCCCACTGCGCCTCCGCCGCCACCCCTGCCTCCTCCACCGGCACGCCGTTGATGGCGACGATGCGCCCGCGCAGCGACGGCACCCGTCGGAAACCGGTCACCCCCGGCTGCGCCGCCACCACGGCGTCGAAGGCGGCCGCCTGGTCGTCCTGGATGTCGATGAAGAAGAACGCCGGCACCTGCTCCGGCAGCCGCTCGTCAATCTGGGCGCGGATGGCGGCGTCGATCAGCGCCACCGCCACCAGCACCGTCAGGCCGGCGCCCAGCGACATCATCACCGCCGTCGTCGGCGCCCCCGGCCGGACCAGCCCACCCAGCGCCAGCCGGCCGGCCACCGCGCGCGGCGGCGGCAGCCGGCGGCAGATCGCGGCGACGCCCGCCGCCGCGCCGCGCAGCAGCAGCAGCGCCGCCACCGCGCCGGCGACGAACCATGCCCCGAAGCCGCGATCGCTCGCGGTCAGCACGCACAGCACCACCAGCGCCAGCGCACTGCCGCCGGCGGCCAGCAGCGCCGGCAGCCGCGGCCGGCCAGACGGCAGCACCACCGCCTGGCGGAACAGGCTGCCGGGCGGGATCTCGCGGGCGCGGCCGAGCGGCCACAGGGCGAAGGTCAGCGCCGTCAGCAGCCCGAGGCCGGCCGCCTGCAGCAGCGGGGCTGCGGCCAGGTCTGCGGCGACCGGCACCGGCAGCAGCGCCGAGAGCATCGGCAGCAGGGCCAGCGGCAGCAGCGCGCCGAGCAGCAGGCCGAGCGTGGTGCCCACCCCGGCGATCGCCATCACCTGCAGCAGATAGACGCGCAGGATGAGGCCGCCGGGAGCGCCGACGCACTTCAGGGTGGCGATGGTCGCCGCCTTGCGCTCCAGGTAGTGGCCCACCGCCCCGGCCACGCCGATGCCGCCGATGAGCAGCGTCGCGGCGGCGGCAAAGCCGAGGAAGAGGGTGAGCCGGTCGACGAACCGCTCGACCCCGGGCGCCGCATCGAGGGCGGCGCGGATCTGCCAGCCGGCCTGCGGGAACGCCGCCTCGGCGGCCGTGGTGAACCCGGCGGCGGACAGCCCTGGCGGCAGCAGCAGCCGCGTCTTCCAGCGAACGAGGCTGCCCGGCTGCACCAGGCCGGTTGCCGGCAGCGCCGCCGCCGCCACCATCAGCCGCGGGCCGAAGCTGATGACGCTCGCCACCCGGTCCGGCTCGCGCCCGATCACGCCGCGGATGGCGAAGACCGCGTCGCCGACGCGCAGCCGCTCGCCTTGCACGAGGCCCAGCTTGGCCAGCAGCGCCGCATCGGCGAGCGCCCCCCAGACGCCGTCCTGCTCGGCCAGCAGGGGGGCCAGCGGGGGCGCCTGGCTGCCGCCGCCGACCTCGACGGCGCCGAGCAGCGGGTAGGCGGCGTCCACCGCCTTCAGCTCGACCATCGCCCGGCCGTCGCGGCCGTCGGCCGGGCTCGCCATCGCCCGCATCTCGACCACCTGCGAGACGGCCGCCGCCTGCTGCTGCAGGAAGGCGGTTTCGGCGGCGGCCGGTGGCCGCTGCACCAGCTGCAGCTCGACATCGCCGCCGAGCATCAGCCGGGCGTCCCGCTGCAGTGCGGCTTCCACCGCCGCGCCGACGCTGCCGACGGCGGCGATTGCCGCCACTCCCAGCGCGATGACGGCGACGAAGACGCGAAAGCCGCGCACCCCGCCGCGCGGTTCCCGCCGCGCCAGGCGGATTGCCAGCGGCCAGCCGGCCGGACTCACGGCGTCGCCCGTGAGCGGTCGGCGGCGGCGACCGGCTGGTCGCTGGTGATCATCCCGTCGCGCAGCGACACGGTCCGCTCGCAGCGCTGCGCCAGCGCCGGGTCATGGGTGATCAGCAGCAGCGTCGTCCGCCGCCGGTGGTGGAGATCGAACAGCAGGCGGATGATCTCGGCGCCGGTCTCGCCGTCGAGGTTGCCGGTCGGCTCGTCGGCGAGCAGCAGCGCCGGCTCCGGCGCAAACGCGCGGGCGAGGGCGACCCGCTGCTGCTCGCCGCCGGAGAGCTGCGCGGGGTAGTGCCGCAGCCGGTGGCCGAGACCGACAGCGGCCAGCGCCGCCTCCGCCCGCGGATAGGCATCGGCGCCGCCGGCCAGCTCGATCGGCAGCGCCGCGTTCTCCAGCGCGGTCATCGTCGGCACCAGGTGGAAGCTCTGGAAGACGATGCCGACGTGGCTGCGGCGGAACCCGGCGAGCGCATCCTCGCTGAGACGGGTGATGTTCATGCCGGCGGCGTGCACCTCGCCTTCGGTCGCCCGCTCCAGTCCGGCGATGACCATCAGCAGGCTGGTCTTGCCGGAACCGGACGGGCCGACGAGACCGAGGGTTTCACCGCGCTCGACGCGCAGGTCGATGCCGCGCAGGATATGCACGAGGCCGCCGGCGCCGGCGAGGCTGAGGTGGACATCGCGCAGGTCGATGGCCGGGGAGGAGCGTTCCACAGATGAGACGAGGCTGGGCTTTGGCATCGGGGCGGCAAGGCTTCTCCCGGCAGCAGGCTCCCTGGCCATATGGACCGGGGTTTCGGCTTGTCAACGTCATCGGGCTGCTGCTGGTGGTGCTGCTGGCGGCGCCTCCATCGCCCGCCGCGGCCGCCGAGGCCGCGCCTCCCCGCCTCCTGCTGCTGGGCGACAGCCTGTTCGCCGGCTACGGCCTGCCGCGCAGCGAGGCCTTCCCGGCGCAGCTTCAGGCCGCTCTGACGGCGGCGGGGGCGCCGGCGAGCCTCATCGAGGCCAGCGTCTCCGGCGATACCACCGCCGGCGGCCTGGCGCGGCTGCCGTGGGTGCTGGGCGGCGGTCCTGCCGAGCAGCCGGATGCGGCGCTGGTCGAGCTGGGCGGCAACGACGCCCTGCGCGGCCTCGCCCCGGAAACCACCGCCGCGAATCTCGATGCCATCCTCGCGACGTTCCACGCGCGCGGCATCCCGGTGCTGCTGGTCGGCATGCGCGCGCCGCCCAACCTCGGCGCCGACTATACCAGGGCCTTCGATGCGATCTTTCCGCGGCTGGCGGAAAAGCATGGCGTTCCGCTCTATCCGTTCCTGCTCGAGGGCGTTGCCGCCAATCCGTCGCTCAACCAGGCGGACGGCATCCACCCGAATGCCGCTGGCGTGCGGGTGATGGTCGAGCGCATCCTGCCGGCGGTGCGCGCGCTGCTGGGCGGCCTTCGCCCGGCAACCGGCAAACCCGGATGACCCACGCGGGCATGGGAGAGTTCCGAGATGACCACGACATGGACGACAGCGGTGGAGACGGCGGCCGACACGCTCGGCGATATTCTGACCTCGATCGCCGAGGGCGAGCGGAGCAATCCCGCCTACGAGGAGATCGCGGCGCCGGTGCTGCGCAGCGGCCTTGCCGTGCTGCTGCAGGGGCCGCCGGAGGCCATCCGCCTGGACGACGTCGGACGGGTGCTGCGCAGCCGGCTCCACGACGACGGCGACGGTGCCTGGGAGGCGCTGCCGCCGGTGGAGAAGACCTTCTGGCTCGACCTTGCCGCGACGGCGATCGCAGCCGGGGATGCGGCCCTGCTCGCCGAAGCCGGCGTCAGCACGGACTGAACGGCGGCCGCCGCGGACCGCCGGCGGGAAGGACAACGGCGGGCTCCCCACCAAAGCGCCTTCTTCGCCCACCGGATCACTTTGGAGGGCCTGGGAGAACAAGCGCTGGCGTCGCCGCTTTCCAAGGGTGTGGTGCTCGCCGATGAGGTTGGTCTGGGCAAGACGATCGAGGCCGCGCTTGTCATTGCGCAGCGTTGGGCCGAACGCCGCCGGCGCATCCTCCTGATCGTGCCAGCCTCCCTGCGCAAGCAATGAAACCAGAGCTGGCGGAAAATTCTCCCTGCCGTCGGTCATCGAGAGCAAGGGTTACAAGGAAGTCAAGAAAAAGGGCGCATTGCTGCCGTTTGATCAGCAGGAGCAGGACAGGATCGTCATCACCTCCTGAATTCGCCGCCTCGAAGGCCGCTGAGGTCGCTCGCGTTCGCTGGAATATGGTGGTCTTCGACGAGGCACACCGGCTGCGCAGCGTCTACAAGCAGGGCGCTTCCGTGCGCGCCAAAGCGCTGCGGGAGGCGATGCGCCCGTTCTTCAAGCTGCTGCTGACCGCCACCCCATTTCAGAACTCGCTGATGGAGCTTTACGGGCTGGTTTCGGTCATCGATGAGCGTTTCTTCGGGGACAAGGGCTCGTTCCGAACTTCCTCCGTCAACGCCGCCGCCGGCAAGAACAGCCACTCTTCCTGAGAAAACGCCTGGAGTCTATCTGCACGCGCACGCTGCGGCGCCAAGTGCAGCAAGCCGGACTGATCAAGTACATGGAACGCATTCCCTTCACTGTCACCTTCGAGCCCAAGGATCATGAAGTCGAACCTTACAATTCGGTGTCATCCTATCTGCAACGGACAGGAACGATCGGCTTCGGCGACCGGCCGAACGCGCTCGTCACGCAGGTCGTGCGCAAAATTCTTGGCTTCTCGACCTTCGCCGTCGCCGAAACCCTCGCCAGGATCATCGAGCGCCTGAAGGCGAAGGAACGCCCGTCGATCGAGCCACTGGTTGATTACGAGACCATTGACGAAGTGGCCGAGCGCGAACCACCCGAGCTACGCCGGCAGCCACCTGGGCTTTGGCGTTTGCCTGAGGTCCAGCGAGCCCGGCAGGACCGGCAGCCGGCCCGGAGGCGTCCTGCCGCAAGACGCCCGGAGGGCGTCGCGCTGCGCGGCCTGGGCTTCAACCCGGCGGACAGCATCTTCGCGCGCATCGAGAGCGGCGCTGTCGGCCGGCGCGAGGGCGATGCCTGCCGTGCCGTCTCCCCGTCCGGGTCCGATGCGAAGTACTCGCTGTTCAGTCTGCGCAAGCAGGTGGTGGCGATGATGGCGGAGCCGGCGCAGTACGCCGGCAGCGAGAAGGTGCAGGCGATCATCGATAAGCACATCGGCACCACCGAGGTGCCGCTGCTGCAGCGGGTGCGCAATGTCGTCGCCGAGTACACCGACCGGAAGATGGCGGCGTTCATTCAGGCGGTGTTCGACCGCTTCCACGCGGTGCGCCAACTGGGCAGCGAGGCCGGCGGCCGGATGGCGGCGTGGCAGTCGATGCAGCTGACCAAGAGCCTCACCTCGGTGATGGCGGTGGTGCTGCGCCACGGCCCGCTGGAGGTCTCCTACGATGACCACCTGGGCCTGTGGTTCCGGCTGAAGCAGGACTGGAAGGAAGGCGGCTTCGATCAGATCTTCAAGCCGCTGGCCGATGCCCGCACCCTCAAGCTGTTCAAGGGCCGGGCGGCGGCGGTGCGCGCCGACCGGTTGCTGGGCGAGGGCGTGCCCGGCGGCTCCCCGCCCGGGACCCTCGAAGGGACCCATGACAAGCGAAATTTTGCGGGGTGGGAGAGGTGGGGTCGAGATGGGACCCGCCACGGCAGGCGAAATTGCGGGCCGCGTCTGTGTCGACGCATTTCTGCAAGCGGCAGCCAGAAATGCCGCCCGGCCGTTGCGCACGATCCGGCGCCGATGCTCGCCAGCCCCGACGCTTGCCCGATGTCCGCATTTGTTCGCGCTTATCCGGGAGCAGGTTTTCCGTATTTTTTCCGTACGGAGCGGCTTCCGTCGAAATCTACGGGCTTAACCCATTGAAATGATTGGCGACCCCAACGGAAGCACCCTTCTCGCGAAATAACAACAAACTAATAAGGCAAACCGGCCTATCGCCACCCCTTGACCATAAAGGGTTTTTCGGCGCACTGGCAAACCCGCCCGCGTCCATACCCCTGATCATCGCCGTCGAGCGGCACCATTGTGTCGTACACAAATAAAAATAAAAGGAGCCCAAAACCGCCGCTAACGGCTTGGGCTCCCACGATCATCTGAGGTACCAGATGATGATTACTATATATTCAGTTATCGCTGGTCGGTCAACCACTATCAATCGACAGTATTGGGCTGGGGGCGCTGGGTGCGTCGGGCGGGTGACCGATGCCTGACGACTCTGGCCGGGACCCCCTCGGCCTCGGCCCACTGCTGCGCCGCCTGCCGCATAATGTCGAAGCCGAGATGGCGGTGCTGGGCGCGATCCTGGTCGACAACAGGGTCTATCACCGGGTTGCAGCTATCTTGCAGCCGGGGCACTTCACCGTCGCCGAGCACGGCGCGATCTACGCCGCGTGCCATAAGCTGATCGAGCGCGGTATCGAGGCGGACCCGATCACCCTACGCTGCTGGGCCGAGGCCGAGGGCGGCATCGAGGGCGGCCAGGGCTATCTGCTCCACCTGGCGGATGCCGCAGTGACGGCCGCCAGCGCTGGCTCCTACGCGCGCGCGATAGTCGACGATGCCGAGCGCCGGCAGCTGATCGCTCTCGGCGAGGACATCGTCGATCGGGCCTACGCCGGTGCCGAGGTGCCAGCTGCGATCGCCGCGGCCGCCGCCCAAGATCTCGAGTTCGCCGCGCCGTCGACGGGCGGCCTGGCGCCGATCAACCTCGCAATCTGGGACGGAGTCGAGCCGCCCGCACGCGACTGGATCGTGCCGGACTGGATTCCGTCGGGTTGCGTCACGACCCTCTACGGCGACGGAGGGACCGGCAAATCGCTGCTCGCCCAGATGCTCGCCACCGCATGCGCCACCGGCGGCGCATGGCTCGGCCTGCCGGTGACCCGATGCCCGGTGATCGGGCTGTGGTGTGAGGACGACAGCGCCGAGTTGATCAGCCGGCAGGCGGCGATCAATGCCGCCATGGGCGTCGGGATGAGCGACCTCGGCAACCTCGACCTGGTCTCGCGCATCGGCGAGGATAACCTGCTGATGACGTTTGAGCGCGACGGCCGCGGGATGCTGACGCCACTCTGGCACGATCTCCGCCGGGCTGCCATCCGCCGCCGGGCACGCATCATAGTCGTCGACACGGCGGCCGATACTTTTGGCGGCGACGAGATCTCGCGCCCTCATGTGCGGCAGTTCGTTTCGGCGTGTCTCGGTCGACTCGCTCTCGATATCGGCGGCGCCGTGCTGCTCTGCGCGCATCCCAGCGTCCGCGGCATGGCCGACGGTAGCGGCGCCGGCGGCTCAACCGCATGGTCGAACACCGTGCGCTCGCGGCTCTACCTGACCCGCCCTGACGGTGACGACGGCGGCGAGGCGGATCCGGATGCGCGGGTCCTCGCCCGACGCAAGGCGAACTACGCCCGCGTCGGCGACACCATCGCCCTCCGCTGGGAGCGCGGAGCGTTCGCCGCCCAGCCCGGTCCAGATACCGGCATGGTGGGCTCGATCGAGCGTCGCGCGAGGGAGCGTGCCGCTGAGGACGCATTCCTCGCCTGCATCGCCGCAGTCAATGGCCAGGGGCGGGCCACGTCAGCCGCGCCAAACGCCCAGAACTATGCGCCGCGGGTGTTCCGGCGGATGGCTGAGTGTGGATCCTACCGTGAGTGCGACATGACCGCAGCGATGACTCGGCTCTTTGCCGCCGGCCGGATAGCCGTGCGCCAATACCAGAAGCTCAACAGGCATACGAGCGAGCGCATCGAGGCCATCTCGGCATGACACACCATCGATTGTTCAATGTATGCGCTGTACGCGCAAAAGTTTGCGTCGCAGCTCCTAAAACACTGACCCCACAAAGTTCGCGTGCGTCGCTAACGAAGTCACATAACGCATTGTTCCGATTTGGTTTGCGCCGCTGCGCCGCAGTGCGCCGCAGCTTTGCGCCGCAGTGTCAGTTAAGTCATTGGAATTATTGCGCCGCAGTTGCGCTGCGTCACACCCCCCATACCCCCCTATGCACGCCGCGCCCCTTGAGGCGGGCGCGCGTGCATGTGCCATGAGGATGCACAACCGATGAGAGTGGACGCGGAACCGACAGCCAGCATCGATACCCCCGACCTCGCGGCCGCCGTTCGCGAGCTCAGCCGCCGGCTGGATCAGCTGGTGCCTGGCCGGCGCGATCCTGAGCAGTTCCACCGAGAGAAGTCGGAGCTCGTCGACGAATTGCGCCGGCTGGCCGAGGTGCTGAAGGCGAGGGCAGGCCGATGAACGGCAGCAGCGGCTCCCTGCTCAAGGCGACCGGGTTGTGGCGCCGAACGAGCGCAAAGGGCAACGAGTACTTCGCCGGCCGTCTCGGCGGGGTGAAGGTCGTGATCCTCGAAAACCGCGACCGGACCAGCGACAGCGATCCGACGAACGTCCCTTACTTCGCCGACGGACAAGGCGCACCGAAGACGGCCGCGGATGCACGACCGCCAGCCTCCAAGCCAGCACAAGCAAAGCCAGCCGCGCGGACGCGACAATCGCCCTCGAAGCCATCGAAGCAGTAACCATCCGCCGGAGGCCACGGGTCGCTGAAGGTCAGGCGGCTGCGGCGGTGAGCGGGGGTTGCCAGTTCCAGGGGAGGAGGTCGTCGAGGCGGCTGGCGGGGTGGTCGGCGATGCGGCGGAGCACGTCCTCGAGCCAGGCCTGCGGATCGACGTCGTTCAGCTTGGCGGTGGCGATCAGGGTGTAGATCGCGGCCGCCCGGTCACCACCGCGATCGGAACCCGCGAACAACCAGCTCCGTCTGCCGAGGGCAATACAGCGCAATGCGCGCTCGGCGGCGTTGTTGGTCAGGCAGATCTTCCCGTCGTCGAGGAAGCGGGTGAACGCCGGCCAGCGCTTCAGCAGGTAATCCATCGCCTTGGCGACGTCGTTGTGGCGGGAGAGGCGGCCCCGCTCGCAGCGCAGCCAGGCCTCCAGTTCGCCGACGAGCGGGGCCGCGTGCTCCTGGCGCAGCGCCAGGCGCCGGGCTTCGGGCAAGCCGTTTAGCGTGCGCTCGACGTCGAACAGCGCGTCGATCCGGCGCACCGCTTCCAGCGCCAGCGGCGCCTTGGCGAGGTCGGCCAGCACGAAGAACTTGCGCCGGCCGTGGCTCCAACAGGCCGCCTCGGTGATCGGCCTCGGCTGGCGCAACGGCTCGTAGAGCGCGTTGAATCCGGCGAACGCGTCCGCCTGCAGGATGCCGCCCCAGCCGGCCAGGTGCCGGCGCGCATGCTCGCCCTCGCGCGTGCGGGAGTAGGCGAAGACCGCCGCCGGCGGGTCGGGTCCAGCGAAGGGGCGGTCGTCGCGAACATAGGTCCACAGCCGGCCGGTGATGGTCTTGCCCTTCGCCAGCACCGGCACCGTGGTGTCGTCGCCGTGGACGCGTTGCGCGTTCAGCACGTGGCGACGGATCAGCAGGGCCAGCGGCGACAGCGCCGCGGCAGAGGCGCCGACCCAGTCGGCGAGCGTCGAGACGTCGAGATCGATGCCCTCGCGGGCGAAGCCCTCGCTCTGCCGGTTCAACGGCAAGTGCATCCCATACTTGCCGTAGAGGACCATCGCCAGCAGCCCGGCGCCGGCCCGGCCGCGGGCGACCCACCCCACGCGATCAGTGATCGCGTGGGGTCCCGGGGCGATCGGATGAAACGGTGCCGGCGGCTGGGTGATCCGCTCGCAGGCGCGACAGCTGAACTTCTCGCGCACCGTCTGGATCACCTTCCACTGCCGGGGGATCACCTCCAGCGTCTCAGTGACGTCCTCGCCAAGCTTGACCAGCTTGCCCTGGCAGCAGGGGACAGACCGAGGGCGCCGGAATGACGACGCGCTCGCGCGGCAGATGCGCCGGAAGCGGCGCCCGTACCGGCCTGCGCCGAGCGGCCTCGGAGACGGTGCCTTCGTTTCGACCGGGCTTCGCTGCGGCAGCGGCCGCTTCGACGGCACAGGCGTCCTCGGCGGCGGTCGCCTCCAGCTCCTCCAGCTGCAGCTCCAGCTGGTCGAGCAGCCGCCGCCGATGCTCCGACGACGGCCCGAAGCGCTCGCGCTTCAGCTTGGCGATCATCAGCTTCAGGTGCGCGATCATCGCCTCGGCACCCGACGCCCGCGCCTCCGCCGCCTGGCGTGCCGCGCGCTCGGCCAGCAGCGCCGCCTTCAGCGTCTCCAGATCGTCGGGAAGGGCGTCGAGCGGCGTGTTCACGCGCCGGATTGAATCATCGATCCGGCCGTCTCACTCGTGAAATCTGCGCCCCGGCCCCGCGGCCGCTGCTTCAGCCGGCCCGTTCCGGCCGAAACGTGTGTCGCGGGTTCCGCCAGTCAATTCCATCAAGCATGTAGGCCAGCTGCGCCGGCGTGATCGCAACGATGCCGTCGGCCGGAGACGGCCAGATGAACCTTCCGCGCTCCAACCGTTTGGTATACAGCGACATGCCGAGGCCGTCGTGCCAGAGAATCTTGATCAGATCACCCCGGCGTCTCGATCGAAACCGGCGGCGCCTCGGCTTCCGCCAGGCGCGCGGGCCCGCCGGAACCGGAAATCGGAAGGCGAGCCGGGCCGTGATGCCCATCGCTCGCGCCGACCGCGGCGACGACAGCCGGCGTCACAACGACCTCGGCGAACCCGCCCGAACTCGGGCTACCCTCCCGCCGCCAGCGATAGATCAGGCTGGGACAGACGTCCGCCTGCCGCGCCACTTCCGAAACCACCGCCCCCGGCGTGCGCATTCCGCTGAAGTCGGCCGGTGATTCCGAGCGAAGTCGGCCACCCGTTCCAATCGAAGCCGGCCGGGGATTCCGCTGAAGTCGGCCGGGGTGGCGTCGTCGGCGGGTTGATGGGGTCAGCTTGCGGCGGCGACGTCAAGCCTGTCGCGTTGGGCGATGATCTTTCGCATGCTTTCTCCTTTCAGGACGAGGCGGTGGGCGTTGTGGACGAGGCGGTCGAGGATGGCGTCGGCCAGCGTCGGATCGCCGATGACGTCGTGCCAGTGTTCGACCGGCACTTGGCTGGTGACGATGGTGGACGCGCGGCCATGGCGTCGTCGACGATTTCGAGCAGGTCGCGGCGCTGCTCGGCGGTCAGCGGGGCGAGCCCCCAATCGTCGAGGATGAGCAATTCGACGCGGGCGACGCGGGCGAGCAGACGGCCGTAGCGGCCGTCGCCGCGGGCGAGCGCCAGCGCTTCGAGCAGCCGCGGCAGCCGGTGATAGAGGACGGAGCGGTCGTCGCGGCAGGCCTTGTGGCCGAGCGCACAGGCGATCCAACTTTTTCCGACGCCGGTCGGGCCGATGACCAACAGGTTGAGCTTGCGCTCGATCCAGTCGCCGGCGACGAGGCTGGAGAACATGGCTCGGTCGAGGCCGCGCGGGGTGGCGAGGTCGATGTCCTCGACAACCGCCAGGTGCCGCAGCCCGGCGAACTTCAGCCGGGTGGCGAGGCACTTGTTCTGCCGTTCGACGACCTCGCGGTCGACCATCAGGGCGAGACGGTCCTCGAACGGCAGTGCGGCAACGTCAGGCTGGCGGCGCTGGTCGTCGAAGGCCTTGGCCATGCCGGTCAGGCCGAGGGCGATCAGGCGCTCGAGGGTGGGATGAGTGAGCATGGGGGGCTCCCGTCGTCAGTGGTAATAGCCGCGGCCGCGGATGTTGCCGTGGCGGATCGGTTCGGTGGTGGCCCCGACGTCGGCGTGAAAAGCCTTGTCGAGGCCGTTCTTCAGGATCGAGGCAATCGAGCCGTAGGTACTGGCGCCGATGCCGAGGCCGCGCAGGCAGGCAGCCTCGAGGCGCACGCCACCGTAGCTCTTGGCCAGCCGCAGGATGCCGAGCGCGGCGCGGAAGCCCTGCTCGGGATGCGGTTTGGCGTGCATGATCGTCTCGATCAGTTGGGCGGTGGCGGGACCGACGGCGGCCGCCTCGCGGGTGATCCGCTGCGGCGTCCATTCGGCATAGCGCCGATGCGCGCTCGGCATGTGCTCGCATACCGTGGTGTGCCGGTTCTTCACCCTGGAGCGCGCGTGCGCGGCGACGCGCTTGCCGTTGTGGAACACCTCGACGCTGGCCTCGGTGATGCGCGCCTCGACGGTCTGGCGGATCAGACGGGACGGCACCGAATAGAAGTGGCCGTGCAGCTCGACGTGGTAATCGGGCGCGACGCGCGCCTTCTTCCACTCGGCATACTCGTAGGGCTCGGCCGGCAGAGCGGCGAGCGCCGGCGCGTCGATGCTTTCGAACAGCTGCCGCCGGGTGGCGCCGATCTTGCGCATCGGCCGGGCATTGAGCGCAGCGAGCAACTCGCTGATCGCCGCGTTCAGTTTGACCTTGCTCCCGGATTACGGACCGGCCGGTAAAGTACCGACCGATCTGGAGGGATGTGATGACGAGGCAGAG
>JBDHSN010000051.1:0-18150 GCA_039808105.1 Rhodospirillales bacterium
GATCCAACCTGTCGCGCGGCCAGACCGGGCTGTCGATCGCCTTCGACCTCGCCACCCAATGCGGCTACGATTCCGACGACTCCATCGCCCGCCCCGAGGTGGGCAAGGTCGGCGTGCCGATCAACAGCCTCGACGACTTCCACGTGCTGTTCGACCAGATCCCCCTCGAGGAGATGAACACCTCGATGACGATCAACGGCACAGCAATGTGGCTGCTGTCGCTCTACGTCGCTCTGGCCCGGGAACGCGGCGTCGATCTCAAGAAGCTCAACGGGACGACGCAGAACGACCTGATCAAGGAGTACCTCGCCCGCGGGACGTACATCTTCCCCCCTGAGGCGAGCCTGCGGATCATCGCCGAGATGTACGAGTTCTGTCTCGAGGAGATCCCCGCCTGGAACCCCTCCAACATCTGCAGCTACCACCTGCAGGAGGCCGGGGCGACACCGGTTCAGGAGTTGTCGTTCGCGCTCGCCAACGCCATCGGGCTGCTCGACCTGCTCAAGCAACGCGGCAGGTTCACCAACCGGCAGTTCGAAAGAGCGGTCGGGCGGATCAGCTTCTTCGTCAACGCCGGCATGCGGTTCGTCGAAGAGATGTGCAAGATGCGCGCCTTCGCCGAGCTGTGGACCGAGATCACCCGCGAGCGCTACGGCGTCACCGACGAGCGGCTCACCCGGTTCCGCTACGGCGTGCAGGTCAACTCGCTCGGGCTCACAGAGGTGCAGCCGGAGAACAACGCCTGGCGGATCATCCTCGAGGCGCTCGGGGTGACTCTCAGCCGCGATGCCCGCTGCCGCGCCCTGCAGCTGCCAGCGTGGAACGAGGCCTTGTCGCTGCCCCGCCCGTGGGACCAGCAGTGGTCCCTGCGGCTGCAGCAGATCCTCGCCTACGAGACCGACCTGCTCGAGTACCCGGATCTGTTCACCGGCAGCGTCGTCATCGAGTCGAAGGTCAACGCGCTGAAGGCGCAGGCCAAGGCCGAGATCGACCGCATCCTCGGGATGGGCGGCGTCGTCAGCGCCATCGAGAACGGCTACATGAAGTCGGCCCTGGTGCGGTCGATGGCGGCGCGGGTCAGCCGCATCAATACCGGCGAGCAGATCGTCGTCGGCCTGAACAAGTGGACCGACGGCATCGCCTCGCCGCTGGTCGGTGGCGACGACGGCGGTCTGTTCATCCTCGACGAGAGCGCGACCCGCGATACCCTCGACAACCTCGCCAAGGTGCGGCGGAACCGGGACCCGGAGCGGGCCAAGGCGGCGCTCGCCGCATTGAAGGAAGCCGCGAAGAACGGCGACAGCATGATGGAACCGTCCATCGAGTGCGCCCTCGCCCGGGTAACCACGGGAGAGTGGGCGCGCGCGCTGCGGCAGGTGTTCGGCGAGTACCGGCCCTCGACCGGGGTGGACGGGCAGCGGCTCGGGCTCACCGGCGACCGGGTGGACGCGTTGCGCGCCCGCATCGACCGCCTCGTCGACGCGCTCGGCCACCGGCCGCGCATCGTGGTCGGCAAGCCCGGCCTCGACGGGCACTCCAACGGCGCCGAGGTCATCGCGGTGTCCGCCCGGCACGTCGGCTTCGACGTCATCTATTCGGGGATCAGGCTCTCCGCCGAAGAGATCGTCCGGTCGGCCGTCGAAGAAGGCGCCGACCTGATCGGTGCGTCCGTGCTCTCCGGCTCCCATGTCGAGCTGGCGGCGCAGATCATGGACGGGCTGAAGGCGGAAGGCGCCGACCAGTCGATCAAGGTGGTGCTCGGCGGCATCATCCCGGTCCCCGACTTCGCCAAGCTTCACGCCCTCGGCGTTGCCAAGGTGTTCACTCCGTCGAACTACGACCTGCTCGACATCATGGAGTCCGTCGTCAGCCTGCTCGAGGAACAGCCGTGACGCTGCACCTGCTGGCCCGTCGGCCGGCGGTCACGCCAGCGGACCTCGCCGAACAGGCGCTGACCCGGGCGCGTTATCCGGTGGCCCGCCTCGTGTCCCTCGCCGAGGACAACCGGGCCCACGCCGCGGCGACCTGCGACGAAGTCATCGCCGTGCTGGAGGCCGACGCCGGGCGGCGCAACCACGTCGCCCGGGTCATCGGCGTTACCGGCAGCCCCGGCTCGGGCAAGTCCTCGCTGCTGTCCCGGGTCACCAACGCCATGGTGACGGCCGATCCGGAGCTGACCGTCGCGGTGGTGGCGGTCGATCCGTCCAGCCCTTCCTCCGGCGGGGCATTGCTGGGCGATCGGGCGCGGATGGTCCTCGACCCCGCCGAGGACCGCATCTACTTCCGCAGCCAGGCCTCGGCGACCGCGCTCGGCGGCCTTGCCCCGACGACCTTCCAGGTGTGCCGGGCGCTCTCGCTGATCTTCAACTGCGTCATCGTGGAGACGGTGGGGGTGGGCCAGAGCGAGGCGGACGTACGGCACCTCGCCGACAGGGTGTTCCTGGTGATGGCACCGCTGGGCGGCGACGAGATCCAGTACCTCAAGGCCGGCATCATCGAGATCCCCGACGCCTTCGTGGTCAACAAGTGGGACGAACCGGCGGCGACGCGCACCTATCACCAGCTGCGTGGCAGCCTGTGGCTGGCCCGCCCCAGCGATGCGCACAACATTCCGATCTTCCCGACCAGCGCCAAGACCGGACACGGCATCGACGAACTCGCGCACGGCTTCCTGAACATGGTGACCGCGGCGAACGCGACGCCCGTCCGCGAGCGGGCGCCGCACTTCTTCACCGCCTGGGTACGGGACGAATGGGGAGGCGTCGGCGCGCGGTACCTGGCCGACCGGCTCGGCGGCGCGGGCGCGTTCCTCGCCACGCAGGACGGCTTCGCGTCGGCGCGCCGCGCCTTCGACGCCTCGATCCGGGCTGCGCTTCACGGCTGACCCCGCGCAGCCGGGCTGGCCAGCAGTGCCGGCGGTGGGTGAGGGTGATCGCCGCGGCCGGCGCCGCTGTCGCCCTCCCGCTGGCGGGTAGCGGAGGAGGCGCCTTTGCCACCGCGGCGGAGGCTCAGTAGGGCGTGCCCTGGGTGCGCGCCTGCTTGAGGGCGGCCGCGTACCACTCCAGTTCGGCGAGGAAGCGGCCGATGCGGCGGACGTGGGCCGGATCGCGCGGGGTGCCGTCGTCCTCGAACTGATCCTGCACCTTCGGCATCGGCTGGATCGACGGGATGCTCGGCATGCCCAGCTCGGCCAGCGTCGCCCGCAGCTGCATGGCCGCGCGGACGCCGCCGAAGGGGCCGGCGGAGTAGCAGGCGATCGCCGAGGGCCGCCAGAACCACTCCTCGAGGAAGTGGTCGAGCAGGTTCTTCAGCGCCGGCGGGATGCCATTGTTGTACTCGCCGCTGACGACGACAAAGCCGTCGGCGGCGCGGATGATCGCCGCCAGCTCCGGCAGCGGCGCCGGCGCCGTGCCCTCCGGGTATTCCTTGTACATCCTGTCGAGCAGCGGCAGCGGATAGTGCAGCGGATCGATGAGGGTGGCCTCGTGACCGCGGGCGCCGAGCTGCGCCTGCACGAAGCGCGCGTACTTGATGCCCTGGCGCTTGCTGCGGACCGAGCCGTAGAGGACGACGAAGTGCATGAGCTCCTCGATCGGTGGGAAGGGGCGGGCAGGCGCTGCTAGCGCGTCAGGATCTCGAGGATGTGGCCGTCGGGATCGCGGAAGTAGACGCCGCGGCCGCCGTTGCGGTGATTGATCGCGCCGTCCTCCAGCCGGTATGGCCCGCTGCCGTAGGGCATGCCGTCGGCCTGGACGCGGCCGAAGATGGCATCGAACTCGGCCTCGCTCACCTTGAAGGCGTAGTGCTGGATGCGGAAATCGTCGTCATCGACGAAGTCGAGGGTCAGCCGGTCGTTGACCCGCACCGGCGCGAACGGCGGATCGACGCCGTCGTAGGCGAGACCGAAGATGCGGGCGAAGAACCGCGCCGCCGCATCCTTGTCCCGTGCCGGAACGATGGTGTGGTCGAGTTCAAGGGTCATGGCGTCGTTTCTCCCCACCGCCGGAGGTGCGGCGCCGCTTTCCGGTCCGGCGCGCTGCTTCTCATTAGCTGGGGGCGGGGCGATCGCAGCAAAAGGCCGACACACGAGGGGTGGGGTGGCGGCGCTCAGCCGCCGACCGCCTCGCCGCCGTTGGGATGCAGCACCTGGCCGGTCATGTACGATGAATCGTCGCAGGCGAGGAACAGGTGGCACGACGCGACCTCGTTGGGCTGGCCGGGACGGCCCATGGGCTGCTTCTTGCCGAAGCTCGCCACCTTCTCGGCATCGAAGCTGGCCGGGATCAGCGGCGTCCAGATCGGGCCGGGGGCAACGCCGTTGACGCGGATGCCGCGATCGACCAGTGCCTGGCTGAGCGAGCGGGTCAGCGCCAGCACGGCGCCGCGGGTGGCGCTGTAGTCGAGCAGCCGTTCGCTGCCGCGGTAGGCGGTGACCGAGCTGGTGTTGACGATCGCCGCGCCCTCCTGCAGATGCGGCAGCGCCGCCTTGGTCATGAAGAAATAGCCGTAGACGTTGGTGCGGAAGGTGCGCTCGATCTGCGCCGCCGCCAGCTCGGTGATGTCGTCGACCGGGTGCTGCTCGGCGGCGTTGTTCACCAGCACGTCGAGGCGCCCGAAAGCCTTCACCGTCTCCTCGACGGCGCGGACACAGAACTCCTCGTCGCCGACATCGCCGGCCAGCAGCAGCGCCTTGCCGCCCTCCGCCTCGATGGCGCGGCGGGTCTCCTCGGCGTCCTCGCCCTCTTCCTTGTAGAGGATGGCGACACTGGCGCCCTCGCGGGCGAACAGTACGGCGCAGGCGCGGCCGATGCCGCTGTCGCCGCCGGTGATCAGCGCCGCCTTGCCGGCCAGTCGCCCGGAGGAAGGGAAGCGCGGCGCATAGTCGGGCCGCGGCTCCATGGCAGCCTCGCGGCCGGGCTGATGCTCCTGCTGCTGTTCCGGGATGTCGGGCATGTCCGCCGTTCCTCGGGTGGTGAAGAGGATATGGCGGCAACGCCCCGCGGCACGACCGGTTCCCCCGGCGCGGCGCCCGGCTGGCAAAGGCCGGCAGGATGCCGGATCAGGCCGACTTCTTTTGCCGGGAGGCCGCCGGGCGCTTCGCCGGAGCCTCTTCCTCCTTCTCCTCCCCGGCTTCGGCCGGGGCCGGGGCGCCGCCGGCTTCCGGCCGCTGCAGGCTCTGGCGCAGCGCGTCCATCAGGTTGATCACCTTGCCGCGCTCCGGCGCCGCCGCGACGATCGGCGCCTCGCCCTTCAGCTTGGCCTCGACCATCTCGCGCAGCGCGTCCTCGTAGTGGTCGTGGAAGGTGGCGGGATCAAAGCTGCCGGCCTTCTGGTCGATGAGCTGGCTGGCGAGCGCCAGCATATCGGCATCGACCGGCCCGTCGGCGATGTCGCCGAAATAGACGGCGGCGTCGCGCACCTCGGCGTTGGTGCGCAGGGTGGTGACGACGAAGCCCTTGTCGCGCGGATAAAGGATCATCAGTCGCTCGCGCCCGCCGATGACCAGCCGCGAGATCGCCACCTTGCCCTTGTCCTGCATTGCCTGGTGGATGACGCGGAAGGTTTCCTGCGCCACCTTGCCGTCCGGGGCGAGGTAGTAGGGGCGGTCGAGGTAGAGCTCGTCGACATCGCTCTCGTCGGCAAACGAGTCGATGACGAGGGTATCGCTCGACTCGATCTTCACCTGCTCGAAGTCCTCGTCGGTGAGCACGACATAGCGGTCCTTGTCGTACTCGTAGCCCTTCACCAGGTCGGCGCGATCGACATCGCCAATCTCCGGGTCCTTCGGCTGCATGCGGATGCGGTTGTGGGTGTCCTTGTGCAGCAGGTGGAACGACAGCCGGGTACTCTCGGTGGTGGCGGTGTAGAGCCGCACCGGGCAGGAGACCAGCGACAGCCTCAGGTGTCCCTTCCAGCTTGCCCGTGGTGCCGCCATCTCAACCGTCCTCCTCGCCATCCTGCCCGGGAACGCCGACGAACTGCCACGCCCGCCTGGATACAGCGCGGGCGACGGCGTCGAGGTCCCGCCACGGGTCACTGGTTAGCCGGGCTATCCGCTCCGGCACGCTGCGGTAGTCGAACCCGCGCGGATCATCGAGATGCTCGAGTTCATCCCAGCCGATCGGCGTCGCCACCGGCAGGCCGGCTCTGGCCCGCAGCGAATAGGCGGCGACGGCGGTGGCGGTGCGGCCGTTGCGCAGGTAGTCGATGAAGATGCGCCCCTTGCGCGCCTTCTTCGCCATCTGCGCGGTGAAGCGCGCCGGATCGGCCTTGGCGAGGGTGGTGGCAAAGCCCTCGGCGAACGGGATGATCGCCGGCCAGTCGAGCTGCGGCTTCACCGGGATCACCACGTGCAGTCCTTTGCCGCCGGTGGTTTTGACGAACGGGAGGAAGCCGAGCTCGCTCAGCTGATCGCGCAGCAGCAGCGCCGCCTCGACCACCAGGCGCCAGTCCAGCCCCTCGTCCGGGTCGAGGTCGAACACCAGACGGTCGGGGCGCTCGGGATGGGCGATGCGCGAGCCGCGGCAATGGATTTCGACGACGCCGAACTGCGCCAGCGCCAGCAGGCCGGCGGCATCCTCGATGTGCAGCACGGTCTCGGCCTCGTCGTCGCCGACCGGCGGCAACGTCGTCCGCCGGATCGCCTCGGGCATGCCGGCGGCCGGGTTGCGCTGGTAGAAGCAGTCCTTGACCTCGCCGTTGGGGCAGCGCACCAGGGTCAGCGGCCGGCCCGCCACCTCGCTGAGCAGCCAGTCGCCGACGCGGGCGTAGTAGAGGGCGAGATCGAGCTTGGTCGGCCCGCCGAACATCACCCGCTCGGGGTTGGTCACCCACACCGAGGCGAGGTCGGCGTCGCTGACCCAGCGTCGCGCCGGCCCGATCGGCGCCGCGGCGGCCGGCGGGTCGGCCGTCGCCGACTGGCGCCGTTTCGCCGGCGCGGCCCGGCTCTGGCGCGTCGCCGCGGGTCCTTCGGCCGGCTTCCCGGACGGTGCTGTCATCGCGTCCTGTCCCGCAAGCTTGTCGGCCCGCAGGCCGCGGTAGGAGGAGTGGCGGATGCGGCCGTCGCTGGTCCGGGTGGCATAGCGCACCTCGGCGATCAGCGTCGGCACCACCCACAGCGGCCGCGCGCTGCGGACCTCGCGGGGAACCTCCACCGCCGGCCGGTCGGTGGCGATCGCCGCCAGCCGCTTCTCCAGGTCGGCGGCGACGGCGCGGGTGAAGCCGGTGCCGGTCTTGCCGACGTAGCTCAGGCCGCCGCCTTCATCGGCCTCGGCCAGCAGCAGCGCGGCGAGGCCGCCGGCGGCTTCGCTGCGGGTATAGCCGACGATGACGAAGTCGCCGGCGTTGGTGCACTTGCATTTCCACCAGGAGCGGCTGCGCCCGGAGCGGTAGGGGGCATCGCGGCGCTTACTGACGATGCCCTCGACGCCGATGCGGCAGGCCTCGCCGAGCAGCGCCCGTCCGTCTCCGTCGATGTGGCTGCTGAGCTGCAGAGCGCCGTGGCGGCCGGTGCCGGCGAGAAGCTGGACCAGCAGCAGCTTGCGCGAGAGCAGCGCCATCTCGCGCAGGTCGGTTTCGTCGAGGTAAAGCAGGTCGAAGGCGAAGAACAGCAGAGCCTCGACACTGCCGGTGGCGAGCGCGTCCTGCAGCTTCGCGAAGTCGCTGACTCCGCGCTCGTCCTGGACGAGGATCTCGCCGTCGATCAGCGCCCGCTGGCAGGGCAGGCCGGCGAACGCTTCGCCGAGCCGGCCGTAGCGGCCGGTCCAGTCGAGGCCGTTGCGGGTGAGAAAGCGCACGCTGCCGTTCTCGATGCGGGCCAGGGTGCGGTAGCCGTCCAGCTTGATCTCGTGCAGCCAGCCGTCGCCGTCGGGCGGATCATCGCGCGGCGAGGCCAGTTGCGGGGCGACGAAATCGGGCATGTCGGCGGTCCGTGCTCCCGGCAGCGCCGCCGCCTGTGTGGCCGGCGGCGCCTGCATCTCGGCGATGGTCCGGCCGGAAAGAACGCTGCGGCCGTCCTTGTCCTCATCGCTGTCGGCACCGTCGCCGCGGCGGGCGTCGTCGTCCCGCTCCTTGATCAGCAGCCAGTTCTCCCGGCGCTCGCGCTCCGACTTCGGCTTCATGCGGACGAGCGCCCAGCCGCCGTGCAGCTTCTCCCCGTCGAGGCGGAATTTGAGGGAGCCGCGGGCGTAGCCCTCCTCGGGGTCGGCCAGCGGCGACCAGGTGCCGCGGTCCCACACCAGCACTGCGCCGCCGCCGTACTCGCCGGCGGGGATAGTGCCTTCGAAGTCGGCGTAGGCGAGGGGATGATCCTCGACGTGGACGGCGAGCCGGCGGACGGCGGGATCGAAGCTGGGCACCTTGGTGACCGCCCAGCTCTTCAGGACGCCGCCGAACTGCAGGCGCAGATCGTAGTGCAGGCGGCGGGCGGCGTGCTTCTGCACCACGAACAGCCCGCCCGACGCCGGCGACACCGCGTCGCCCGCCGGCTCGCTGGTGCGATCGAACCTGCGCTTGCGGCGATATTCGGCGAGTTCGGCGATGGCTTGGTCCCTCTTCCGCCGCGCCCGGGCCACTTGGGCCGAGCCTTTGTCTCTTCACCGTTATCTTGTTGCGATCACCGCCGGTTTCCACTTTTCGGCATCGTCGGCCCGTGCATTTCGCGCCATTGCCGGCCGACGCCGCTGCTGGCAAACCGCAGCGGCGTCGGCGAGGCGTCAGGCCGCTGTCGCGCCGGTGCTCACGGCGGCGACGGTGGCTGCTGCCGCCTCCGCCTCCAGGTGGCGGACGAACAGGACCAGCGAGCGGGGTTGGACCTCGTAGGTCTCGCCGGGCTGGAACACCGGGCCGGCGGCGCCGATGTTGTTCTCGCTGGCGGTATCGATCATCAGCCGCCACGCGACGTCGACCTCGATCGCCGGCAGCGTCCAGTTGACCGCCTCGTGGAGGGCGTTGAAGGCAATGTAGAAGCTGTCGTCGGGCTGGACCTCGCCGAGCGGCGTCAGGTGCAGCTCGCCGGCTTCGCCGCGCAGCAGGTAGCCGAACGACTTGTTGGTGCCGTCCGCCCAGCCTTCGGCAGTAATTTCGGTGCCGTCCGGGCGCAGCCAGGTGACGTCGCGGATCTCGGTACCGGGGATGAAGACAGCATGGAAGAACTGGGAACGGTGCAGCACGATGTGCTCGCGGCGCAGCTTGATCATGTGCTGGACGAAGGCGAGAAAGTGGCGGTCGGCATCGTCGATGCCCTCCCAGTCCACCCAGCTGATCTCGCTGTCCTGGCAGTAGGCGTTGTTGTTGCCGCCTTGCGTGCGGCCGATCTCGTCGCCCATCACCAGCATCGGCACGCCCTGCGAGAGCAGCAGCGTTGCCATCAGGTTGCGGCGCTGGCGGGCGCGCAGGGCGATCACCTCGGCATCGTCGGTCACTCCCTCGGCGCCGCAGTTCCAGCTGTTGTTGTTGTCGGTGCCGTCCCGGTTGTCCTCCTGGTTGGCCTCGTTGTGCTTGCCGTTGTAGCTGACGGTATCGGCGAGAGTGAAGCCGTCGTGGGCGGTGATGAAGTTCACCGAGGCCCAGGGGCAGCGGCCGTGGCTGTCGAACAGGTCGGCAGAGCCGGTGAGGCGGGTAGCGAGGTCGGGGATCTGGTCCTCGTCGCCCTTCCAGAAGCGGCGGACGGTGTCGCGGTAGCGGTCGTTCCACTCCGCCCAGCCGGCGGGGAAGCCGCCGACCCGGTAGCCGCCGTCGCCCACGTCCCATGGCTCGGCGATCAGCTTGACCTCGGCCAGCTTCGGGTCCTGGCGCATGGCATCGAGGAAGCCGCAATGGGCATCGAACTGGCCGTGCGCCTCGCGGGCCAGCGTCGAGGCGAGGTCGAAGCGGAAGCCGTCGACGTGCATCTCGTTGACCCAGTAGCGCAGCGAATCCATCACCAGTTGCAGCACCCGCGGATGACGCAGGTCGAAGACGTTGCCGCAGCCGGTGAAGTCCATGTAGTAGCGCGGGTTCTGTTGCACGAGGTGGTAGTAGGAGGCGTTGTCGATGCCGCGGAACGACAGCGTCGGCCCCATCTGGTTGCCTTCGGCGGTGTGATTGTAGACCACGTCCATGATCACCTCGATGCCGGCGCTGTGCATGATCTGCACGAACGTCTTGAACTCGCCGAGGTTCGTGGACTGCAGGTAGCGGGGATCGGGGGCGAAGAAGCCGAGGGTGTTGTAGCCCCAGTAGTTGCACAGGCCGCGGTCGATCAGGTGGCGGTCATCGAGGAACAGCTGGATCGGCAGCAGCTCGACGGCGGTGACCCCCAGCTTGACCAGGTGGTCGACGGCCGCCGGATCGCTCAGTCCGGCGAAGGTGCCGCGCATTGCCTCGGGGACCTGCGGATGCCGCCGGGTGAAGCCCTTGACGTGCAACTCGTAGATGATGCTGGCGTGCCATTCGGTGCGTGGCGGCCGGTCCTCGCCCCAGGTGAAGGCGGTATCGACGACCTGGCATTTCGGCATGAAGCGGGCGTTGTCGCGGGTATCGAAGCTCAGGTCGGCATCGGGGTGGTTGATCTCGTAGCCGAAGTGGCTGTCATCCCAGACCAGCTCGCCGACGACGCTCTTGGCGTACGGATCGAGCAGCAGCTTGTTGTTGTTGAAGCGGTGGCCGCGCTTGGGGTCGTACGGTCCGGAGACGCGGTAGCCGTAGAGCTGACCGGGACGCACGTCCGGCAGGTAGGCGTGCCAGATCTCGTCCGTGTACTTGGGGAAGGGCAGCCGCTTGGTTTCCGTGCCGTCGGCGTCGAACAGACAGATCTCGACTTTTTCGGCATTCTCCGAGAACAGCGCGAAATTGACGCCGCGGCCATCCCAGGTGGCACCCAGGGGATACGGCAAGCCTGGCCACACCCGCATGATCGAACCTCTCCCTTATTTGTCTCCAGAAGCCCGGGAGTGGCCAGCGATGGGGCAAGCTGGGAATACGGACCAGTCGTCCGGGGGCCTCCCGGGACCCGCACGCCAACAACGTACGGCTACGGCCGAGGTTCCTGCCGCGGGGCAGGCGGCGGCTCACCGCTGTGGCGGTTCACGTCGGACGGGGGCGGACGTCCAGCCGAGGGCGGGATCGGGGCGGAAGGCTAGTAGAGGGCGGTCGGCTGACCACCGTCCGGGCTCGGCGCATGCGCGACGCGCTCGAAGAACAGCGCCTGGCTGACCGCCGCCTTCACCTGCTCCGGGGTGAACGGCTTGGTAATCAGAAAGGTCGGTTCCGGCCGGCGGCCGGCGAGCAGGCGCTCGGGAAAGGCGGTGATGAAGATCACCGGCACCTCGAAGCTCGACAGGATGTCGCGCACCGCATCGATGCCGGAGGAACCATCGGCAAGCTGGATATCGGCGAGCACGAGGCCGGGGCGGTGGGCGCGGGCGGCCTTCACCGCCGCCTCGCGGGTCGGCGCGATATCGAGGACGCGATGGCCAAGGCTGCCGACGATCTGTTCCAGGTCCATGGCGATCAGCGGCTCGTCCTCGATGATCAGGACCGTCGTCGCCGTCTGCTGGTCGATCTCCTCGACCGCCTGGCCCACCAGCTCGCCGATGGTGGCGGGCTTGACGTCGAGAACGATCGCCGCATCGGCATGGCTGAAGCCTTCGACGACGGTGAGCAGCAGCGCCTGGCGGCTGAGCGGGGTCAGCTCTCCCAGCCGTCGGGCGGCGATCGCTTCCCCCGGGTCATCGGGCTGGTTCCCCAGGTCGATCTCTTCCAGCGGCAGCGATGCCGACGACCAGATCGCGTGGAAGACATGGTAGAGGCCGATCCGCACGTCGCCGGCGGGAAATTCCGCCGGGGCGGCGATGATGCTCTCCAGTGTCGCCGCGACGTAGGCGTCTCCCGCCTCCTGGCTGCCGGTCAGCGCCCGCGCGTGCCGGCGAAGATAAGGGAGAAGCGGAGCGATGCGCTCCGACAGACGTTGCATGCGTCCCGCCCTCGGTTTTGGCTGATCCTTGCGGCCCGCGACCACGGCCTGCCGGCGTTTGTCGCATGGCCTCCCCCGAAAGATGTTATAGAGCACGGGCAATATCCAGGGAACCGTTTTTGCCGGGGGGCGTTAGAGCGGCATGTTTCCCAGGGTGTCGATGACCGCGATGCAGACGACGCGATGCAGACTGGGGCGAACCGATGAGCGAACATGGGCACGGCCCAGCCGGGAAGAAAGTGCGTACTGCCCTGAAACATAAGCCTTTACGGGCGGCGGTCGCGCCGGCCGACGAGCGCGCCGACTGGATCGGCCAGGAATTGCGCAAGGTCTACGACGAGGCGGTCGGCGAGGCCGTTCCCGACCGGTTCAAGGCGCTGCTGTCAAGGCTGCGCGAAGCAGAGGATGAAGGGTCCAAGTCTTGACGCAGGGATCGGATGCCGCAGCCGTCAAAGACCTCATCATCGACATCATCCCCAGCCTCCGGGCTTTTGCGCGAACCCTGGTCAATGACCGCGACCGCGCCGACGACCTCGTCCAGGAGACCATCGTCAAGGCGCTGAGCAATCTCGACCGCTTCCAGATCGGCACCAACATCCGCGCCTGGCTGTTCACCATCCTGCGCAACTCGTTCTTCTCGGAACTGCGCAAGCAGCGGCGCGAGGTGGCGGACAGCGAGGGCAAATACGCGGCGCAGCTGACCACCCGGGCGACCCAGGTGGATAAGGTCGAGCTGCGTGACTTCAAGCGCGCGCTGCTGAAGCTTCCTTCCGAGCAGCGCGAGGCGTTGATTCTGGTGGGGCCGGCAGGCTTTTCCTACGAGGAGGCGGCGTCCATCTGCGGCTGCGCCGTCGGCACCATCAAGAGCCGGGTCAACCGCGGCCGCAACCGCCTGAACGAGATGATCGAAGGCGAGACGCCGAAGGCGAACCGCAAGATCTGCGCCTGAACCCGCGTCCCGCCCGGGCGCCTTCCTTCCCGCCGCGGCACTCCTCGCATCACCCCCCGGTCGATACCCCCTTCGGACGGCAGGTCTGAAGCGCGACGGCGCCCGCGGTACGCGCGGGCCACGGAGGATGATGCCGATTTCTCCACCTTGCAGCCCGGCCCCTTGCTCGTACCGGCAGGGGCCGCGGACCGGGGCGGGAACGCGCCGCCGGTCAGGCGGCAACCGGCAGAGGAACGAGGACAGTGACGGGCTGCGTCGCGGGCGGATGGCCGCGGGCGTCGCGGCCGGCGAGATCGGGGTCGCGCTGCCGGGCGGCGAGTTCGTCCTGCATGATCTTCAGCACCGCCGCATCGAGTTCCGTCATCGCCATGACCTGTGTTCTCCCCATGTCCTGCTGGCAACGGATCAACGGTGGATCCGGGCGCCGGGTTCCAAGCCGCGGGTTTCCGCCCGGTGGGCCGCCGGGCGGAAACGAGGCCCTTACCGCCGCCGCGATGGCGCCGGTATGTCGCCCCCGACCCGCTGGCGCGCTTCCTCCACCATCGCCGCGCACGGCTCGTTCTTGCCCGGACCCATATCGACGGGCGGCAACAGGCCGCCGACGACGGTGATGATGCCGTTCAGCACCTTCTTGGCGATGCCTTCGACGCCGATGTCGACCGGGTCGGGGAAGGCATCCGGCGAGCCGAGAGTGCCCTGGACGGCGATCGGCGTCCGCAAGGTGAACGGGCTGAAGTCCTTGGGATATGCCCGCAGGTGCAGATCGAGCTTCTCGTCGCGCATGTTGATGCTGCCGTCGCCGACGATGTTGGTGTCGGTGGTATCGAAGGCGAGGGTGCGCGTGTTGAACACGCCCTGGTTGGCGGTGAAGTCGGCAATGATGCAGCGGACCGGGATGCTGCGGTCGCCCTCGATCAGGAAGCCGAGCGACTCGGCGATATCGAGGCCGGCGAGTTCGATGAGCAGCTGGCTGAACCGGCCGTTGGTGAGAACGACGGTGACCTCGCCCGTCGAGGTGCCGGCAATCTGCGCGACCGATGTGCCGGTTGAGGCGAGCTTGATATGGCCGTTGAAAACGCCCGCCGTCTTGGTGACGAAGTCGCTGCCCGCCAGCAGCCGCTTCAGGTCGACACGCTGGATCGACGCTTCGATGTCGCTGCGCACCGGCTGTTCGGCGCCATAGAGCGACATGAAGAACTTCACGGTTCCCTCGCCGATGGCGAAGGAGACCGGCTGGGCGCGGAAGGTGCCATTCTCCAGGCTGACCTTCGCATCGAGACGGTCGATGGGCACCTGCGGCGTGACGATGCGGGTGCCCTTGAAATCGATCTTGGCATCGACGGCGTTCAGCTTGCTGAGATCGATCTCCTTGTCGGGCAGGATGCGACCGCCCGGCCGCTGGATGGGCGTCCGCGCCTCGCTGCCACCCTCGCTCGCGCCGATGAACGGCCCGAGGTCCTTCAGGTCGAGGAGATTGGAGGTGATGTCGGCCTCGATGCGCGGGCGGGCGCCGCCGAGAACCGCCGATGCGGTGCCGCGCATGTCGCTGGTGCCGAGCTTGCCGGCGAACTGCCTGAACACCCAGGCCGGTCCCTTGCGCTCCAGCCGGCCGGCGAGGTGGTAGGGCGGGCTCGGCGGAATGGGAATGCCGACCAGCGGGAACAGGTTGGAGAGGTCCTCGCCGCGGATGTCGAGCTTGAGGTCGAGCCCCTCCAGCGCCAGCGGCTCGGCCACGGTCCCGGAGATGTCAGCGTGGAAATCGCCGGCGATGAGCGACAGCTCGAGCGGGTAAGGCTCCTTGCCCGCCTGCAGGACGGTGAGCGAGCCCATCTTCGCCTTCAGGCTTGCCGGCTGGCCCTGGTAGCTGCCGGCGCCATCGGCGGTCATCTGCCGGCGCTGTTCGTCTTCGCCGAGGCGGAGGCGGTCGATGGCGAGATCGGCCTGCTTGTCGAGGGCGCGGTCGTCGAAGCGGACGCGGGTGTCGCGCACTTCCAGCGATTGCACCAGCGGCAGTTGCGCCGGCTCGCTGCTCGCCGGCTGCGGCGCTGCCGGCTTGCCGGAGCCGAACTGCCAGTTGGCGCGGCCGTCCTTCATCCGTTCGAGGTCGGCATCGACGTTGGCGAACCGCAGCACGGGAATGACCACATCACCGGACAGCAGCGGCCACACCGCAACCGAAATGTCGAGATCGCCGATGCGCAGCAGGTAGGGCGCTTTGCCCCAGTCGGCATTGGCCACGCTCAGTCCGTGCAGCCGGATGCGGGTCACCCGGCCGACATCGACGTCGAGCGGGCCGGTGATCGCCACCTCGCGGCCGAGGGCGGTGGTGGCGAAGCGGCTGATGTAGGGGCGGGCGGCGTCCCACCGGTCAAGCCAGACGACGATGCCGAGGACGATTGCCGGAACGACGATGATCAGGGCCAACAGGCCGCCGACGACGATTCCTACCCAGCGCAGCCACCGTCCCATCTGCGTCCATCCCTTGTGGTTCGTCTGATGGCGGGGCAACGCGGCGCTGCGAGCCCGGGTTCCTCGCGCCGCGGCTGGCCAGGGCGGCGCGGGCGCTGTGCCCCAGGGCGAAGAGCGGCGACGGGGGAAGGCAAAGGGCGAAAGGCCGGTGGCAGCCTTGCCGCGGCGGGACGGCGGGCAGCGGCGCGGCGAGGGGAACGCAGGGGTCCCAATCGCCGCGCCGCAAGGGGTGAAGGGGCGGATCGATGCGGCGCGGATACCGGGGATCAGCCGATGTCGGGGCGGACCACGTAGTTGCCGTAGCGCGGCTGGCCGTCGTCGTCGCCCCGGTAGAGGCCGCCGCGGACCGCCTGGATCATCTGCGGGATGACCGTCGGGACATCGAAGCGGCAGCGGAAGCCGAGGCGCTCGCGGATCTTCGAGAACGAGACCCGGTAGTTGCGTCGATCGCCGCCGGCGCCGACGTAGCGGACGTCGCCGTCGACGTGGCGCAGCACCTCCTCGACGATCTGCTGCTTGGTCAGGTTGTTCTGGTCGGAGCCGACGTTGAAGATCTCGCCGGCGACGGCCTCGCTCGGCGCCTGCAGCACGGCGATGATGGCGCGGGCGATGTCGCGGACGTGGCAGTACGGCCGCCAGGTATCCTTATCGTACACCTCCAGCTTGTTGCCGGCCGCCAGGGCGCGGGCGAATTCGTTGACGGTGAGATCGAAGCGCATCCGTGGCGACAGGCCGAAGACGGTGGAAAGGCGCAGGATGACCGGCTCGATGTCGGTCGCACCGTACCGCTCCAGCAGCAGCTTCTCGAAGGCGACCTTGGTCTCGGCATAGATCGACAGCGGTGTCAGCGGCGCGCTCTCCGTCGCCGGCTCCTCGCCTTCCCACAGCCCGTAGTTGCTGCAGGTCGA
Organism: Rhodospirillales bacterium; assembly: GCA_039808105.1. Lineage (GTDB taxonomy): Bacteria > Pseudomonadota > Alphaproteobacteria > Rhodospirillales > Defluviicoccaceae > Defluviicoccus. The sequence continues at coordinate 16,280 of JBDHSN010000051.1, forward strand.
GGTGAACACGAACCGCCGCAGGCCGCGGCCGGCAACGGCGTCGAACAGTGCCCGGCTGCCGTGCAGATTGACGCTGCGGGCGAGGTCCGGATACTTGCGGCTGATCGGATCGCCGACCACCGAGGCCAGCAGGACGACGTCGGTGACGCCGGCGAGCGCTTGGTCGAGGGCGGCGCGATCGCGCAGGTCGCCGACCAGCAGCGAGGTGCGCGGCCGCGACACCAGGCTTTCGGCGACGTGGAAGTGGTCGTAGAGGAAGTTGTCGAGGATGCGCACCCGGTAGCCCTGCGCCAGCAGGGCATCGGTGAGCACGCAGCCGACATAGCCGGCACCGCCGATGACCAGCACGTGACGGGCCGGCTCCGGCCGGATCGCCTCGCCGGCCGGGTCTTCCGAGTCCAGCGCCGTCACGAAAAGCGGCTCGGCGTCTACGGTTTCATAAGCAAGCGCTTGCGATGTCACGCTCATTACTCCTCGTCAGTCACTCAACACCGGGCCCGCCCGCGAAGGCGCGCTGCCGCCTCGCCGCCGGCCCTGTCTCGATCGCAGCGGAGATGCCGGCATCGCCGGCTCCCCCGTCCCATGAGCGCGCCTGTTGCCCTTTGGCTGTGCTGCCGGCGGTTCCGGCATCTGCGGTGCGGTGGCGCCGCCGCCCGCCTCAGCAGGGGTTGTTCTCGTCGAGCACGATCCGCGCCCCCCGCTTCATCCCGGAGTAGTCGTTGCCGGAGGTGTCGTAGAGAAGATTGAATTTCTTGTTGAAGGTGGCGATCGCCGCCCGCTGCTGGTCGACGAAGGCGGTGCGCCGCACCGTTGCATTGCGGGTGCCGTCGTCGAAGTAGATGCCGACGCAGCGGGTCTGGATGAGGCTGTCCTGGATGACGATGCCATCGCAGCCCGGCCGCGAGTTCCAGGCGGGATCGGCCCACTCGCACTCGACGCCGATGGTCACATCGGGACCGATGCGGAACCGCTCGAACACGCTGTCGGTGGTGAAGTGTTCCAGGTAGAGGCCGACGCTGGTCCGCTGCGGACTGCCGATGCCGTCGATATCGACGTCGCTGAGGTGGACGTTCCTTGCCGCGGTGCCGGTCCAGACCCCCATCCAGGCGCAGTTGCGCACGCGAAAGCGGGCGCCGGCGGCGGTGTTGCCGACCCAGATGCAGGCCTCGGCAGTGCCGTCGGACGCTCCGGGAGAGGGGCGGCTGACGTTGGCGACGTCCAGATCCTCCAGCACCGCCGGCTCCACCACCGCCAGATCGAACTCATTGGCGTCGACCAGAATGCCCCAGCTCAGGAAGTTGCGGGCCAGCACCCGCTGGATCTTCAGCCCCTCCGGTTGGCGGGCGATGATGCCGGCGTCGAGGACGCGATGGCCGTCGATGGTCAGATCGGCGAGCACCGTCCCGCGTCCGCTGCCCCACACCTCGACGGCGGCGCCGCTGGAGGTCGCGCCAGCCTGCTGCACGTCGAAGGCAATTCCCTGCACCCGGCCGCCAATGGCGCAGTCATCGGACCCCATCGAGATGCCGGCGGCGAGGACAGCGCGGCCGAGATGCTCGGCATAAAGGCGATGGCCGCAGACGACGATGAACGGCCCGTCGGACCGGTAGATGCCGTCACGCAGCACGATGTCGAGAGGTGTTGCCGATGCCAGCGCTTGGCGCAGCTCGGCACTGTCGCGGACGAAGACCGCCCGCGCCGGCAGCGGGTAGACGCCGGGGGGCAGAGGCGCCGCGGGAGCGGCGATCGCGGCACCGGTGCCACCGCCGAGCAGCAGGAGGAACGCCGCGACGACCGGCTGAACCATGAACCTCATCTTTCCCATCCTATCCATTTGCTGTTTGCTATTTTTTGGCCGGCGGGTCGGCGGG
>JBDHSN010000052.1:0-18074 GCA_039808105.1 Rhodospirillales bacterium
TGCCCGTCGGCGATCCAGATCGCCGGCATCGCGGCGAAGCGGCGGCCGATGGCGGCGACGGCGGCGGGATCGGCGACGCGCCAGATCTGATGTTGGGTGCCTTCATCGGTGACGGCATCGGCGATCGGCTCATCGCCCGCCGCGACGGTGGCGAACAGGCGGGCCAACTCGGCGTCGGGAGCATGCACCGTCAGCACCGGGCCGGTGTGCGCGCCGACCGCCTCGATCTGCCGGGTGCGATCCAGCTCCTTGTCGGGGCGGGTGTGCTCATGCCGGCGGATGCGGTTTTCGCGGTAGGCGGCGACCGAGCCGGCCGCGGCCACGCCGGTCTGCACGTGATCGCCGGCCGTCATCCGGTAGACGTAGTAGCACGGCGCGGTCTCGCGGATCAGCACGCCGGCGTCGCCCATCGCCGCGAGAGCGGCTGCGGCACGCTGGTAGACTTCCGGGGCGTGGGGGTCGGTGCCGTCCGGCAGGTCGATCTCGGCCCGGGAGACATGCAGGAAGCTCCACGGCCTGCCGGCCGCCCCGGCCTTCGCCTCGGCAAAGCTGACGACGTCGTAGGGGCGGGCGGCCACCTCCGGCGCGAACTCCGGCAGCGGCCGCAGTGCGGTGAACGGCCGCAGCAGCGGCGCGGGCGAGCCGGCCCCGTCGCCGGCCCCTGCCGCGGGGTGCGGCCCGCTCATTCCTTGCCCAGCCGGATGGCGACGAAGCGCATGCCGCCTTCGCCTTCGACCAGCAGCAGCGCCACCTTGCGCCCGGCGCTCTGCGCCGTCTTGATCTTGGCGGCGAGCTGCGCCGGGGTTGAGACCGGCTCCTGCGAGACCTCGACGATGCGGTCGCCAACTCGCACGCCCTGCTCGGCCGCCGGGCCGTCGGGATCAACGGCGGTGATGACGACACCGCGGGCGTCGGCGTCCAGACTGAACTGCTCGCGCATCTGCGCATCGATGGCGGCGACGTCGAGCCCAAGCGTGGCGACGGCTTCACCGCGCGGCGACGGCTTGGAGCCGGAGGCCTTGGCCTCGACCTTCTCGTCGGGTTCCTCGAGAGCGCCGACCTCGACCTTCATCGACAGTTCCCGGCCGTCGCGCCACACCTTGATCGGCACTGTCTTGCCGACCTCGGTATCAGCGACCACCCGCGGCAGCCGCCGCATCTGGGTGATCGGCTTGCCGTCGAACTCGACGATGATATCGCCCTCTTTCAGCTTCGCCTTCTCGGCCGGACCGCCGGGAATGACGCCGGCGACAAGCGCCCCTGCCGCCTCTTTCAGTCCCAGTGCATCCGCGATTTCCTCGGTCACCGACTGGATGCGTACACCGAGCCAGCCGCGCCGCACCTGGCCATGGGCGATGAGCTGCTGGATGACGCCCTGCGCGCTGTTCGACGGGATGGCGAAGCCGATGCCGACGCTGCCGCCTGACGGCGAGAAGATGGCGGTGTTGATGCCGATGACCTCGCCGTCGAGATTGAACATCGGGCCGCCGGAGTTGCCCCGGTTGATCGAGGCGTCGGTCTGCAGGAAGTCGTCGTAGGGTCCGGCGTTGATGTCGCGGCCGCGGGCCGAGATGATGCCGGCGGTCACCGTGCCGCCGAAGCCGAACGGGTTGCCGATGGCGAGAACCCAGTCGCCGACGCGGATGGTATCGGCATCGCCAAACCGCACCGGCACCAGCTTGCTGTGCGGCTCGACCTTGAGCACGGCAAGGTCGGTCTTGGCGTCGCGACCGATGACCTTGGCTTCCAGGCGGGTGTCATCGTGCAGAATCACCGAGATCTCGTCGGCATCCTGGATGACGTGGTTGTTGGTGACGATGTGGCCGTCGTTGTCGATGATGAAGCCCGAGCCGAGGGAGGTCGCGCGCCGGCGTTGCTGCTGCTTCGGCTGGTTGCGCTCCATGAACTCCTTGAAGAATTCTTCGAAGGGCGAGCCGGGGGGCAGCTGCGGCAGCTCGATCCCGGCATTGCCCTCGACCACCTGCGTCGTCGAGACGTTGACGACCGACGGCAGCAGCCGGGCGGCAAGGTCGGCAAAGCTGTCCGGGGCGGTGCGGGCGGAGGACGGGGAGGGCAACGCGGCCAGCGCCGCCACCACGACCAGGACCCCGAAGAGGGAACGTCCCCGTGCCGCGGCGGTGCCCGGGCGCGGCAAAAGCAGTTTCAGCAGAGCCATCGCTCACCCCTCCATGCTCCCGCCCGGGAGCCGTTCTCCGGTACCGGTTGATGCGCGCCCGCTGGATCGGGCGCAGCTTTGGTCAGCGGGCGCCGCCGCTGCCGTTCACCTTGCCGCGCTCCTCCATGAAGTAGCGGAAGAAGTCGGAAGTCGGCGACAGCACCAGCGTCGTGCCGTTGCCGAGCGCGCTGTAGGCTTCCAGCGACCGGTAGAAGTCGAAGAAGGCCGGGTCCTGGCTGAATGCCTGGTTGAGCGCCACTGTGCGCTCGGCATCACCCTGACCCTTCAGGATCTGCGCCTGCCGCGTCGCCTCGGCGAGGATGACGGTGCGCTCGCGATCCGCTTCTGCCTGGATCCGCGCCTTCTGCTGCTCGCCTTCGGCGCGGAGCTGCGCCGCCTGGGCGACGCGCGCCGAGCGCATCCGGTTGAACACCGCCTGGCTGGTGGCCTCCGGCAGGTCCGTCCGGCCGATGCGCAGATCGACCACTTCCACACCGAACTCCGGCGCCTGGGCGCGCATCTGGTCGGCAATCCGGTCCATCAGCTCATCACGCTGGTCGGACAGCAGGTCGGCGAGGCTGACCCGGGCGATCTCGGTCCGCAGCACCGAGTTGATGCGGCTGCCGAAGATCTGCCGGAAGTTGGCGTCGGTCTGCGCCCGCTGGCGGAAACGCAGGGGATCGACGATGCGGTAGCGGGCGAAGGCATCGACATTGATGCGCTTCTGGTCGGACAGCAGCACTTCCTGGACCGGCGGGTCGAGGTCGAGGATGCGCCGGTCGAAGAACTCGACATTCTGGATGAACGGCACCTTGAATTTGAGCCCTGGCTCGCGTTCGACCCCGACCGGGTTGCCGAACTGCAGGATCAGCGCCTGCTCGGTCTGCCGCACGGTGAATATCGCGTTCAGCAGCACGAACAGCAGCACCGCGGCGACAACGCCGGCGATCACGAGCGCCCGCTTGTTCATCGCGCGTTCTCCTGTTGGCGGCGCTGGACTTCCGGCAGGGGCAGATAGGGAACCACTCCCGATCCCTTGCCGGACGGATCGATGATAACGTTCTGCGAATTCTTCAGGACTTCCTGCATCCGCTCCAGGTAGAGCCGGCGTGCGGTGATGTCGCGGCCGGACTGGTAGGCTTCCAGGACCGACACGAAGCGCTTTGCTTCACCTTCCGCCTCCCGGGTCAGCTTCTCGCGGTAGGCCTGCGCCTCCTGAATGATCCGCTCCGCCTCGCCCTTGGCGCGCGGGACGATGTCGTTGCGATAGGCGGTCGCCTCGTTGACCGAACGCTCCTGATCCTGGCGGGCGCGCTGCACGTCGTTGAATGCGTCGATCACCTCGGAAGGGGGGTCGACCTTGAGCTGCTTGACCTCGGCGATGAAGATGCCGGCGCCGTAGCTGTCGAGGATCTCCTGCAGCAGTTCCTTCGTCCGGTCGTCCACCAACTGCCGCTTGATGGTCAGCGCGTCTTCGAGCTGGGTCTGGCCCATCACTTCGCGGATGGCGCTCTCGGCGGCGATCTTCACCGTCCCTTCCGGGTCGCGGATGTTGAACAGGTAGTCGGCCGCGTTCTTGATTCGCCACTGCACAATGAAATCGACGTCGATGATGTTCTGGTCGGCGGTCAGCATCTGGCTTTCCTGCAGGACGTCGCGCGAGCCCACCGAACGCGGGCCATCGCCGCCGCCGCGGAAACCGATAGTGATCTGGTTGGTCTGCTCCACGTTCGGGGTCAGCACTTCGCCGATTGGGGCGGGGAACCAGTAGTTCAGACCAGGAGTGGTGGTCTTCACGAACCGTCCGAACAGCAGTTCGACTCCCTGTTCGCCCGGCTGCACCCGGTAAAAGCCGGTGGCAAGCCAGATGGCGATCACCGCCGCGATGACCAGGATGATGCCACGGGTCGTTCCGAGACCGCCCGGAACCATGCGGCGCATCTTGTCCTGCGTGCGGCGGACCATTTCTTCGATATTGGGCGGGGGCGAAGACGCGGGTCCTCCGCCCCAGGGGCCGCCACCTCCGCCCCACGGACCACCCTTTGGATTCCAGGCCATGCGGGATAAACTCTCTTCAATCGCGCCGCAGAGGGCGCGGTTGCACCGAAGCCGCTTGGCCGCGTGCCCGGCCAGCCATATATCGTCTGGACGCTATATAAGCGAGCCGGCAACAGCGCGCAACGCGAGGCGTGCGCGGCACCTGAAACCAATCGATGCAGCGGAGATGCGGAATGAGCCAGCCGAGCGAGCAGCAGATCCTGGACGCGCTGAAATGCGTGGTCGATCCCGACCGCAAGCGCGACATCGTCTCGCTGGGCATGGTGCAGGGCCTGCGGATTGCCGACGGCCACGTGATGATGGCGCTGCAGGTCGATCCGCAGCGGGGAGCCGCGCTGGAGCCGCTGCGCAAACAGGTCGAGACGCTGGTGCACAAGCTGCCGGGGGTGCTGACCGCGAGCGTGGTGCTGACCGCCGAGCGGGCGGCGCCTGCCGCTGCGGGCGGACGCGGTGCCGGCCCCGGCGCTGCGCATGCCCACCATGGCCACGGGCATGGCCACGGCCGGCCGCCGGCCGCCGAGCTGCTGCCGGAGGTCGGCGCCATCGTCGCCGTTGCCTCGGGCAAGGGCGGCGTCGGCAAATCGACGACGGCGGTGAACCTGGCGCTGGCGCTGGCATCGCTCAATCTGCGCGTCGGGCTGCTCGATGCCGACATCTACGGCCCGTCGATGCGCCGGCTGCTCGGGATCGAAGGCCAGCCGCAGTCCAGCGACGGCGCCCACCTCGATCCGATGGAGAAGTACGGCATCAAGGTGATGTCGATGGCGTTCCTGGTCGAGGAGGAGACGCCGATCGTCTGGCGCGGGCCGATGGTGCAGTCGGCGCTGGAGCAGATGATGCGCGATGTTGCCTGGGGAGCGCTGGATGTCATGGTCGTCGATATGCCGCCGGGCACCGGCGATACCCAGCTGACCATGGCGCAGAAGGTGCCGCTGGCCGGCGCCGTCATCGTCTCGACGCCGCAGGACATCGCGCTGATCGACGCGCGCAAGGGGCTCAACATGTTCCGCAAGGTCGATGTCCCGGTACTCGGGCTGATCGAGAACATGAGCTACTTCTGTTGCCCGAACTGCGGCCATCGCACCGAGATCTTCGGCCACGGCGGCGCCCGTGCCGAGGCCGACCGCCTCGGCATGCCGTTCCTCGGCGAGATTCCCCTCGACGTGGTGATCCGCGAGACTTCCGACGGCGGCCATCCCATCGTCGCGTCCGATCCCGCCTCGGAACACGCGCGGGCCTACCTCGCGATCGCCGAGAAGGTGTGGACGAGCGTGACGGGCAGCGTTGCCGACCGGACAGCGACGGCGCCGCGCATCGTCGTCTCCTGAGCGGAGGGTTGCCGGGCGGGCGCCAACGCGGGCGCCGCCGCAGCCGTCAGCCGTTCAGCGCCGCTATCAGCTCCCGCCACTCGCGCGGCGAGAGGCCGCTGCCCGCCTGCTCGACGGCTTCGCCCGCCAGCATCCGGCGGACCACTGCCAGCGCCGGCGCGGATAAAGTCACCGCGCCCAGCCGGTTCTTGACGAACGCGGCACAGGCCAGCGGCACCCAGCGCCGCACCACCTCCAGCATTGCCTCGGCGTAGGCGCGAATCTCGTACTGGGCGTGCGCATCGGCCCGCAGGGCGAGGAAGTGAAAGAGGTTGTGCAGGTCGATCTTCCAGTACCACTGCGTGTAGGTGGCAAGGGTAAGGTTGATGCGGGCGAGTTCGCGGGCGAGGCCGGCACCGTCCGGATCGAGCATCTCCTCGTAATGCCGGTAACAGCGCTCGGCGTCGTCGCGCAGCAATTCCAGCACCGCGGCGGCCCGCTCTGGCGGCAGCGCCTCGCCCCGTCCCTGGCGGTTGACGGCGGACTGGCCGGCCAGATGCGCGGGCGCCGGCAGGTAGTACTCCTTGTCGAGCACCGAATAGCGGGCGGAGATCTCGTTGACGTTGGCGGTGCGGTGGCGAATCCACTGCCGGGCGACGAAGATCGGCAGCTTGACGTGGAACTTGATCTCGCACATCTCGAACGGCGTCGAGTGGCGATGCCGCATCAGGTAGTCGATGAGGCCGGCGTCATCCTGGACCCGCCGGGTGCCGCGACCATAGGAAACCCGCGCCGCCTGCACGATGGCGGCATCGTCCCCCATGTAGTCGACGACGCGGACGAAGCCGTGGTCGAGCACCGGCAGCGGCTGGTAGAGGATCGCCTCCAGTTCCGCCACTGTCGCGCGCCCGGTTTCGCTGACCGCGGCGCGCTGGTCGTCGATCTCAACCTGCTGGTGAGGGGTCAGGGCCATCAGGCGGGGCGATGCAGCAAGGCGACGGTTCTCCACGCGTTTGCGACAGGCGGGGCGCAGTGTGATGCGTTCGCTTGCGTGGAAGCAAGGGGCCTTACTATATTACGGGTGTCGAGCGATCGACTATGGCGATAAACGCTACATGGAATAAGCGTTACGGACCCGGGGGCAGTACCCGGCGCCTCCACCAGATTTCCCGGGCCGGCTGCGCTGGCGGCGGCTCGGGCTACGGGGGCGAACCAGGATCGACGTGCGTGGTAAAGGTGTGGTCTTCGCCCGGCATGGTACCGCCGTTATCGGGCCGATCCTTATATGCCAACGACAACGAGGCATATGCTCTCGCCGCATAACGCGTGAGCGGGGTTCGGGAGGCACCTGGCACCAGAAGCCTCCCACTCGCCCGCAAGGGCGCAAGATGCTCACAAAGGCCGGTCGGAGCGGATGACGTCATCGGAACTGCCCTATGATCGCTGGCTGGAGGAAGCGCTGCGCGGCGTGATCCGCCGAGCGCTGACCCATGCCGCCGAGGAAGGGCTGCCTGGAGCCCACCACTTCTACCTCACCTTCCTGACCGCTGCCGACGGCGTCGAGCTGCCGCTTGAGCTGCGTGCCAAGTATCCGGACGAGATGACGATCGTCCTTCAGCACCAGTTCTGGGACCTGTCGGTCGAAGACGACCACTTCGCCGTCACCCTGAAGTTTCGCGGCCGGCCCTCGCGACTGGTCATCCCCCTCGCCGCGATCAGCGCTTTCGGCGATCCATCGGTCAACTTCGGGCTGCAATTGAAAACCTCTCACGGCGACGATGCTGCCGCCGCGCCGGCGGGCGATGACACGGACGGCGGTGGCGCAAAGACCGGCGCGGGAGAGGTGATCGCCCTCGACTCGTTCCGCAAAAAGTAGCACATAAGCCCGCGAATCCTGACAAGAAGAGGGCCGCGGAATGGGCAACAACTACATCCATCACGAGATCTTTCCGCTCGGCCCGGACACGACGCCGTACCGGCTGCTGACGACCGACCACGTGGCGATTCGCGAGGTGAACGGTCGCGAAATCCTGGAAATCGATGCGCCGGCGCTGACGCTGGTCGCCGATCAGGCGATGCGCGACTGCCAGCACCTGCTGCGCCCCGGCCATCTCGCCCAGCTGCGCAAGATCATCGACGACCCCGAGGCCTCCGGGAATGATCGCTTCGTCGCGTTCGAGCTGCTGAAAAACGCCAACATCGCCTCGGCCGGCATCCTGCCGATGTGCCAGGACACCGGCACCGCCATCATCATGGGCAAGAAGGGCGAAAACGTCTGGACCAGCGGCGATGACGAGGCGGCGCTGAGCCAGGGCATCCTCAAGGCCTATACCGAGACCAATCTGCGCTACAGCCAGACCGCGCCCATCGACATGTACAAGGAGGTCAACACCGGCACCAACCTGCCGGCACAGGTCGACCTCTACGCGACCAAGGGCAACGCCTACAAGTTCATGTTCATGGCCAAGGGCGGCGGCTCGGCCAACAAGAGCTATCTCTACCAGGAAACCAAGGCGCTGCTGAACCCGGCGAGCCTCGCGAAGTTCCTCGACGAGAAGATTAGAACCCTCGGCACCGCCGCCTGCCCGCCCTACCACCTCGCCATCGCCATCGGCGGGACGTCGGCGGAGATGACGCTGAAGACGGTGAAGCTGGCGTCCGCCCGCTATCTGGACGCGCTCCCCACCGCCGGCAACGAGTTCGGCCAGGCGTTCCGCGACCTGGAGACCGAAGCCGAGGTGCTGCGCATGACCCAGCAGATGGGCATCGGCGCCCAGTTCGGCGGCAAGTACTTCTGCCACGACGTCCGCGTCATCCGGCTGCCGCGGCACGGCGCTTCGTGCCCCGTTGGCATCGGCGTCTCCTGCTCGGCCGACCGGCAGATCCTCGCGAAGATCACCCGCGACGGCGTCTTCCTCGAGGAGCTGGAGCACAACCCCGGCCAGTATCTGCCCGACGTGACCGCGGCGAGCCTTTCCGGCGATGTGATCAGCATCGATCTCAATCGGCCGATGGCGGAAGTGCGCGCGACGCTGTCGCAGTACCCGATCCGTACCCGGGTCTCGCTCAGCGGGCCGCTGATCGTCGCCCGCGACATCGCCCACGCCAAGCTGAAAGAGCGCCTCGCTTCCGGCCAGGGGCTGCCGCAGTACTTCAAGGACCTCGCCGTCTACTACGCCGGGCCGGCGAAGACGCCCGAGGGCTACGCCTCAGGCTCCTTCGGGCCGACGACAGCCGGACGCATGGACGCCTACGTCGACGAGTTCCAGGCGGCCGGCGGCAGCATGGTGATGCTGGCCAAGGGCAACCGGTCGCCGGCAGTGACCGCCGCGTGCAAGAAGCACGGCGGCTTCTATCTCGGCTCCATCGGCGGCCCGGCGGCGCAGCTGGCGCAGAACTGCATCCGCCACGTCGAATGCATCGAGTATCCCGAACTCGGGATGGAAGCGATCTGGAAGATCCAGGTGGAGGATTTCCCCGCGTTCGTCGTCGTCGACGACAAGGGCAACGACTTCTTCGCCGAGTTCATGAAGCCCGACGCCGGGCACTGACCGCTACCGGCGGCGCCTCCGGGCGCCGCCGGCTTTCGCTGCCGGGCGCCGGCGTCCCTAGCGGCTGAGCCACTCGGCGATGCGCGCCGCGGGCTTCTCCCAGTCGTGGTCGAGCATCATCGCATGCGCCATGGCGGGGAACACCTCCGCCCGGGTCCGATAGGTCTCGGCGGTCGCGCGCAGCGCCCCTTCGTAGATGAACTGATCATTGGCGGCGCCCAGCACCAGCACCGGCGTCTCCAGCAGCGGCAGGGACGGCGGCAGATCGAGGCCGAGCAGGTCGAGGTTGATCAGCAGCGACTCCTCGCGAAATCGCAGCATATGGCGGTAGACCTCGGGAACAGGGGTATGGTCGGAGAAAAGGGCACGGGCAATCGCCCGGCCGTTGGTCGCCGCCGTGCCGATTGACTGGGCGATCGTTAGCTCGCTCAGCAGGGTGGGGTTGGTGAACGCCATGCCGAACAGGGTGCCGAGGGTGCCGTGGGGAGGCGCCGAGGCCATGAGCACGGCGGCCGGCACCGGGTGCCGGTGGAGCAGCTTCTGGACGATCATCCCGCCGAGCGAGTGGCCGATCAGCACCGGCATCGTCGGCATTCCGGCGAGAACCTGCTCGACATCTTCGACGTAGTCGCGCAGCCGGGCGAAGCGAACCTGCTCGGCTCCTTCGCTCGCGCCATGTCCGCGCAGGCTCAGCGCGTGGGCTTCCCAACCCCGCTCCGCGAACCACGGCAGATAATGCTCATCCCACACCCAGGCGCCGCTGAAGGCCCCGTGCACGAAAAGCAACGGCCTTGCATGCGCAAGCCCCTTCGGTTTGCGCGTAATCACTTCCAGATGCATGTCTATCCTGGCTCTTCCCAAGCCCCTGGGCGGCTACGATAAGGCATGCCGGACGTTCGAGAAGCGTCAGCTTTGCAAGGGAGGGCTGTTCCGGGGGGTCACAACCGCGCCGCTCCAGTGGTTGGCGTGCGCCGGCGCGCCGGCGACCGGCGGGTGCGGCGCGCACCCGCCAGCTTCTGCGGTGCCTCGATCTGCCGTGCTCAACCGCGCTGATGGCCGACGTGCTGCAGCACCACCGCCGCGAACGGCGGCAGCGTCAACCCCAGCGAGAACGGCCGGCCGTGCATCGGCTCGTGCATCGCCTCCAGCCCGCCGCCATTGCCGACGTTGCCGCCGCCGTAGGCCTCGGCGTCGGTATTCAGGCGCTCCTGCCAGAAGCCGTCGGACGGCACGCCCAGCCGGTAGTTCGGCCGGCTCACCGGCGTGAAGTTGAAGACGACGACGATGCTGCCCCGGCCGTCCTTGGCCTTGCGCACGAAGCTGATGATGCTCTGGTCGGAGTCGTTGCAGTCGATCCACTCGAAGCCTTCCGGCTCGCAGTCCTGCTCGTAGAGGGCAGGGGTGGAGCGGTAGAGGGCATTGAGATCGCGAATCAGCCGCTGCACGCCGAGGTGCATGAAATCGCCCAGCATGTGCCAGTCGAGGCTGATGTCGGAGTTCCATTCGCGTTCCTGGGCGAACTCGGTGCCCATGAACATCAGCTTCTTGCCGGGATGGACGAACAGCAATGCATAGAAGGTGCGCAGGTTGGCGAAGCGTTGCCAGCGGTCGCCCGGCATCTTGCGCAGGATCGAGCCGCGGCCGATCGAGACCTCCTCGTGCGACATCGGCAGCAGGAAGTTTTCCTGGAAGGCACCTCCGGGCCCGCGCAGAAGCTCGTCGTGGTAGTACTTGCGGTGGACCGGGTTACGCGACAGATAGCGGAGGACGTCGCGGATCCAGGTGGTGTTCCAGCGGAAGCCGAAGCCGAGGCCGCCGACGAAGGTCGGATGGGAGATCCGCTGCCACGTCGAGTTTTCCTGGGCGACGGTGAAAATACCCGGCTTCTGCGCGTACACCTGCTCGTTCAGCCGGCGCAGAAACTCGACGGCGTCGAGATTCTCGTGGCCGCCGTAGCGGTTCGGCGTCCATTCGCCGCGCGCCCGGCCGTAGTCGAGATAGAGCATGCCGTCGATGCCGGCGATCCGCAGCCCGTCGAGATGGTATTCCTCGAGCCAGAACAGGGCATTGGAGACGAGGTAGCTGGCGACCTCGCGGCGGCCGTAGTCGTAGACGAGACCGTCGCCGCCCGGCCGGCGGCGCTGCTGCGGATCGGAACTTTCGTAGAGGCAGGTACCGTCGAACAGCGCCAGGCCGTGCGGATTATCGGAGAACTGGTTAGGCACCCAGTCGACGAGGACGCCGATGCCCGCCTGGTGGCAGCGGTCGACGAGCAGCCGGAACTGGTCCGGCGTTCCCCACCGGCTGGTCGGCGCGAAGGGCGCCAGCGGCCGGTAGCCGACCGAGGCCTCGCCGTCGTACTCGGCGACCGGCATCAGCTGGATGTGGGTGAAGCCCATGTCGCTGACGTAGCCGACCAGTTCGTCGGCATTCTCCTGGTAGGTGAGCCAGCGGTGGCCTTCTTCCGGCTTGCGCCGCCACGAGCCGAGATGCATCTGGTAGATGCTGATCGGCTGCTCGCGGGCAACGAAACCGCTCCGCTTCGCCATCCAGTCGCCGTCGCGCCACTGGTACTGAGCGATGTCGCAGATGACCGACGCCGAGCCCGGCTGGTTCTCCATGGCGAAGGCCAGGGGATCGGACTTGTCGGGGAGCCGGTCGCCGTGACCGGTCTTGATCTCGAACTTGTAGAGTCGGCTTGGCTGCAGGCCGGGCAGAAATATCTCCCAGATGCCGCCTTCGTGGCGCAGCCGCATGCCGTGGCGGCGGCCGTCCCAGTCGTTGAAATCGCCGACGACGGCGACGCGGCCGGCGTGCGGTGCCCAGACCGAGAAGGCGACGCCGTCAACGCCCTCCATCCTCCGCGGATGGGCGCCGAGCAGTTCCCAGCAGCGGAGCTCGCTGCCCTCCGCCAGCAGATGGACCTCGCTTTCGCTGAGGATCGGCGGGAAGCGGTAGGGATCGTCGATATCGACGGCGCCGCCGTCGATCGAAACCCGCAGACGGTAGGGAAACCACGCGGTGCGTCCCTGGATGGCGCCGGCGAAGAAGCCCTCCTCGCGCAGCCGGTCGAGCCGGCCAACCGGCTCGCCGGTTGCGGCGTCGAGAACGGTTACCGCCTTTGCCCACGGCAGGAACGCCCGCACCAGCATCGGCCCGCCGAACCAGGAATCATGCATGCCGAGGAACGCGAACGGATCGCGGTGATCGGCGGCGAGCAGGGCGTTGACCTCGCCGTCCGGCGCCAGCACGTCATGGCCGACATGCACCGGCTGGGGCGGTATCGGCGCCGCTGGCGCTGCCTTCGCCGCCGGCCCGGCTTCAGGCTTTGGCGGCGCGGCCGGTGACACCGTCCTGACCGGCGCCGGCTCTGCCTTCGGCGGGCCCGCCTCCGCCTTGGCGGCAACGGGCGGTGTCGGCCCCGCGGTCGGAGTGACCGGCGGGGGTGCAGCCGGTCGCGGCGCCGGGGCCGCGGGCTGGCTTGCCGCAGAAGAGGGGGCGGGCGCAGTCGCGGGCGCGGGGGCAGCCGCAGTCGGCCTGGGCGCCGGTGCCGGGGTGGCCACCGCCGGCTTGTCGGCCGAAGCAGGGATGATCGTTGCCGCGGGCTTGTCCATCACCGGGACAGCAGTCGGTGCGGACGCTGCCTGCATCGGCTTCGGCGGTGCGGCCGGCGCCGGTGCGGGCTTCGCGACGGATGACGCCGCCGGTTGCCCTGTCGTCTTGGTTTGGGCGGGGGAGGTCGGGCTGCCCGGCGCCTGCAGCGGCCCTTTCGCCGGTGGAGCGGAGGGGCGCACCGATGGGGCTGCAGCCGATGGCGGAAGCGCGGCAGGCTGGCTGTCGGCCGACTTCGGCGCGGCAGTCACCGGCGGCACCGGGGCGGGCGCCGGCTTTGCCGCGGCGGGCGGCGCAGACGGAGTGCCGGCAGTTGCGAGGGGGCCGGCGCCGGCCGGGCTGGCCTTCGTCGAGGGTGCGGCCGCCGGCGCGCTGCTGCCTTGCATCGATTGTGACGAGGCGGCGGCCGGAGCTTTCTCCGCGGCACCCTTCTCTGCGGCACCCTTGCCCTGGACCGGGGCGGCCGAAACGTCGCTGGAAGAGCGGTTGGCGGTGCCGCTCGTCGGGGTCGCGCTCTGTCCGGCGCGACCGCCGGCAGCGTTCTTCCTGTTGGCGCTCATCGGCTCATTCCTTACTTAAGGGGGCGCATCGATCCCGCGGCGCCAAGCCGCGGCCCCTCGATCGCGCGGGTGCCGCGTAATCATCACGGCCCGACATCCCGGAATGCAAGATCATCAGACGCAGACCGGGGCGGCGGCTGGCACATGACGGCGGCCTTGGTTGCGGCGTTTTAGCCCTTCGGGTGCGACGTGTGAAGCCCAACCCGAAGGGCTGCGCGAGGGGACGGCTGTGCGATGCGGCAACGGGCGAACCGCGTCCGCTGCGGGCGCCGGGCTGCGCGCGGGCGAATCGCCCAAAGCCAGACCTCAGCCGTCGAGCAGGTTCTTGACCGCCGACGAAAGCGCCCGCTTGCCGCTGGAGCGGTAGGCCTCGTGGTTGGCATCGATCCGGGCGAGATCGTAGCGGTAGTTGATCATGATCCCCGCCGACTGGCGCAAACCGCGGGCCGAGCGGTCGCCCATCCAGTTCAGCCGCTCCATGCGCGCGCCGTTGCTGAGGTGGAAATGCGCGACAGGGTCGAGGGCGGCGCCGTTCGGCCGCTTCTCGCGGATGAGATAGCGGGCGCACAGGCGCATCAGCGTTGCCTTCAGCGCCTTGGCCACCGCCTCGTCCTCCGCCCATTTGGCGGCGCCGATGGCCTCCTTCAGCCAGCCCTTGGCGCCTTTGCGGACGCCCGCCGTCGCCAGCGCCTTGCGTTCCGCCGGCAGCAGCAGGTCGGTCCCTCCTTCCGCCACCGCCTTCTTCAGCCACGAGACGAAGCCGGGGATCGGCGAGAGAGTCGCGAAGGTCTTGATATTGGGGAATTCCTGGCTGACCCGATCGACCACCCGCTTGATCAGGAAGTTGCCGAAGCTGATCCCGTCGAGTCCACGCTGGGCGTTGTTGATCGAGTAGAAGATGGCGGTGTTCGCTTCCTTCGGATCCTGCACCGGGGCACGCGGGTCGAGCAGCGCCTGGACATTGTCGGCGATGCCGACGACCAGGGCGACCTCGACGAAAATCAGCGGCTCGTTCGGCATCCGCGGGTGGAAATAGGCGAAGTAGCGCCGGTCATAGTCGAGCCGGTCCTTGATATCGTTCCAATTCTCGATCGGGTGCACCGCCTCGTAGGCGATCAGCTTTTCCAGCAGGGCACCGGAAGCGGTGTCCCAGGTGATCCGCCGCAACTCCAGGAAGTCGATATCGAACCAGGTCGCCAGCAGGGTGTGCAGATCGTCCTCAAGCGACAGCAGCGCCGGTTCGCGCTTGAGCATCGGCTGCAGCTCGGTGCGCATGTTGACCAGGAACTTCACGCCCTCCGGCAGGCTGTTGAACTGGGTCAGCAGCCTGAGCCGCGGTGATTCCAGCGCCCGGCGCAGCTTGCGCCGGGCTCGGCGGCGGCTGTCGGGATCGTCTGCCGCCTGGAGCGTGGCGATGGCGGCTTCAAGAGCTTCTTCGGCCACGCCGAAATCCTCGGCGAGCAGCCGCAGGAAGCGTTCGCGGCCGCTGGCGTCCAGCGCCAGGTAGGCTCGGCCGAGCGCAGCGGCCCGAGCCCGCGCCGAAACCTCGCCGCCGCGGGCCTCCAGGCACTCGCGCATCTGGCGGCGCAACCGCTCCTGGTCATCATCCGGCAGATCCGGGCGGGTGCTGGCCGCGTCGGCGTCGTACTCGGATCCGGCGATGTTCTGCCAGCGCCAGCGCAGCGTCCGAAAGGCTTGCCGCAGCCGGTTGCCGCTGTCTTCGGTCCAGGTGAGCGTCTTCAGGTCCATGGTCTGCCGCTACCCCCTGCTATTCTGTGAGATCGGGTCTGGCGGGTGCCGGCGCAACCGGCCGGTCGCGGCCCGCAGCCGCTGCAGCAGCGCCGGCAGTTCCGGCGCGAGGTCTTCGGCGATCAGGCCGGCACCGTGTGCCGCGGCGCACCGCCCGTGCAGCCACGCCGCCGCCGCCGCTGCTTCGAACGGCGGCATGCCCTGTGCCAGCAGGCCGCAGATCATCCCGGCGAGCACGTCACCGCTGCCGGCGGTGGCGAGATCGGGCGGCGCATCGGCGTTGATCGCCGCCCTGCCGTCGCTGGCGGCGATCACCGTATCGGCTCCCTTCAGCAGCACGACGGCGCCGCTGCGCCGGGCGGCGGCGCGAGTGCGGCTCAGCTTATCCCCGTCCTCGCTGAACAGCCGGCCGAATTCGCCCTCATGGGGAGTAAGAACGCACGGGCCATCGATCGCCGCGAACAGGGCCGCCGGATCGTCGCGGAAGACGGTGAGCGCGTCGGCATCGAGCACGCAAGGACGACGGGTGGCCAGCGCCGCCAGCACCTTGGCCCGCGTCTGCGCGTTCACGCCGGCGCCCGGACCCAGCAGCAGCGCGTTCTTGCGCTCATCCGCCAGCAGCCGCGACCAGTCGTCTCCGTCGTCGCAGCCGGCGGTGATGGTGCCCGGGCTGCCGCCGGCGACGAGTGGCCGCACTGCCGCCGATGCGGCGACGGTGACCAGTCCGGCGCCGATGCGCCGGGCGGCGTCGGCCGCCAGCCGCGAAGCGCCGGTCATGCCGCCGGCCAGCAGCAGCGCGTGCCCGCGCCCGTACTTGTTGCCGCCGGCCTGCAGCCGCGGAAAGGCGGCCGACCACAGGTCCGGGCCGTTGGCAAAGGTGCGCGGGGCGATCGGTCCCAGCACCATCTCGGGAATACCGATATCGGCAATGACGAGCTCGCCGCAAAGCTCGCGTCCGGGGAGCAGCAGGTGGCCGGGCTTGCCCCGGAAGAACGTCACCGTCAGCCGGCAATACGGCGCCGTTCCCAGCACCTGCCCGGTATCGCCATGCACCCCGCTCGGCACGTCGATGGCGACGACATCAAGGCCGCGGCGGCCGATCTCGTCCAGCAGTTCCGCCACCCGCCCGTCCAGCGGCCGCGCCAGCCCGGCGCCGAACAGGGCATCGACGATCAGCGGCTCGCGCGCCAGCAGCAGCGCGTCGTCGAGCGGGCGGACCGGGCCCCGCCAGCGGCCGGCATTGACGGCGGCATCGCCGCGCAGCTTGCCGGCATCGCCGAGCAGGCCGAGGCGCACCGGCCAGCCGTCCGCCTGCAGCAGGCGGGCGACGACGAAGCCGTCGCCGCCGTTGTTGCCCGGGCCGCACAGCACCGCGACCGGCCGCGGCCGCCAGCGCCGGCGGATCGCCGCCGCCACCGACCGTCCGGCCGCCTCCATCAGGCTCAGCGAGGGCACCCCTGATGCCGCCGCCGCGGCATCAGCGCGGTACATCTCATCGACACTGAGCAGGGCGCACGGCGGCATGGGCGGGGTCCGGGTCGGTGCGGGGCGGGCGGCGCCATCATAGCGCCGGTGATCATCTGGCGGAACGGTGACGCGGGACTTATAACCGGCTCATGACCTCCATCCGTCGCGATGCCCGGTTTGTGATCCTCGCCCACGTTCCGGCGCCGATGAGGAAACGGCGATGAAAGTCGTCGTGCTCGGCGCGGGGGTCATCGGCGTGACCACGGCGTGGTGGCTGGCGCGGGAGGGGGCCGATGTCGTCGTTCTCGACCGCCAGCGCGGACCGGGGCTGGAAACCAGCTTCGCCAACGGCGGCCAGATCTCGGTCAACCATGCAACGCCGTGGGCGGCACCGTCGACGCCGTGGAAAGCGCTGAAATGGCTGGGCCGGGTGGACGCACCGCTGCTGTTCCACCTGCGCCTCGATCCGCCGCTGTTCGCTTGGCTCGCCCGCTTTCTCGCCAATTGCACCCGGACGCGGGTGCGGGTTAACACCGAGCGGATCCTGCGGGTGGCGCTGTACAGCCGCCGGCTGCTGGCTCTGGTGCGCGCCGAGACGGACGTCGCCTACGACCGGCTCGGCCGCGGCATCCTCCACATCTTTCGCGACCGGGCCGAGTACGACGCGGCGCTGCCGTCGGTGGACCTGATGAGCCGGCTCGGGCTCGAGCGCCGCATCGTTGATGCCGCCGGCTGCGTTGCGCTGGAGCCGGCGCTGGCGGGCGTTGAGCGCGATCTGGTCGGCGGCATGTACAGTCCCGACGACGAAAGCGGCGATGCCTACGCCTTCACCGTCGGCCTTGCCGAGAAGGCGCACGAGCGCGGCGTGGTGTTCCTGTGGAACGAGACCATCAGCGGGTTGCGGGTGGCCGGCGATACCATCACCGCGGTGGAAACGGCGAGCGGCGAGGAGATCGCCGGCGATGCTTTCGTGGTGGCGCTGGGCAGCTATGCGCCGCGGCTGCTGAAGCCGCTGGGCCTGTCGCTGCCGGTCTACCCGGCGAAAGGCTACTCGGTCACCGTTCCGATAGCCGGCCATCCCGGTGCGCCGTCCGTCAGCCTGATCGATGACGCCTACAAGATGGTCTACAGCCGCCTCGGCGACCGGCTTCGCATCGCCGGGACTGCCGAGTTCACCGGCTACGATGCCAGCGTGACCCCCCGGCGGGCGCGTTTCCTGCTGGACACGGCGATGAAGCTGTTTCCCGACGGCGGCGATGCGTCACGAGCCGAGTTCTGGGCGGGGCTGCGCCCGGCGACGCCCGACGGGGTGCCGGTCATCGGCCTGGCGCCGGGCTTCCGCAACCTCGTGCTCAACAGCGGCCACGGCACCCTCGGCTGGACGATGGCCGCCGGCTCGGGCCGTCTTGCCACCGACCTCGCCCTCGGCCGGCCTGCGGAAATCCCCCTCGACGGCCTCGGCCTCGATCGCTTCCGCTAGGAATTCCGGAACCTCGACGCCCTCCCGGTGCCCTTGGAGGACGTCCCCCGAATGCCGCGCGAGAGGCGGGCAGCGGGCCGCGCTGTTGCCGCGTCCTGGTTTGGCCAACCCCGC
>JBDHSN010000053.1:0-18061 GCA_039808105.1 Rhodospirillales bacterium
TCCTTGTAGGCGTCGATGACCCGCTCGCGCACCGCCACCACCGTCTGCAGCGTCATCTCCGCCTCGGAGACGGCGGTCACCACCTGGCTGAGGTCGCCGCCGCCGCTGGCGGCCGCAACCGAAGCCGCCTCGGCGCTGCGGCCGGCGGTCAGCGCCTCGCCGGTGACATCCTTGAGCATCTCGGCAAAGCTGGACCGGCCGGCCGGCTCGGCCGGCCTGCCCGCCGCCGGCTCGCTGCCCGCCAGCTTTCCGTAGGCGGCCAGCGCCCGGGTGTAGGTATCGATCGGACCCGGCATCGGATTTTTCACCCTGGCAATCGGTGTATCGGTGGGGGCGCTCAGCGCAGCACGTCGATGACGTCCTGGGCCATGCCCTTCGTCGCCCGTACCACGTTCAGGTTCGCCTCGTACGAACGCTGCGCCTCCTGCATGTCGGTCATTTCGATCAGCGGGTTGACGTTGCTTTCCAGGACGTAGCCTGACGGATCGGCGGCGGGGTGGCCCGGATCCCACCGCTTCGGAAACGGCGTCGGATCCCCGTCGATGTCCCTGACCCGCACCGTCTCGCCGCCGCTCTCGCGGTCGAGGGCGTCGCGGAAGGTGACGACGCGGCGCCGGTAGGGATCCTGCCCGGGTGCCGTGGCTTCCGAATCGGCATTGGCGATGTTTTCGGCGATCACCCGCAGGCGCGTTCCCTGCGCCCGCATGCCGGCGGCCGAGACGTGGAGCGTGGCGGTGATGTCATCCATCGTGTTTCCCCCTGCGCCGGCAGCCTCAGCCGCGCGACGCCGCGACGAGGCGGACCATGCCGGCGTACTTGCGGTAGAGTTGGGTCGCCAGCCGGTGCGCGGTCCCCACCTCGCTCAGCTTCGCCATCTGCTCCTCGAGGTCGACAGCGTTGCCGTTGGGCATCTGTTCGGTGGCATTCTGATCACGCTGCTCGGCAAAGGCCGCGGCCGCCGGCAGCACGCCGCCGAGATGCGCCGGCGCCGTGGTCGCCAGCGGCACGGCGCCGCGGCTGCGGCCGGCGGCAGCGGCGAAGGGTTTGAGATCGCTGGGGATGTAGCCCGGTGTATCGGCGTTGGCGATGTTGCGGGCGAGGACTGCCTGACGCTGGCCGAGCCAGTCGAGCCGCTGCTTGAGGATGCCGAACGGGGCGGCGCTGCTCCAATCCATGACGGCGTTCGCTTCTCGCAAGTGTCAGTGCGGCTGCAACTATCCGCATCGATGCTTAACTTCCAATGAAGCGCCCAGCCACGGGCTGCTGAAGGACCAGGAGCGGCGGAATGTTTGACGAGACGATGCGGGTGGTCCTCAGCCTCCCCGAAATGGAGCCCATCGAAGCGCTGCCCGCGGTCCTTGACGAACTATTCGCCCGACTGCGGCTGGACGAGGCGGCTTCCGATGCCTGGACGATCGAGGATGCGATCTGGGACATCTGGACGGCCCATTCCGACCCTGCCGCCAGCGCGCTGATGGCGCGCGGCATCGCTGCCGTCGCCGCGCGGCGGCTGATCGAGGCGCAGGAGCTGCTCGACGACCTCGTGCGCGCCCAGCCACTGTGGCCGGAAGCGTGGAACAAGCGGGCGACGCTGCTGTTCCTGCGCAACGAGGACGAAGCCAGCGCCCGCGATATCCGGCGGACGTTGCAGATGGAGCCGCGCCACTTCGGCGCGCTCGCCGGGTTCGCGCAGATCTGCCTGCGCCACGGCGACGCCGCCGCCGCGCTGATCACCGTGCAGGCGGCGCTGCGTGTCCACCCGCATCTGGCGCCGATGCGCATCCTCGAAGAGGAACTGTCCCGGCTATACCCGCCCACCGTGCACTGAGCCTGCCCGCGGCAGCGGGCTCCGCGACACTGGCGCAGCGGCGCACCCGCCTCTAGTCTCGGCAGCGCCGGGCAGCTTCCGGTTGTTGCCGGCCCGCCCCTGCCCCCTGCCCGCACGGAGTCCCGCGATGCCGCTGATCGAAACCGAATTTGCCGACGGAATCGGCACGATTGTCCTTGACGATCCGGCGCGGCGCAACGTGCTCAGCCACGGCATGATCGCCAGCATCGGCGATGCCCTCGATGCGATGCGGCAGCAGCAGGCGCGCGCGGTGATCCTGCGGGCGAAGCCGGGCACGAAGGTCTGGTCGGCCGGCTATGACATCGACGAGTTGCCCAATGCCGGACGCGACCCCCTCGGCTGGGGTGATGGCCTGCGCGTGCTGGTGCGCGCGGTGCAGACGTTCCCGGCGCCAATGCTGGCGCTGCTCGAAGGCGGCGTCTGGGGTGGCGCCTGCGAGGTGGCGATGGCGTGCGACATCCTGGTGGCGACGCCGGAGGTGACCTTTGCCATTACCCCGGCCAAGCTCGGCATCCCCTACAATTTCACCGGGCTGCTGACTCTCGCCGCCACCGTGCCGCTGCCGCTGGTCAAGGAGATGCTGTTCACCGCCCAGCCGGTCCCGGCATCGCGCGCCCTCGATCTCGGCATCGTCAATCACATCAAGGCTGCCGACGAGATCGAGCCCTTCGTCGCCGGCCTCGCCCGCCGCATCGCCGCCAATGCGCCGCTGAGCATCTCGGTGATGAAGGAGGAACTGCGGCTGCTGGCCGGCGCCCATCCGATCAGCCCGGAACTCTTCGAGCGCATCCAGGCGCTGCGCCGGACCGTCTACGACAGTCGCGACTATCAGGAAGGCCTCGACGCCTTCCGCGAGAAGCGCAAGCCGGCGTTTCGCGGCAGCTGAACCCGCCGGCGCCGTCGCCGGGCGTCGCCTGCGTGGCTGCGGACGGGCTGCGACCGTCTGTCGGGGACTTTGCGATGCGTCAGAAGTAGTCCGGATACTTCTGTTTCAACACGTCGATCGGCGCCACGGTGCCGGAGAGGTGGCGGCGGACGGCGGCTTCTCCGGCGAGCGCGTTGCCGGAGCAGATGGCATCAAAGATCGCTTCGTGCTCGTCGATGATCGACGCCATCGTCCCCGGCTGCGGGATGTCCAGCATTCGCAAACGGGTCAGATGCGCCCGCATCGCCCGGACGTTGCGCCACAGTCCTTCCACGCCGGCCATCCGGTACATCGCCATGTGGAAGGCGGAATCCTGCCGCGAGAAGTCGTCCCGCTCACCGGCCGACGCGAAGAAGCACTGGCGGTCGAGGATCGCTCGCAGTTCCGCCTGATCCACCCGGTGCGGGCTCTTGCACAGGTTCCTGACCACTTCGATCTCGACGCTCAGCCGCAGAAAGCGCGCCTCGCCCGCCCTTTCGACGTCGATGCCGGCGACATAGGTTCCCGACTGCGGCTTGATGACGACGAGGCCTTCCTCCTCCAGGCGCAACAGCGCTTCGCGGACCGGCGTCTCGCTGATCCCGAAGCTTTTTGCCAGCGCCGCTTTCGACAGGCTCTCCCCCGGCCGAAGATGCAGCTCGACGATGAGACGGCGCAGCCGCTCGTAGATTTGCGGCACCGCGGCTGAGCGCCGGTCCAATGCGTAAAGCTGCTCCTGGTCGTGAAGCGCCGGCCCTGCCAATGGCATCCCCGATCGTCCTTTGCACCCCGCGCCGCCAGTTCCGGATCCGGCGCCTGGACGCATCCTAAAAAAAATCGTTGCGCTGATCTACTAATATATTAGTATGTCATCGTGTCTGTGAGCGCGTCCTCTTTTACCGGTACTCCCGGCGTCCGAGTGGAAAGCGAGCCAGGCGTAGTTACGAGGAAGCAATAAACGCGTCTCGGAAAAATCGGGATGCAGCGAAGGAGGAGACAAATAGTGTCCAAGCAAACTGCCGCCGAAGTGCGGCCGGTTGCGGAGTTAGCTGCGCCCAAAGCGACGCACGTACGCTTCATGATTGTCGGCATGCTGTTTGTCATGACGGCGATCAACTATGCCGACAGAGCGACAATTTCTATTGCCGGTCCGGCCATCGCCAAGGATCTGCAGATCGATGCGGTGCAGATGGGCTACATCTTCTCCGCGTTCGGCTGGGCCTATGTGATCGCTCAACTTCCCGGAGGCTGGCTGCTCGACCGCTTCGGCTCGAAAGTAGCCTATGCACTGAGCATTTTCACCTGGTCGCTGTTCACCATGCTACAGGGCGGCGTCCACATGTTTACCGCCACCACCGCCGTGGTGGTGCTTTTCATTCTCCGCCTGATGGTCGGCCTGTGCGAGGCGCCGTCGTTCCCGGGAAACGGCCGCATCGTCGCCGCCTGGTTTCCGGCCAACGAGCGCGGCACTGCATCCGCGGTCTTCAACTCGGCGCAGTACTTCGCGACCGTGCTGTTCGCACCGCTGATGGGCTGGATCACCGCCAGCTTCGGCTGGCCTTACGTCTTCTACGTGATGGGTGGCCTCGGCCTGGTTCTGACCGTCGTCTGGCTGAAGGTGATCCACTCGCCGCGGGAGCATCCGCTCGCCAACAAGGCCGAGGTTGAGTACATCGCCGCCGGCGGCGGCCTGGTCGACATGGACCAGGCAAGAAAGACCGGCCTCAAGGAGGGTCCCAAGCTCGGCTACATCAAGCAGTTGCTGGCCAGCCGGATGCTGCTCGGCGTCTACCTCGGCCAGTACTGCATCACCACCCTGACCTATTTCTTCCTGACCTGGTTCCCGATCTACCTGGTGCAGGCGCGCGGCATGTCGATCCTCAAGGCCGGGTTCGTCGCCTCGCTGCCGGCCATCTGCGGCTTCGTCGGTGGTGTGCTCGGCGGCATCATCTCGGATGCGCTGATCCGCAAGGGTCATTCGCTGACCGTCGCGCGCAAGACGCCGATCGTCTGCGGCATGCTGCTGGCAACCTCGATGATCGCCTGCAACTACGTCGATACCGAATGGCTGGTGGTCGCCATCATGGCTCTCGCCTTCTTCGGCAAAGGGCTGGGGGCGCTGGGCTGGGCGGTCGTCTCCGATACCTCGCCGAAGCAGATCGCCGGCCTCAGCGGCGCCCTGTTCAACACCTTCGGCAACACCGCGGCGATCACGACGCCAATCGTCATCGGCTACATCGTCGGCGGCACCGGCTCGTTCAACGGCGCCCTGGTCTTCGTCGGTGCCAACGCGATCCTGGCGATCCTCAGCTACCTGGTGGTCGTCGGCGAGATCAAGCGCATGGAATTGAAGGAAATCTAGGGCAAAGCTCGGCGCCGCCGCGGGTGGCCGCGCCCTGCCCCAGCAGTGCAATCAAGAGACACAGAAATCTTCGGGAGGATCGAAATGCAGACAGCGGACACCGTTGCGCTCACGCGCGCGACACCCTCGGTTACCAGCATGCGCGTCATACCGGTCGCCGGCCAGGACAGCATGCTGCTGAACCTCAGCGGCGCCCACGGCCCGTTCTTCACCCGCAACATCGTCGTCCTCAGGGACTCCGCCGGGCGCACCGGTATCGGCGAGGTTCCGGGCGGCGAGCGCATCCGGCAAACGCTCGAAGACGCGCGCCCGCTGGTCGAAGGCCAGTCGATCGGCGCCTACAACAAGGTGCTGAACGGCATGCGCCGCCAGTTCGCCGATCGCGACGCCGGCGGGCGCGGCCTGCAGACCTTCGACCTGCGCGTCACCATCCATGCCGTGACCGCCGTCGAGGCGGCGATGCTCGATCTGCTCGGGCAGTACCTGGACGTGCCCGTCGCCGCCCTGCTGGGCGAAGGCCAGCAGCGCGACCAGGTCGAGATGCTCGGCTACCTCTTCTATGTCGGCGACCGCAACAAGACCGACCTCGGCTACCGCAGCGAAGCGGACGCGGGCGACGCGTGGTTCCGCCTGCGCAACGAGGAGGCGCTGACACCGGAAGCGGTGGTCCGGCTCGCCGAAGCGGCGCAGGCGCGCTACGGCTTCAACGACTTCAAGCTGAAGGGCGGCGTCCTTGCCGGCAAGGCGGAGATCGAGGCGGTCACCGCGCTGGCGGAGCGCTTTCCGGAAGCGCGCATCACCCTCGACCCCAACGGCTCCTGGTCGCTGGCGGAGGCGATCGAGCTGTGCCGGGGCCAGCAGCATGTGCTGGCGTACGCGGAAGATCCGTGCGGGGCGGAGGGCGGCTTTTCGGGCCGCGAGGTGATGGCGGAGTTCCGCCGCGCCACCGGCCTGCCGACGGCGACCAACATGATCGCCACGGACTGGCGGCAGATGGGCCACACCATCCAGCTCCAGTCGGTCGACATCCCGCTGGCCGATCCGCACTTCTGGACGATGCAGGGCTCGGTCCGGGTTGCCCAGATGTGCCACGAGTGGGGCCTGACCTGGGGTTCGCACTCCAACAACCACTTCGATATTTCGCTGGCGATGTTCACCCATGCCGCGGCGGCGGCGCCCGGCAAGATCACCGCCATCGATACCCACTGGATCTGGCAGGACGGCCAGCGGCTGACCAGGCAGCCGCCGACGATCGAAGGCGGGCTGGTGCGCGTGCCGGAGCGGCCGGGACTCGGCATCGAGATCGACATGGCCGCGGTGGACAAGGCGCACGCGCTCTACAAGGCGAAGGGGCTCGGCGCGCGCGATGACGCCGCCTCCATGCAGTACCTGATCCCCGGCTGGACCTTCGACAACAAGCGGCCGTGCCTCGTCCGCTGAGCGGGCGGCCGCCGGCTGAGTTTCAAGGTCGCCCGATCGAGCAGGCGGCCGAAGGGAGGAAACGTTGATGACCCTCACATTGGTCAAGCCCCGACTGATCCCCGCCAACCCGATGATTGCCGGGCTTGCTGCCGGCGAGGCGACCACCGACCGCATCGCCTGGGTAAAGCTCTCCTCGGTAATTCTTCCCCTGCATGCGCCGATCAGCGACGCCAAGGTGCTGACCGGCCGGCAGAAGCCGATGACGCAGGTCGTCTTCCTGTTCTGCGAGATCGAAACCCGGCAAGGCCATTCCGGCATCGGCTTCAGCTATTCCAAGCGCGCCGGCGGCCCCGGACAGTACGTCCACGCCTGCGAAATTGCCGACGAGCTGATCGGCGAGGACCCCAACGACATCGCCCGGCTGTGGGACAAGCTGGTCTGGGCCGGCGCCTCCGTCGGCCGCAGCGGGCTTTCGACCCAGGCGATTGCCGCCTTCGACATCGCCCTGTGGGACCTGAAGGCGAAGCGGGCGGGCCTGCCGCTGGCGAAGCTGCTCGGCGCCTATCGCGATTCCGTGCAGTGCTACAACACGTCCGGCGGCTTCCTGTCGATGGACGTCGGCGAGATCAAGGAGCGCACCTCGGCGGCGCTCGCCAAGGGCATCGGCGGCATCAAGCTGAAGGTCGGCCAGCCCGATCCGATGATCGACCTCGATCGCATCGAGGCGATCCGCAGCCACATCGGCGGCAACGTGCCGCTGATGATCGATGCCAACCAGCAGTGGGACCGGCCGACGGCGCACCGCTTCGGCCGCATCGTCGAGCAGTACAACCTGACCTGGATCGAGGAACCGCTCGACGCCTACGACGCCGAGGGTCACGCCCGCCTCGCCGCCGAGCTGGCGACGCCGATCGCCACCGGCGAGATGCTGACCAGCGTCGCCGAGCACTACGAGCTGATCCGCAACGATTCCGTCGACTTCATCCAGCCGGACGCGCCGCGGGTCGGCGGCATCACCGGCTTCCTGAAGATCTGCGCGCTCGCCGACCACAAGCGGCTGCGGCTCGCTCCGCACTTCGCCATGGAGATCCACCTGCACCTCTCGGCCGCTTACCCCCACGAGCCGTGGGTCGAGCACTTCGAGTGGCTGGAGCCGATGTTCAACGAGCGCCTGGAGATCAAGGAGGGCCGGATGATCGTCCCCAACCGTCCCGGTCTCGGCTTCAGCCTCAGCGAACAGGCGGTGGCGTGGACGACGGATGCCGCCGAGTTCGGCAAACGCCGGTGACGGGAAAGCCACTGCGTCGCCGCGATGGTTGTCATCGCGAGCCCGCTGGCGGGCGCGGCGATCCAGCACGCGCAAGCGACCGCAGGAAATCCGGTGCCTGTCATAACAGATTGAACGTCGTCGCAAAGCGCTCCTGCCAGGGACAGAGAGGTTGAAATGAGCAACGTCGGGTTCGTCGGTCTCGGCATCATGGGCAAGCCCATGGCTGCCAATCTGATCAAGGCCGGCCATCAGCTTTTCCTCACCAGCCGGTCGAATGTGCCGGCCGAGCTTACCGCTGCCGGCGGCACCGCCTGCGCCAGCGGCAAGGACGTCGCCGAACGCGCGGATATCATCATCACCATGGTTCCGGACACGCCGGACGTCGAGGCGGCGCTGTTCGCCGAGGGCGGCGTCGCCGAGGGTCTGTCGGCCGGCAAGATCGTCATCGATATGAGCTCGATCTCGCCGGTGGCCACCAAGGCTTTCGCGGCGCGCATTAATGATCTCGGCTGCGCCTACGTCGACGCTCCGGTGTCCGGCGGCGAGGTTGGCGCGAAAAACGCCACCCTGTCGATCATGGTCGGCGGCCCCCAGGACGCGTTCGACAAGGTCAAGCCGCTGCTTGATGCGATGGGCAAGAACATCACCCTGGTCGGCGGCAACGGCGACGGCCAGACCGCCAAGGTCGCCAACCAGATCATCGTCGCCCTGACCATCGAAGCGGTGGGCGAGGCGCTGCTGTTCGCGGCAAAGGCTGGCGCCGATCCGGCGCGGGTCCGGGAAGCGCTGATGGGCGGCTTCGCCTCGTCGAAAATCCTCGAGGTACACGGCGAGCGCATGGTCAAGCGCACCTTCGATCCCGGCTTCCGCATCGAGCTGCACCAGAAGGACCTCAACCTCGCGCTGGCCAGCGGCCGCCTGCTCGGCGTGTCGCTGCCGAATACGGCGACGGCGCAGGAGCTGTTCAACGCCTGCGTGGCGCACGGCGGCAAGGCATGGGATCATTCGGCAATGGTCCGGGCGCTGGAAACGATGGCCAACTTCGAGATCGGATCGAAAGCGTCCTGAGCCGAGGCGCAGGGAGGCGACCGTGACACCGCAGCCGCAGGAATTGCTGCAACGTATGTTTGAGGCGGCCCTCGCCGCGGCGCAGCCGGGCAGATGCGTCCCGGCGCATCTGCCCGAGCAACCGGCCGGACGTCTGATCGTCATCGGCGGCGGCAAGGCGTCGGCCGCCATGGCCAAGGCGGTCGAGGACCATGTGCCGGGGCCGCTGTCCGGCCTCGTCGTCACCCGCTACGGCCACGCCGTGCCGTGCCGGTCCATCGAAATCGTCGAGGCGGCCCACCCGGTGCCGGACGCCGCCGGCGAGGCGGCGGCACGGCGGCTCATCGAGCTGGTGAGCGGGCTCAGCGAGAATGATCTGGTGCTCTGCCTGATTTCCGGCGGCGGCTCCGCCCTGCTGGCGCTGCCGCTCGATGGCCTTTCGCTGGGCGACAAGCAGCGGATCAACCGCGCGCTTCTCGCCTCGGGAGCTGGCATCGGCGAGATGAACTGCGTCAGACGACATCTGTCGGCGATCAAGGGCGGGCGGCTCGCCGCGGCGTGCCACCCGGCGCGCATCGTCACCCTGCTCATCTCCGATGTGCCCGGCGACAACCCGATCGACATCGCCTCCGGCCCGACCGTCGCCGATCCCACCACCTGTGCCGACGCCCTCGCCATCGTCGGCCGCTATGGGATCGACCTGCCCGAAGCCGCCCGCGCGCTGCTGGAGAGCGGCCGCGGCGAAAGCGTCAAGCCGGGGGACCCGCGGCTGGCGCGCGCCGAGGTGCGGATGATCGCCACGCCGCAGCAGTCGCTCGAAGCCGCCGCCGCCGTCGCCGCGGCGGCCGGCGTGCCGGCGCATATCCTCGGCGATGCCATCGAGGGGGAGGCCCGCGACGTTGGCAAGGTGATGGCGGCAATAGCCCTCCAGGTCGCCCGGCACGGCCAGCCGTTCGCACCGCCGTGCGTGCTGCTGTCCGGCGGTGAGACCACCGTGACGGTGCGCGGCGACGGCCGCGGCGGCCGCAACGTCGAGTTCCTGCTGTCGCTCGGCATCGCCCTCGACGGCCACCCCGGCATCTACGCGATCGCCTGCGATACCGACGGTGTGGACGGCCTGGAGGAGATCGCCGGCGCCCGCCTCGCGCCGGACAGCCTCGCCCGCGCCTGGCGTGCTGGGATCCGGCCGAAGGACCGGCTTGCCGTCAACGACGGCCACGGCTTCTTCGAGGCGATCGGCTCGTCGGTGATCACCGGTCCCACCCTCACCAACGTCAACGACTTCCGCGCCATCCTGATCCAGGCCGGCGCCGGCGCCGAGAACCCTGAAGGAACATAGGCCAGCGGCTCTGTCGAAGCCGGGACTCCAGCCCTGAAAGTGAACCCCGATGCAGCTCCCCGTGAACGCCTTCAAGCACGCGATCGAGGCCGGCAAGCTTCAGATCGGCTTCTGGTCCATCCTGTCCAGCCATGTGACCGTCGAAATCCTGGCGGGAGCCGGGTTCGACTGGCTGGTGCTGGACACCGAGCACGCACCCAACGAGTTGCCGATGGTTTATGCCCAGTTGCAGGCGTGCAAGGGCGGCACGGCGCATCCGGTGGTGCGCGTACCCTGGAACGACATGGTATCGATCAAGCGCTTCCTCGATATCGGCGTGCAGTCGCTGCTCATCCCCTACATCGAGACCGAAGACCAGGCGCGCAGCGCCGTCTCATTCACCCGTTACCCGCCGCACGGCGTTCGCGGCTATTCGGCGGCGCCGCGTGCCTCGTACTTCGGCAGGGTGAAGAATTACCCGCACATCTGCGAAAGCGAGCTGTGCGTCCTGGTCCAGATCGAGACCCGCCGCGCGCTCGACAACATCGAGGCGATCGCCGCTGTCGAGGGGGTCGATGGCGTGTTCATCGGCCCCGGCGACCTTTCGGCCTCGCTGGGGCACGCCGGCAACGCCAGCCATCCGCAAGTCCTCGCCGCGATCGATGACGCCATCGCGCGGATCAAGGCCTGCGGCAAACCGGCCGGGATCCTCAGCGGCGACGAAAAGCTGGCGCGCCGGTACATCGACCTCGGCTGTCTTTTTGTCGCGGTCGGCTCGGATCAATCCTTGCTCGCCCGCGGCTCGGAAGCGATCGCCGCGACGTTTGGCAGGAAAGCCGGCGCTGTCGCTGCCGGCCCGCTTGCGCCCAGCGTCCAGTCAACCTGATCTGGCCGCTGGATCGCGCCATCTTGCTGCGCCCCGGCCGCGGCTGGTTGCGCCTGGGGCGCGATCGATCCCCGGCCGGAAGAGCGGACAGCCGCGCCGCCACGCTGCGCGAGTGCGGCATAACCCCGCACGGGATGACCCCCGCATGGGACGCAGAGCGCCTGCCGGACGCAACCCGTGCGGTGGCGAAGACGATGCGCGGCCAGCGCTCGCCGCCGGGTTCGAACGGAGCTCGCCGAGCCCGGCCGGAAAACTCAGAAGCGAACGACGAACAGCGTTGCCGACGCCAGCGTGACCGCCGCCGAAGCCAGGCACAGCGCGACACCGATCCACCGCAGCTGCTGGCTCTGATTGTCGATCGCCTGCGCCCGTTGCCGCGGCGGCAGCGAACGGCCGATCCACCGGGATGATTGAGAGGGTGCCCGACTGGCCCCTCCTTCGATATTCGACTCTCCTAAGACGCCCATTTCCCACCTTGAGCTGGTTGCCGGACTGCGGTTTGTGCCCGCTTACGACCTCCTTCGATCCCCAGCCGTGCTCACTCTTTTTGTGTTACCACCCCACCAGGACGTCGCGAGTGCCGTGACATTCCCGGTGCAGCCGGTATCCTGGCCGCACAGTGATCGACAGTCACGCATCCCGCAATGCCCCTCGGATGATCCTGCCTCGCGCTTTTTCTAGCACATCTGTTCGCCTTGCCAACCCGCTGATGATGGCCAGACAGAAAATAAAGGCCGGGCTTTTGCCAGGAACGGTGTTCAATTCTACCGCATCGTCCCCACGAGGGGTAGCCGCGAGAAGACGAACATCCCTTTCGCGCACGCGCGGGCGGCGATGCTGGTGAGGCGCTGGCACCGACGATTGCTGCGCGTCTTGCTCATCCTGCTGCTGGCGCCGACGCTGGTCATCCTCGTCTACCGCTTCGTTGACCCGCCGGTGACGCCGCTGATGCTGATCCGCCTGGCCCAGGGGGAGGGCCTCGACCATCGCGCGGCGCCCCTCGCCCGCATCTCGCCCAACCTGATCGCAGCGGTGATCGCCTCCGAAGACAACCTGTTCTGCGAGCATTGGGGCTTCGATGTCGCGGCGATGCGCGGCGAATTCGACAGCTGGCTCGCCGGCGAGCGTCCCCGCGGCGCCAGCACCATCACCATGCAGACCGCCAAGAACATCCTGCTGTGGCCCTCGCGCGATCCCGTCCGCAAGATACTGGAGGCGGCGCTGACGCCGCAGCTGGAGCTGCTATGGAGCAAGCCCCGCATCCTTGAGGTCTACCTCGGCATCATCGAGTGGGGGCCGGGGATCTACGGGGCGGAGGTCGCTGCCCGCCGTTACTTCGGCAAGCCGGCGTCCGCGGTGAGCGCCCGCGAGGCGGCGCTGCTGGCGGCGGTTCTGCCCAATCCGCGCGAGTGGTCGCCGGTTCGCCCCAACCGGCTGGTGGCGGGCAAGGCCGCCCGCATCATGCGTCGCACCGGGCAGCTGGGACCGTTGCTCGACTGCGTCAGGAACGGCCGCCTCGCCGCTGCGCGCCCCTTCTGAAGACGGGGCCGGGATTGCGTCCGCCTCCGCTGCGTATTAGCCTGAGCCCATGAATCCGAGGCTCGCCGAAGCGGAATCGCGACGCTGGTTCTGGAGGCCGGCCCTCGTCGCTGCGGCGGGCGCGCTTGCCGTCGTCATCGCCATCGCCATCAATGTCTGGCAGGGACACGACATGGAGAATGCCGGGCGTGCCCCGGCTCCTGGCACCGTTCCGCCGGCCGCCGATGCGCGGCGACCGCCCGCCGCGGAATCGCTGCCCGGCTTCGATGTGGTGCGGATCAATCCGCAGGGCGATACGGTGATCGCCGGGCGGGCCGAGCCCGGCAGTGAGGTGGTGCTCCGCGACGGCGACGAAGAACTCGGCAGGGTGACCGCCGATGCCCGCGGCGAGTGGGTCTTCCTGCCGGACAAGCCGCTGCCGCCCGGCGCCCATCGCCTGAACCTGCTGATGCACGGAAGCGGCGGCAGTCAGGTGGCCTCGACGGAGGAGGTCGTCGTCGTCGTCCCGAAACCGGGAGAAGACATCGCCGGCCGGCCGGCCGACGGCTCGGCGCAGCCGCTGGTGCTGCGTGTTCCCCGCGACGGGGGTCCGACCGCGGTCCTGCAGAAGCCGCTGACGGCTCCCGCCGAAACCTCCCTCGGCGTCGATTTTGCCGACTGGCAGAATGGCCAGCTCGCCCTGGGCGGGCACGCGCCGCCGCAGGCGAAGCTGCGGATCACTGTCGATGGCAAGCCTGCCGGGGAGACCGTCGCCGACGCTTCCGGGCGCTGGCGGCTCGCGCCATCCGGCGGGATTACCACCGAGATGCACACGCTGACCCTCGAACAGCTCGATTCCCGCGGCGCCGTGACCGCACGATCGGCGGTACCCCTGGCGCTGAAGGATCTGGCGACCCTCGCCGCCGGCGGCCGCGACGGCGGTCGCGCCATCATGGTGCAGCCCGGCAGCAACCTGTGGCGCATCGCCCGTGCCGGCTACGGCCGCGGCACCGCCTATACCATCATCTTCGAAGCCAACCGCGGGAAGATCGCCGACCCCGACCGCATCTACCCGGGTCAGGTGTTCCGCCTGCCGGGCGACGTGGCGGCGGATGCACCCCAACAGTGAGACCCGACGTGATCGAGACCATCCGCAAGGCCCTCCTTGTTCCGGTGAATCCGGCCGGCCGCCCGTTCATCGGCGGCTTCGCCCTCGCCGCCCTGCTGCTGTGGATGGTCTCCGGCCTCCTCGGTGCCCTCGGCCTGATCGCCACCCTGTGGTGCGTCTATTTCTTCCGCGATCCCGACCGCTTCACCCCGACCCGCAGCGGGCTGATCGTCAGCGGCGCCGACGGCATCGTCAGCGCGGTGGAGCCGGCATCGCCGCCCGCCGAACTCGGCCTGCCTGATCGGCCGCTGACCCGCGTCTCGGTGTTCCTCAACGTCTTCGACGTCCACGTCAACCGCATCCCGATCGACGGCACCATCGGCGCCGTGCGCTATCGCCCCGGCAAGTTCCTGAACGCCGCCCTCGACAAGGCCAGCGAGGACAACGAGCGCAACGCCGTGCGCATCGATACGCCCGACGGGGTTTCCGTCGTCGTCGTGCAGATCGCCGGGCTGATCGCCCGCCGCATCAAATGCTGGGTCGGCGAGGGCGAGCCGGTGAAGGCGGGCGTCCGCTTCGGGCTGATCCGCTTCGGCAGCCGGGTCGACGTCTATCTCCCGGACGGCGTGGCGGCGCTGGTGGCACCGGGACAGCGCTGCATCGCCGGCGAGACCGTCATCGCCGATCTGCGCGCCGAAGAGCCGGCACGGCTGGCGGAGGTCCGCTGAATGTCGTTCCCTGGGGTGCCGCGCCCGCAGCGGGAGCGCCGGGAGAGGCGGCAGCGGCTGAAGGGCCTGCACATCAACCGGATGATTCCCAACGTCATGACCCTGCTGGCGCTGGCGGCAGGACTGACGGCGATCCGCCTCGCGCTGCAGGATCGCTGGGAACATGCCGTCCTCGCCATTCTCGTTGCCGGCATCCTCGACGGCCTCGACGGCCGCATCGCCCGCATCCTCAAGGGCGCCACCCGCTTCGGTGCCGAGCTCGATTCCCTCTCCGACTTCCTGTGCTTCGGCGTCGCGCCGGCGTTCACCCTCTACCTCTGGTCGCTGCAGGGCGCCGGCGGCATCGGCTGGGGACTGGCCTTGCTGCTGTGCATCTGCTGCGCGCTCCGCCTCGCCCGCTTCAACGCCGACCTGGAAGAGGACAACCGGCCGCTGTGGACCCGCAACTTCTTCACCGGCGTGCCCTCGCCGGCGGGTGCGGGGCTGGCCCTCGCGCCGATGGTCCTGTCGTTCCAGATCGACGCCGCCTTCGTCCGCCATCCGCTGTTCGTCGGCTGCTTCGTGCTGGCGACCTCGCTGCTGCTGGTCAGCCGGGTGCGCACCTTCACCTTCAAGAAGGTGCGCATCGCCCAGCGCTGGGTACTGCCGGCGATGCTGGGGGTCGGCCTCTACCTCGCGTTGCTGTTCAGCACGCCGTGGACGACGCTGACACTGACGACGCTCGCCTACGTTGCCTCCATCCCGCTCAGCATGCGCAGCTACGAGCAGCAGCGCACCCGCCTCGCCGCCAGCGACGCAGCCGCGGCCACCGGCGAGCCCCTCCCCGCTGAGGAACCGCCCCCCCCGCCGCGTCCCTAGCCACGATCCCTCTGTCTTCGACAGACACCTTGCTGGTGATGGGCGCAGGGGGCAGCAAAGGCCGCCGGCCTTGCCGCACAGTCCGGTTGGCCCAGCATCCGTCGCCGCTCGCCAATTGTCGCCCGCGCCCGCACCGCTACGTAAGCGCACCGTGGTGGCAGGCGTCTCCTTAAGGTCTCGAATTACCCGGGTGCCTCGCCGTTGGCTCCCCCCCCCTGCCGGCGGAGTTTTGTCGCCCGGATAAGTATTAACACTGCCATTTAAGTATAATACTAATGGTTTACAGTAGTTAGATGTTGCATTATCTCCTCTGACAAGGTACCCTTTTCAAGGGGAGTTTAGTAGCACTCCAATATGGGCGAGCGGTCTGACAGTAAATCGGCCCGCTTTCGGAGGATTTATACTGTGAAAAAAATACTATCTGGCGAAACATGGTCAGGTATGATGCGGTTGGGTGCGGGCGTTGCTACGAGCACAGTCGGGGCCGGAATACTCTTGGCTTCGCTATCGACTGGCGTCGTCCTGGCCGCCGATCCACAGATCGTGCAGAAAGGCATGCTTACCGGGGTCATTTTACCGAAACAGAGCAGCCAGGCGGGAATGATCGATTTCGCCAACGCCAAGCCGATGCCGCTTCCGAAGACGACCCTGACGCCGGCTTCGCTGCAGGACGCGCTGCTGGATGCGCAGCCGCTGGGACAGCCGGGCGGGGTCGCCGGCAAGCGGGGAAACGGCCACCAGACGCCTGAGATTCTGGTTCCTGCCAGGACAATTTCCGAGAGCGATGCCAGCGCCGTCGCCCCGGAAGCATACGGAACATCGAACCATCCGTTCACGACCAGCCGCGCCAATCCGACCGGCGGCAAGGTGACCAACCTTTATCCGTTCCGCGCCGCCGGCAAGCTGTTCTTCAATATCGGCGCCAGCACTTACCTTTGTTCTGCGTCTCTGATCAAGAAGGGGTTGGTCGTTACTGCCGCACATTGCGTCGCCAACTTTGGCGCAAGCCAGTTCTACTCGAACTGGCGGTTCGTGCCGGGCTACGATAACGGCGCTGCCCCCTACGGGACATGGACGGGAGCGGCAGCCTGGGTGATGACCTCTTACTACAACGGTTCGGAAGCCTGCGCCACCTACGGCGTGGTCTGCCCGAACGACGTCGCGGTCATCCGGCTCACGCCCAAAGCAGGTGCCTACCCCGGCACCCAAACCGGCTTCTATGGCTACGGCTGGAACGGGTATGGATTTACACCCGGCAACCTGGCGCAGATTACCCAGCTTGGCTACCCGGTCGCGCTGGACAGCGGCGTGCTGATGGAACGCACCGATTCTTACGGCTTCGTCAGCGGCGCCAACTCCAACAATACCATCATCGGCTCGCTGCAGACGGGCGGATCGAGCGGCGGTCCGTGGCTGGTAAATCTCGGCGTCGCGCCCACCCTGTCCGGGACCACGACCGGTTCCGAGGCCAATCGCAACAACGTCGTCGGTGTCACCAGCTGGGGCTACATCAGCACCGCCATCAAGCAACAGGGCGCATCGCCCTTCACCAGCAACAATATCGTACCGCTGGTTACCGCCGGATGCGCCGGTAGCACCGCCTGCTAGCTGCTGCTCCTCTGGCACCCCCTGGGCGGCCTGCAACCTGACGGGTGCAGGCCGCTTGCTGCGTCCGGAGCCCGGAATGCGGGCGTATCAGCTCGGACAGACCAATCCCCCGCAGCCGCCGCCACCGCGCGCTTGCCAGAACTTTCGCCGGTTTTCACCGATCTTCTGTGTGCTGGTTGACACTGCCGCTGCACGCGAAGCGGTATGTCTGCGGGCATGGTCCCCCACCGAGACAATGCCATGGAGACAAGCCGGGCAGCGGGTCAGGCACACCGCTGCCAGCACGCCGTCGTCATCGGCGGCAGCATCGCCGGGCTGCTGGCCAGCCGGGTGCTGGCGGAAACCAGCGAGCGGGTGACCCTGCTCGAGCGCGACCGGTTCCCGGACAGCGCGGTGCCGCGCAAGGGCCTGCCGCAGGCCCATCACCTGCACGTCCTGCTGGCGCGGGGGCGGCAGGCCCTGGAAGAACTCTTCCCCGGCATCGGCGCGGAACTGGCGGCAGCGGGCGCCGAGACGATCGATGCCGGACAGGACATCGCCTGGCTCACCCGCTCCGGCTGGGGCGCCCGCTTCCGCTCGGAGATCTGCTCGTTCGCCTGCAGCCGGCCGCTGGTCGATCACCTCGTGCGCCGGCGGATCGGCGCCCTCGGCACCATTACCGTGCGACAGGCGAGCGAAGTTGCCGGCCTCGTTTTCGCGGACGGTAGCCGCCGCGTCGCCGGCGTGCACGTCAGCCGTCGCGACCGGTCGTCGCCCGGCCGCGAGGAGATCGCCGCCGACCTCGTCATCGACGCCAGCGGCCGCACCTCGCGGACGCCAGAGTGGCTGAAGGCGGCCGGCTTCGCCGCCCCCGAGGAAACGGTTGTCGATGCCCATCTCGGCTACGCCAGCCGTCTCTACCGGCGGCCGGCCGCGGCAGCCGCCGATTGGAAGTGCCTCTACGTGCAGGCGGCCCCGCCCGAGCGGACCCGCGGCGGCGTCGCCTTCGCCATCGAAGGCAACCGCTGGATCGTCACCCTCGGCGGCATCGGCGGCGACTATCCGCCGACCGACGAGGCCGGCTTCCGGCAGTTCATGGGCAGCCTCGCCAGCCGCGAGCTGGCCGAGGTCGTCGAGCACGCCGAGCCGCTGTCGCCGATCGCCGGCTTCCGCGCCACCGAGAACCGCTGGCGCCACTATGAGC
>JBDHSN010000054.1:0-17843 GCA_039808105.1 Rhodospirillales bacterium
ACGCCCGAGCTGCTGCTGTGGATGGGCGACGAGTTCGACTTCGGCTTCACCTGCGTCCACGAGGTCAAGGACGCCGAGGGCGAGCCCTATTCCTCGACCCGCATCCGCGAATACCTGCGCGAGGGCCGGCCGGCAGAGGCGGCGCGGCTGCTCGGCCGGCCGCACGCCATCGAGGGCGAAGTGGTGACCGGCGATGCGCGCGGCCGCACCATCGGCTTTCCCACCGCCAACCTGCGGCTCGGCGAATACCTGCGGCCGGCGCTCGGCGTCTACGCGGTGCGCGCCCGCATCGGCGGGAAGGGCGGGGCGACGCTGCCGGCGGTCGCCAACCTCGGCCTGCGACCGACCTTCGGCGGCAGCGAGCCGTTGCTGGAGGTGCACCTGTTCGACTTCGCCGGCGACCTTTACGGACGCACGCTGACGGTCGAGCTGGTGCAGTTCCTGCGCCCGGAAACGAAGTTCGACGGCCTCGCGGCGCTGCGCACCCAGATCGAGGCCGATTGCGCGCAGGCCCGCCGCCTGCTCACCGAGGCATCGCCGGCGCTGCCGCTGCGCGTCGCCGGCTCCTGACCCTTTAAGACTGGCCTGAATCGGAACCCGCCCCGTGGATTACAAGTCGACCGTCTTCCTGCCGCGCACCGACTTCCCGATGAAGGCGGAGCTGCCGAAGCGGGAGCCGGAGATGCTGGCGCGCTGGGGCCGCCTCGACCTCTACCGCAGGCTGCGCGAGGCGGCGGCTGGCCGGCCGAAGTTCATCCTCCACGACGGACCACCTTACGCCAACGGCAACATCCACATCGGCACCGCCCTCAACAAGATCCTCAAGGACGTCATCAACCGCGCCCAACAGATGCTGGGCAAGGACGCCAACTACGTCCCCGGCTGGGACTGCCACGGCCTGCCGATCGAATGGAAGATCGAGGAGAGCTACCGGGCAAAGGGCCAGAGCAAGGACGCGGTGCCGATCCTGGAGCTGCGCCGGCAGTGCCGCGCCTTCGCCGAGCAGTGGATCGGCGTACAGCGCGGCGAGTTCGAGCGACTGGGGGTGGTCGGCGACTGGGACGGCCACTATTCGACGATGAGCTACGCCGCCGAGGCGCAGATCGTCCGCGAGCTCGGCAAGTTCCTGCTGGACGGCTCCCTCTACAAGGGCGCCAAGCCGGTGCTGTGGTCGGTGGTGGAGAAGACGGCGCTGGCCGAAGCCGAGGTCGAGTACCACGACCACACCTCGACGACGATCTTCGTCGGCTTCCCGGTGCGCCACGCCGGCCATCCGCTGCTGGTCGACGCGCGGGTGGTGATCTGGACGACGACGCCGTGGACCATCCCCGGCAACCGCGCCATCGCCTACGGCCCCTCCTTCGAGTACGCCCTCTACGAGGTCACCGTCGCCGGCGACGGCTGCCGGGCGCGGCCCGGCGACCGGCTGGTGATCGGCGCCGATCTCGCCGACCGGGTCCGCAACGAGCTGCGCATCGGCGACTGGCTGCGGCTGGGCGAGCTGGACGGCAGCGACCTGGAGGGCACCACCTGCCGACACCCGCTGTGGGAGGCCGGCTACGACTTTGCGGTGCCGCTGCTGCCGGGCTCGTTCGTCGACCTCGAGACCGGCTCGGGCTTCGTTCACATCGCCCCCGGCCATGGCGCCGACGACTGGGAACTGGGCATGGCGCACGGCGTGCCGGTGCCCGACACCGTCGCCGCCGACGGCAGCTTCCTTCCGCAGGTGCCGCTGTTCGCCGGCCGCCGGGTGCTGACCGAGGACGGCGGCGAGGGCGATGCCAATGCGGCGGTGCTGGAGGCCCTCGACGAGCCCGGTGCGCTGCTGGGCAAGGGCAGGCTGGTGCACAGCTATCCCCACTCCTGGCGCTCGAAGGCACCGCTGATCTTCCGCAACACGCCGCAATGGTTCATCGGCATGCAGCGCAACGACCTGCGGGACAAGGCGCTGGCGGCGATCGATGTCACCCGCTTCGTCCCCGCCACCGGCCAGAACCGGATCCGCGGCATGATCGAGACCCGGCCGGACTGGTGCGTCTCCCGCCAGCGTGCCTGGGGCGTGCCAATCACCGTGTTCGTCGACAAGCGCACCGGTGAGCCGCTGCGCGACGCCGCGGTGCTGGAGCGGATCGCCACAGCGGTCGAGGCCGACGGTGCCGACGCCTGGTTCGAAGGCGATCCGCGCCGGTTCCTTGCGCCGGAGCACGATCCTGAGCAGTTCGAGGCGGTGACCGACATCCTCGATGTCTGGTTCGATTCCGGCTGCACCCACACCTTCGTGCTGGAGAAGCGCGCCGACCTGCACTGGCCGGCCGACCTCTATCTGGAGGGTTCCGACCAGCACCGCGGCTGGTTCCACTCGTCGCTGCTGGAATCATGCGGCACCCGCGGCCGCGCTCCCTACGACGCCATCCTCACCCACGGCTTCGTCATGGCCGAGGACGGCCAGAAGATGTCGAAGTCGCTGGGCAACGTCGTCGCGCCGCAGCAGGTGGTGGGCAAGCACGGCGCCGACGTGCTGCGGCTGTGGGTGGTCGGCTCCGACTATTCCGAGGACCTGCGCATCGGCGGCGAGATCATCAAGCAGCAGGCCGACGTCTATCGCCGCTTCCGCAATACCCTGCGTTACCTGCTCGGCAACCTCGCCGGGTTCGATGCGCACGAGAAGCTGCCGCGCCAGCAGATGCCGGAGCTGGAGCGCTGGCTGCTGCATCGCCTCGTCCAGCTCGATGCGCAACTGCGCGAAGCCTGCGCGGCGTTGCAGTTCCACGGGTTCTTCGCCGAGCTGCACACCTTCTGCGCCGTCGATCTGTCCGCCTTCTACTTCGATGTGCGCAAGGATGCCCTCTACTGCGATCCGCCCGGCAGCATCCGCCGGCGGGCGGCGCGCACCGTCCTCGATATCGTCTTCGACTGCCTGACCGCGTGGCTGGCGCCGTTCCTGTGCTTCACCGCCGAGGAGGCGTGGCTGGCGCGCCACCCGGGAGACGACGAAAGCGTCCACCTGCGCACCTTCCCCGAGCTGCCGGCAGACTGGCGGGACGAGGCGCTGGCCGAGCGCTGGCTGCTGGTGCGCCGCCTGCGTCGCGTCGTCACCGGGGCGCTGGAACTGGAGCGGGCCGCCAAGCGCATCGGCTCGAGCCTGCAGGCCCACCCGCGCCTGTGGGCGGCGCCCGAGTACCGGGCGGCGGTGAGCGGACTCGACGTCGCCGAGCTGGCGATCACCTCGGCGGCGACCTTCGAGGAAGGCGAGGCACCAGCCGACGCCTTCCGGCTGGCCGATGCCCCCGGCATCGCCGTGCGCATCGAGCGGGCGGCGGGCGAGAAGTGCGAGCGCTGCTGGCAGGTTCTTCCCGATGTCGGAAAGTCGGCGGCACACCCGACGCTCTGCGGCCGCTGCGTCGAGGCCGTCGAGTTGCGGC
Source organism: Rhodospirillales bacterium (assembly GCA_039808105.1). Lineage (GTDB taxonomy): Bacteria > Pseudomonadota > Alphaproteobacteria > Rhodospirillales > Defluviicoccaceae > Defluviicoccus. The sequence goes on from JBDHSN010000054.1 coordinate 3,423, forward strand.
GGGCGGCGGCGGAATGAGCCGCGCCTCGCGCCGGCGGGCCCGGCCATGAAGCCCGTGCCCCTGGTTGCGCGCGGACTGGGATTGGCGGCGTTGATCGTCGTCCTCGACCAGGCGGTCAAGTGGTGGATTCTGGAGCGGGTGATGATGCCGCCCCGGATCATCCCGCTGACGCCGTTCTTCAATCTGGTGATGACCTGGAACCGAGGCGTCAGCTTCGGCCTGTTCAACAACGATTCTCCCTACAACGCGCTGATCCTTTCGCTTGTCGCCCTCGTTATCTGCGGCGTCCTTGCCGCCTGGCTGCTCCGGACCCGCAAGCCGGTGCTGGTGTATGGCCTCGGCATGGTGATCGGCGGTGCTGTCGGAAATCTGATCGATCGGTTTCGCTTTGGTGCCGTTGCCGACTTTCTTGATTTTCACCTCTGGGGCTATCATTGGCCGGCCTTCAATGTTGCCGATTCCGCGATTACCATCGGCGTCGCCGTCCTCATCGCGGAGTCGGTTTTCGGTACGGCAGAACAGCACGGGAAAAACGAAGGTCTCGGTAGGGAAACCAGCGAATGAAGCGCGTATGGACGGGGCTCGCGCTGCTGTCGGCGATCGTTCTGACCAGCGGATGTGAGGGGCTGAAGCAGGATCTGGGGATCGGGGTCAAGCGTCCGCCCGACGAGTTCACTGTCTACTCGCGGGCGCCGCTGAGTGTGCCGCCGGACTATGGGCTGCGGCCACCGGCCACTGCCACCGGCGCCAGCCAGGCAGCCGCACCGCGCGAGACCGCGCGCCAGGCGATGACCGGCGGCAAGGCCAGCCCGGCCGCCGCCCCCACCGAGGAGCAGGTGGCCGCCGCCGGATCGCCCGGCTTGCAGGAGTTGCTCCAGCGCACCGGCGGCAACGCCGCCGAGCCGGACATCCGCGCCCAGGTCAACCGCGAGACCACCATCCTCGCCGATGCCGACCAGAGCTTCGTCGAGCGCCTGATGTTCTGGACCGACACGCCGGAGCGATCGACAGTCGTCGATGCACCGATGGAAAGCCGGCGCATCCAGGAGAACCAGGCGCTGAGCAAGCCGCTGTCGGACGGCGAGACCCCGACCATCCGCCGGCGGCCGAAGGCGCTGCTGGAAGGCATTTTCTAAGACCAGATCTGGCGGTGGCTGCCGGTCTGCCTGCAGGGCAGGCCGGCGCGCAACCGCTGCAGGCAATCGGTGCGCTGGCCACGGAGCCCGCGGTGTCGTCGCTTGCGCTGCCATGACCGGGGACAGGAAGGCGGAGACTGCCGCGATGATCAGGCTCAGACCGTACCGGTACGCACCGGCGCATCCCCGGCACCGTCGCTGGCCGGCTTTCATACTGTTGGCCTCGTTCCTGCTGGCCTGGGCAACCGCCCAGCCGGCGATGGCACGCGGCCTCTTCCACCCCCAGACGTTCACCCTGGCCAACGGCCTGCAGGTGGTCGTCGTCACCGACCGGCGGGTGCCCGTGGTCAGCCACATGGTCTGGTACAGGGTCGGCGCCGCGGACGATCCCGAGGGCCACTCCGGCATCGCCCACCTGCTCGAGCACCTGATGTTCAAGGGCACGCCGACGATACCGCCGGGAGAATTCTCCCGCACCGTCTCGCGCAACGGCGGCGAGGAGAACGCGTTCACCTCCTACGACTACACCGCCTACTACCAGGACATCGCCCGCAGCCGGCTGGAACTGGTCATGCGCATGGAGGCAGACCGGATGCACAACCTCACGCTGACCGAGAAGCAGGTGGTGCCGGAACGGCAGGTCGTGCTGGAGGAGCGCAGCCAGCGCACCGACAACGATCCCGCCGCCATCCTCGACGAGGAGATGCAGGCGGCCAAGTTTCTCAACCACCCCTACCGGCGCCCGGTGATCGGCTGGCAGAAGGAGATCGCTGCGCTGCAGACGGCCGATGTGCTGCGATTCTATCGGCGCTGGTACGCGCCCAACAACGCCATTCTGGTAGTCACCGGCGACATCGATGCCGCCGAGTTGCGCCCGCTGGCCGAGCGCACCTACGGGCTGAACAAGAAGATCGAGGTGCCGGTGCGGCGGGAACTGGTCGAGCCGGACCAGCGGGCCGACCGGCAGGTATCGCTGGCCGATCCCCGCGTCCGCCAGCCGGAATGGAGTCGCTCGTTCCGGGCGCCTTCGTATATCTGGGGCGACCGGGAGCGCGCGTACGCCCTGCAGGTCCTCGCCGATATCCTCGGCGGCGGCGCCACCAGCAGGCTCTACCGCAGTCTCGTCGTCGAGCAGGGCCTCGCCATCTCGGCATCGGCCTGGTACGACCCGTCGCGACGGGGACCGTCGGAGCTGGCGATCTCTGCCAGTCCTCGCCCCGGCGTCGATCTCGATCGCCTTGCCGCGGCGGCCGAGGCGATCGTCAGCGAGATGGCCAAGTCCGGCCCCAGCGAGGACGAGGTGGCGCGGGCCAAGCAGCGGATGATCGCCGAAGCGGTGTTCGCCCGCGACTCCATCGGCGCCGCGGCGCGCATCCTCGGCCAGGGACTGGCCATCGGCCAGGGTCTCGACGACATCGAGGCCTGGCCGGAACGCATCGGCGCCGTGACCCGTGACCAGGTCGCCGAAGCGGCCAAGCTGGTGCTGGCCGGCCCGACGGTGACCTCGCTGCTGCTGTCTGCGGAAGGCGACGCCGTGGCTCAGCCGGCCGCCGCCCCGCCGCCACTGCCGGCCTCGGCCCCTGCGGGAGGAGCCATCCGATGAGTGGCCATGGCAAGTGCATCAGCCGGCTGGTCCGCACCGCGGCAATCGTCGCCTTCTCGGTGTGGCTGGGACTGGCGGCGAGCCCGGCGGCAGCCGTGCAGATCCAGCCGGTAAAGGCGGGAGACGTCGAGGCGTGGCTGATCGAGGACCACGCCAATCCGATCCTGTCGCTGCGCATCGCCTTCCGCGACGCCGGCTCGGCTTTCGATCCCGCCGACAAGGCAGGTCTCGCGCGGTTGACCGCGGCCCTGCTGGACGAGGGCGCCGGCGATCTCGACAGCCAGGCGTTCCAGGCGAAGCTGGAGGATCTGGCGATCCGCCTCTCCTTCTCCGCCGACCGCGACAACTTCTTCGGTGCGCTGACCACCCTGAGCGCCAATCGCGACACCGCCTTTGACCTGCTTCGCCTCGCCCTGACGCAGCCGCGGTTCGACGACGAGCCGGTTGCGCGCAACCGCAGCCAGCTGGAAGCACGGCTGCGGCAGAGCGCGGAAGACCCCGAAAGCCGCTCCGACGACGTGCTGTGGGAGAAGCTGTTCCCGGACTCCCCCTACGGCCATCCGGTGGAAGGAACCCTGGCCAGCCTGCCGCGCATCGGCCGCGCCGACATGCAGCACTTTCTGCAGGAGCGCCTCGCCCGCAGCGGCCTCGTCCTCGGCGTCGTCGGCGATATCACCGCGGCGGAGCTGGCGCCGCTGCTGGAGAGCACATTTAGTGGGCTTCCCGCCGAGCGGGCTCCGGCAGCGTTGGGCGACATGCAGCCGGAAGCAGCCGGAACCGTCACCGTCGTCGATATGGACGTACCGCAGAGCGCCATCGCCTTCGCCCAGCCCGGGCTGAAGCGGAATGACCCGCGCTTCTACACGCTCACCGTGCTCAACCAGATCCTCGGCGGCAGCGGCCTGTCTTCACGCCTGTTCGACGAGATCCGCGAGCGGCGCGGGCTCGTCTACGGCGTCTACACCGCGCCGGTGCCGCTCGACCACGCCGCGCTGATCATGGGCAGCGCGGCGACAGGAAACGAGCATGCCGCCGAGACCCTCTCGCTTATCCGCCAGGAATGGCAACGCTTTGCCAAGGGTGGAGTCAGCGCAGCGGAGCTATCCGACAGCAAGACCTTCCTCACCGGCTCGTTCCCGCTCCGCTTCACCGGCAGCGCGCGGCTGGCCGGAATGCTGGCGTCGGTGCAGCTGGAGAACCTTGGCATCGACTATCTCGACCGCCGCAACGCGCTGATCGAGGCGGTAAGCCTCGCGGATGTCAACACGCTCGCCCGCAATCTGCTGAACGGGGAAGCACTGACATTCGTAGTGGTCGGAAGGCCACAAGGTGTGTTATCTTCTCAGAAATAGCATTTTTTAGCCATAATCGCCCCATTGGGCGTAGGCCGGCACGGTTTTTGCGGTTGCGAACATGCAACGCTGCCGCGGGGACACGGTCCGCCACTTGGGTTAGTGCGGGCGAATCGTGAATAGGACGCAGTATCATGCGTTGCGGGACAACGGATAGGAACGCTGCCATGAGCCGAGATTCGCTGATGAAGGAATTGCTGTCGCAGTTTATTCTGCCCCTGGCATTGTGCGCGTCGGTCCTCGGGCTGGTGGTATTCTGGCCGTTTGCGCTCTAGTGAGCGCACAAAAGGGGGGTGCGAAGCGGTCCTCGGCGACCCGCCCAGGATCCGTCGTGACCCACCCTGATGGGGGATTGTGCACGGTGCGACCACGGATGCGGCACTCGCGCGGCCGGCTTGCCGGCCGCCGCCCGCGGCGCAAGAATATGATGGTGATCACAGCGCCGGGCGATCAATTCGCCCCAATTCGGCGTTAGTGGCGGTGACGTACCCCATGCCGTTGGTCCTTGATGCCACATTTTCCCCGTCTGCTTTCGGTCGCCACCGCCGTTCCGGCGCATCGCATGCGCCAGCCGGATGTGCAACGGCGCCTCTCGCGGGTGTTCCGCGAGCGGCCCCAGGAAGCCGAGCGTTATCTTCCGGTGTTCAACAACGCCGGCATCGAGACCCGTTACTCCAGCGTCCCGCTCGACTGGTTCGAAGCCGACCATAGCTGGTCGGACCGCAATCCGCTGTTCCTGCGCTACGCGACGGACCTGCTGGAGCAGGCCGCCGGGCAGGCTCTGACTGACGCCGGCCTCGAGCCCGCCGACATCGACGGCATCGTCTGCGTGTCCACCTCCGGGATCGCAACGCCGAGCCTGGATGCCTTGCTGATGCAGCGGATGAGCTTTCGCCGCGATGCTTTCCGGCTGCCCATCTTCGGCCTCGGCTGCGCCGGCGGCGTTCTCGGCCTGGCGCGGGCGGCGCGGCTGGCGCGGGCCGCCCCGGAGGAGCGCATCCTGTTCCTGGTGGTCGAGCCGTGTGCCCTCACTTTCTGCCGCAATGACTATTCGAAGAGCAACATCGTCGCCACGGCGCTGTTCGGCGATGGGGCGGCGGCGGCGGTGATCGGCTGTCGCGGCCGAGGCCCCCGGTTCGGCGCTGCCGGCGAGCACACATGGCCCGATACCCTCGACATCATGGGCTGGGAGGTCGAGGACGACGGCCTTCGCGTCGTTTTCTCACGGGATATTCCGCTGCTGATCCGCGAGCGCTTCCGCACGGCGCTGGATGCCTACCTGCAGCGGCAGGGACTGGCGGTCGCCGACATCGACACCTGGATTTGCCATCCCGGCGGCGCCAAGGTCCTGGACGCGCTCGAGGACGCTCTCGACCAGCCGCGCGGCGAACTAACCCACGCCCGCTCGGTGCTGCGCGACTACGGCAACATGTCGGCGGCAACGGTCATGTTCGTCCTCGCCCGCACCCTCGCCAATGGCGGCCTCGGCCGCCGGGCGCTGCTCAGCTCGCTGGGCCCCGGCTTTACTGCCGCATTCCTGATGATCGAGGCCGATGGCAGCGAGACCGGCAGCGGATGAGCCTTTCGCAGGCGCTGGTCCTGCTGGTCCTGGCGCAGCGGCTGGCCGAGGTCGCGTGGGCACGGCGCAACGAACGCCGGCTGCTGTCGCAGGGTGCGATCGAGGTCGGCGCCCGCCACTATCCGCTGTTTTTCCTGCTGCATGGTGCCTGGCTCGCCGCGCTGTGGCTGCTGGTGCCCGCCAGCGCCCCGGTGTTCTGGCCGTTGCTGGCGGTCTTCGCCCTGCTGCAGGCAGCGCGGCTGTGGGTCATCGCCAGCCTCGGCCGCTATTGGACAACCCGCATCATCACCCTCCCCGGCGCCCCCATCGTCCGCCGCGGCCCCTACCGCTGGCTGCGCCACCCCAACTACGCCATCGTCGCCGCTGAAATCGCCGTCCTGCCGCTGGCATTCGGCGCATGGCCGATCGCCGTCGTCTTTTCCGTGCTGAACGCGATGCTGTTGCGCCACCGTATCCGCCTCGAGGAGCAGGCGCTGGCGCCGCGCGCGACGGTTTCGCCCGCCCCCGCTCCGCGCTGAAAGGCTACCGGTGCAGCGACTGCTGCGCCGCCTCGCGCACCTGCGGATCGGAGTCACTGCGGGCGCCTTCCAGGACCGCCCGCGCCAGATCGCCGTCGCTGCGGTCGAGCATGCCGATGGCGGCCAGGCGGACGCTGGCATCGACATCGCCCTTGACCGCCTGTGCCAGCAGGCTGACCGGCTTCTCGCCGGTTGTCGCCAGCACGCGCAACGCCTCGATGCGCATCTCCGGGTCGGTGTCCGCGACGGTCTGCATCACCGTACGCCGGGCGTCGTCACCCGGCAGGCCGGCGAGCAGGCCCAGCGCCGCGCGACGCACCGCCGGGTCCGGATCGCCGGACATGACGTAGGTCAGCGACTGCACCGCCGCCTGCCCGGCACTGCGCTGCTTCGCCATCCTGTTGATGTGCTGGATGCGTTTTTCGGCGTCCGGCAGGTCTTGCCCGTCCTCGTAGTTCCACATCTTCGCAAGGTTGCCACGGGCGACCGTCGTCGGCGCGCCGCCGCCGGCCCCGGGCGCAACCGCATGAATGGCGAGAAGACGGCCACCGGTCCTGTCGAACTGCAGAATGAGGCCGTTCGGCTGCACCAGCCGCGGCAGCGCCGCGGCGAGCGGCTCTCCGGTGAATGCCTGCGGGCGAACGTTGCCCAGTTCGCCGCGGACCGAAAGGCTGGCACCTGTCTGGTGGGCGACGCTGCCGAGCACATCGACGACCGGCACCGCGCCCAACGATGCGCTCATCCGGCCGCTCTCGACGGTTACGTCCAGCCCGTCCGGTGCCGGCTGTGCCAGCACCGGCGGCAGCGCCACCAGCACCGCCAGCCCGCCTGTCGCGAGGCGCACGGCCGCCCGCCGAACCTGCCTGCAGAGTCTTGCCATCGACGCTGACCCTCGTCGCCCCGCCCCGGCCCCCTGCCGGCGTCTCGCCGCGACTGCCCCGCCCTCATAGCGCAGAATCCTAGACGCGGCAGCCGCATGCGGTCAATGCGCCGGCGCCGCGACCGTTCGGAACCCGCCGCTGCAGCGGCTCAGCCGATCGTTGAACACCCCGCCGAATCCCGCGACAGTGGCGATGCGGGTCCCGGCGTGCGCCGGGTGCAGACAAGGGGAGACGGGATGGCGGGAACGGCGAGCGGCAGCGGCAGGAGCGGTGGCAGCCGGCGACCGGGAGGGATGCCGCCGGCCGTCGGCATCATCGGCGGCAGCGGGCTCTACGAGATCGAAGGACTGGAGGATGCGCGGTGGGAGGCGGTGCCGACGCCCTGGGGGCGCCCCTCTGACGATCTGCTGTCCGGCCGGCTGCACGGTTGCCGCTGCGTCTTTCTCCCGCGCCATGGGCGCGGTCACCGCATTCCTCCCAGCAGCCTCAACAGCCGCGCCAACATCGATGCCCTGAAGCGCCTCGGCTCGACCGAGATCATGTCGCTGTCGGCATGCGGCTCGCTGCGCGAAGACCTGCCCCCCGGCACCTTCGTCATCGTCGACCAGTTCATCGACCGCACCTTCGGTCGGGTCAAAAGCTTCTTCGGCGAAGGCGTCGTCGCCCACGTCGGCCTGGCCCACCCGGTGTGCAGCCGGCTTGGCGATGTGCTCGAACAGGCCTGCCGCGACCTGGGCATCCCGGTGGCCCGCGGCGGCACCTACCTGGTGATGGAGGGCCCGCAGTTCTCGACGCTGGCGGAAAGCCGGCTCTACCGCTCGTGGGGCTGCGATGTCATCGGCATGACCAACATGCCGGAGGCCAAGCTCGCCCGCGAAGCCGAGCTGTGCTGGGCGACGGTGGCGATGGTCACCGACTTCGACTGCTGGCATCCGGAGCACGACGCCGTCTCGGTCGAAGCGATCATCCGCGTGCTGCTCGACAATGCCGAGAAGGCCCGCTCCCTGATCAGCGCCGTCGTTCCCCGCCTGGCCGAACGCACCGCCCCCTGCCCGTGCGGCTGCCACGCCGCCCTCGACCGCGCCGTGATCACTGCTCCGGCCTTCCGCGACCCGGTGCTGACGGCGAAGCTCGATGTCGTCGCCGGCAGGGTACTGGGACGGCCGCCTCACGACCGCGGCTGATCCTCCGGTCGCTGATAGGCATTGGAGACATTCCGCAGGGTACCGGCGATGTCACGGCTCAGTTCTCCCAGCAGCGCGCTCATCGCCACCGTGATCGAGCGGTAATCGCCGGAAACCTCGGGAACCCGATAGCTGGACCGCTCGACGGCGATCAGGCGCTCGCCTCCCTCGCTGAAGACGCTCCAGCGGGCGACGAGATCGACGCCGCCGTCCGGCTGCCGCTCGAACCGGACGATCTCGACCCGCAGCTCATAGTCCACCGGCACCGCCGCCGAGACCGGCAGTTCGACGACCCGGTCGCTGGGGATCATCGTCGAGATGTTCTCGCTCAGGACCGACGAGATGGTGTCCGACAGCGGCGCCGCCCAGACGTCGTTATCAGCCAGATCCAGTTGCGTCGGGCTGCTGCGGACGACGATGGAGCGCTGGCTGAGGTACTGCGGGACACGCACGGCGGCCACGGCAAAGATCGGCCCGCTGCTGGCGGTCCGCGGACCGCTGAGCACAGACCGTCCCTCCAGCCCGGAGGTCGAACTCAGCGTGTAGAACTCCAGCGGCGGCTGCTCGCCGAACAGGCCGCTGCACCCGCCGAGGAGGAGCGGGACGAGCGCGAGCGCAGTCTTCAGCCGCACCAGCCGCGGTGGTGTCATCGGTTTCCTCCCGGAGCAGGCCTGCCGAACAGCAGCGAGTTGGGGTTGCGCTGCAGCTGATCGGTCAGGTCCCGCATCGAGCGGGCGGCCGCCGCCGTCTCGCGCAGCGCATTGACGACCTCGAAGTTCACCGGACCGCCCGGCTGGATGATGGTATTGGCCGTCCGCAGCGTGCGGTCGGCCTGCGCCAGCGCATTGGTGGCCGCCTGCAGCATGGCGTTGGTGTCGCGGAAGGTCTGCTCGGAGCGGGTCTCGATGCCGTTCATCGCCTTTTCGGCGCTGACCAGCGCCCGGTTGGCATTGTCCGAGGTCGTCGCGATGCTGGCAATCAGCGGCGGGATGCGGCTGTCGAGCGTCCGCGCCACCTGCTGCAGATCGGCAAGCGCGAGGCTGGCGTTGCCGATGGTCTGGACGATCTGCGGGTCGTTGACCAGCCGGCTGGCTCCCTTGAGGACGTCGCGGGCGTCACTGACGAGGTCATCCAGCGGCAGCTGCGAGATCTTGCCGTAGACCTGCTGCAGCGTTGCCTGAACCTCCTGCAAGGTCGAGGGGACGGTCGGAATCTCGACCCTGTCCGGGAATGTCTGTTTCATGACGACGGGCGTCCCCGGGAAGAAATCCAGCGCGATCGTCGCCTGACCGGTCACCAGGCTGGGCAGGGCAAGCTGTGCCCGCAGTCCCTTGTCCACCAGCATCCGCAACTGCTCTTCCCGGCTGTGGCGAATGTTCCGGCGTTCCTCCTTGTCGGCAACGATCTCGACATTGTTGCCCATGAAGTCCGCCAGCACCGGGATGGTCGTAACCGGCGTGCCGTCCGGCTCGTAGCGGATGAACACATCGGTCACCTGCCCGACGCGCACGCCGCGGAAGTTGACCGGCGAGCCGACGTTGAGGCCGGTGACCGCCCCCTGGAAGAACATCACCACCGGCGTGCGCCGCTGGAACAGCTTGCCGCCGCCAAGGACGGCGAGCACTGCGATGGCGAGAGCGATGGCCCCGAGGACGAAGATGCCCACCAGCTTTGGATTTGCCGCCTTGCTCATTGCACCAGCACCTTCAGACCGCCGCCGCGGCGCTCTCGCCGCGGGTCAGGAACTGCTTCACGGTGGGATTGGTCGTCTCGGCAAGCAGGGTCTTGGGGTCTCCCGAGGCGATCATGGTTCTGCTTTCCGCATCGAGGAACACCGAGTTGTTGCCGATGGTGAAGATGCTGGCGAGTTCGTGGGTGACGACGACGATGGTCGCGCCCAGGCTGTCGCGCAGTTCGAGGATCAGATCGTCGAGCATGCGCGAGCTGATCGGATCGAGACCCGCCGAGGGCTCGTCGAAGAACAGGATCTCGGGATCGAGCGCCATGGCGCGGGCCAGCCCGGCGCGCTTCTGCATGCCGCCGCTGATCTCCGACGGATAGTAGTCCTCGAAGCCGGCGAGGCCGACCAGCGCCAGCTTGAGCGAGGCGACCTCGGCGATGAGCCGATCGCTGAGGTCGGTGTACTCGCGCAGCGGCAGGGCGATGTTCTCCGCCAGCGTCATCGAACTCCACAGCGCCCCTCGCTGGAACAGGACGCCCGTCCCCTGCAGGATGCGGCGCTGCTGCTCGATCGGCGCGTCCCACAGGCTCTCGCCGTAGTAGTACACCTTCCCCTTGGCCGGCGATTTCAGACCGATCAGGTGACGCAGCAGCGTGCTTTTGCCGCAGCCGCTGCCGCCCATGATGATGAAGATATCGCCGCGTCTGACGGTGAACGTCAGATCGCGCTGCAGGACGAAGGAGCCGAACGCCATCGTCAGATCCTCGACGACGATCGGGGCGTTCTGGCCGGCTACGGGATCAGCCACGGGTCCCCTCAGACGCCGATGATGTTGGTGATGACAGCGAACAGGCCGTCGGCGACGACGATCCAGATGATCGCGGTGACCACCGCCGCGGTCGCCGCCTCACCCACCGAGGCGGCACTGCGGCCGCTCTGGATGCCGCGCAGACAGCCGCTGATCGCGATGATGATGCCAAAGATCACGCTCTTGGTGATGCCGATGAGGAAGTCGTTGAGCCGCAGCCAGGCGATGGTCTGCGACCAGTACTGCTGAGGCGTGAGGTCCAGCATCAGCACGCCGACGAGGAAACCGCCGAAGATGCCGAGGATGATGGCGTAGACGCACAGCAGCGGCATCATCAGGATCAGCGCCACCATGCGGGGCAACACCAGGAAGTCGATGGGATCGATCCCCAGCGTCTTCAGCGCGTCGATCTCTTCGTTGACCTGCATCGTCCCGAGCTGGGCGGCATAGGCGGCGCCGGTGCGCCCGGCCATGATGATCGCCGCCATCATCGCCCCCATCTCGCGGGTCATTCCGATCGCCACGAGGTTGGCAACGTAGATTTGGGCGCCGAACATCTGCAGCTGCACGGAGCCGACGAACGCCAGGATCAGGCCGACGAGAATGCTGATCAGGGCAACGATCGGCAGCGCCTGCGCCCCCGCCTGCTGGATCAGCAGCAGCACATCGCCACCCCGCAGTTGCGCGCGCCCGCGCAGCAACCGGCCGATGCTCAGCGCCGACTCGCCGATGAAGGAGACCGCATCGCTGCTCGCGGCAACGACGGCCGCCCAGGCCTTCCCCACCCGCACCAGGAATGACGGGGGGACGCTGGCGCCGCGGGCGCCGCGCTCGGGTACCGCTGTCGCAAGGTGCAGCAGCCGGCGGACGCCCTCCGGCAAGCCGGTGGTGTCCAGCTCCAGCCCCTTCGCCTTGGCCGCCTCATAGACCGGCAACAGGAAGGTCAGAAAGCCGCTGTCCCACCGGCCGAGGCCGGCAGCATCGATGCCGATACGGTGCGGATCAGCAGCACCGGTGATGGCCCCGGTCACGTCGTCGACATTGGGAAGGCTCTGCCGCAGGATCCAGTCGCCGGCAAACCGCACGCACAGGGCCCCGTCCCCGGCGGACTCCACCGCAACCGTCGGGGCCGACCCCGCCGCTGCTGCCGGCATCGCACCCGCCTCTCCGGCGACGTTCAACCCGACCTCCTCTGCGGTGCTGCGCCCGCCTTCCCCTAGCTGCCGACGTCCGTTCAGTCAATCATTGGCTGCAGCGGCAGGAATCCTGCGGATGTCGATGGCAGCCGGGGTCACGGCCGGGTATAGAGCACGGTGTGGGTGCGCATCCGACGTCCGCGGTATGCGCGTCCTCCAACGACAGAAACGATTCGGACCTCCGTGGACAACCTCGTCCTGCTGCTCAAGGCGGCGCTTGCCGGCTTCATCGTTGCCGTACCGATCGGCGCAATCGGTGCCATGTGCCTGCGCCGGGCGCTGCAGGGACGCTGGATCATCGCAATCACCACCGGCTTCGGTGCCGCCGCCGCCGATGCCTTGCTGGCCACCGCAGCGATGCTCGGCCTGACCCTGCTCACCCACTATCTGCTGGAAAATCAGAAGCCGGTGCTACTGGTCGGCGGCGTCTTCCTGATCATCATCGGCGGCCGGATGCTGCTGAAGCGCCGCCCCAAGATCAAGGCCGAGGCCCCCTCGGTGGATCAGGAACTGCGCCGCTGGCGCGCCTGGCTCGGCGCTCTCGCCACCGGCTTCGCCCTGACCATCATCAACCCGGCCACCCTGCTTGCCTTCGTCGGCGTCTTCGCCGGGCTCGGACTGTTCCCGGAAACCCCCAATTCCCTGCTGCAGGACTGGATCATCATCGTCGGCGTCTTCGGCGGCTCGATGCTGTGGTGGTCGGTTCTGACGTCGATGGCGTTCGTCGTGCGCGTTCACCTTTCGATGGGCTGGATCGTCGTCCTCAATGTCCTGCTCGGGCTGATGGTCATGGGTTTCGGCGTGGTAAGCCTGCTGTCGGGGCTTGGCATCAGCCACGGCTTGTAATTATACGACAGAAATCCTTTCTAGTGATCCAGCGCCCGACTGTAGCCGTACAATTGGGCGTCCGTCAGAAGCGGCGATCCAAATCCAAGGCAGCGGTACCCATCGGCACCATGCGAGAGAGGCCGGCGCATCACCATGCCCCGCGACACCATGACCAACCCGGACGGCCCTCTTGACATAGCCGTCATCGGTGCCGGCGTTTCCGGCATGGCGGCGGCCTGGCTGCTCGCCGGGCGACACCGCGTGACGGTCTACGAGCAGTTCGACCGCATCGGCGGCCACGTCAACACGGTCGACGTAGCCGGGCCGGACGGGCCGATCGCCGTCGATACCGGCTTCACCGTCTTCAACGAAATCAACTACCCCAACTTCACCGCCCTGCTGCGGCACCTCGGCATCGCCACCCGCACAACCCGCCTGTCGTTGTCCGCCTCCCTCGATGACGGCGCCATCGAGTACGGCATGCCCTCCGTGGCGCGCCTGCTCGGGCACCCCGGCAACCTGCTGCGCTCCGGCTACTGGCGCATGCTCCGCGACATCCGCCGGTTCCGGCGACACACGCGGGTGCTGCTCGACCAGAGGGGGACCGATGACCTGACGCTGGGCGCCTACCTCGCCAACAGCGGCTATTCGAGCGAATTCATCGAGCACCACCTGCTTCCGGTTGCAGCGACCATCTGGGCGACGGCGCCGTCGGACATGCGCAGTCATCCCGCCGCTGCCTTCGTCCGCTTCGCCACCAGTCACGGCTTCCTGCCGATGAGCGGCCGTTCCCGCGAGTGGCGAATGATCGTCGGGGGCAGCCACACCTACATGCAGCGGCTGGCGGCGTCGCTCGCCGGCTGTATCCAGACCCGCTGCGCCGCCGTCCACGTCCGTCGCCATCCCGATGCGGTCACCGTTGTCACCGAGGAGGGCGAAAGCCGGCGCCACGATCATGTCGTCATCGCCACCCATGCCGACGAGGCGGTGGCAATGCTGGAGGATGCCAGCTTCGATGAACTCCGGCTGCTCGGCGCCTTCACCTACAGCAGCAATCGCGCCGTGCTCCATCGCGACGCGCGGCTGATGCCACGGCGACGGCGCGTCTGGTCGAGCTGGAATTACGTCAGCGGCCGCGACCCCCGCCGGCGGCAGCAGCGGGTTTGCCTCACCTACTGGCTGAACGCGCTGAGCGGGGTCGACCGGCGCGTGCCGCTGTTCCTGACACTCAATCCCCACCGCGAGCCTGATCCGACAGCGGTCGAAGCAACGTTCTACTACGACCACGCCAGCTTCCATCCCACGGCCTTGCGCGCCCAGCGGGAACTCCCCATGCTGCAAGGCGTTCGCAACACATGGTATTGTGGCAGTTACTTCGGGAACGGCCTGCACGAGGACGCGCTGGTCTCGGGGTTGGCCGTGGGTGAGGCGCTCGGCGGGGTCCGGCGGCCGTGGGCGACGGCAGCAGCGGCGGAGCCGCTGGGAAGGTTGCGCGTGCACCGGCAGACCGGCTGACGGCCAGCCGGCATCCTTGCCCGCGGGCGGCCCCGGGAACCAGCGCCGGCCGCTCCCGCGATGTTGGCAGGACAGGCATGGCGATGGCCGACTTGCGTCAAAGCGGGAACGAGGCGGCCGGGCCGGCCTGCACGTGACCG
>JBDHSN010000055.1:0-17510 GCA_039808105.1 Rhodospirillales bacterium
CGTCATGATTGCTCCTTTGCGGAGCTTGAATCAGATTTTCCCCGCCGCGTGAATCCCTTTATGAGTTCGTGACCTAGCGCATTGAGCCTGCTTGCATCATTTTTGGTCAAGTGCTCAGGCCCGCCGCCACGTGGTGCCGGCCGCGGTGTCTTCGAGGACGATGCCCTCGGCGAGCAGTTCGGCGCGCAGCCGGTCGGCTTCGCGGAAGTCGCGCGCCTTGCGGGCGGCAGCGCGGGCGGCGATGCGGCTGCTGATGCTGTCTTCATCGAAAGCGGTCCTACTGCCGGCCTCACCGCGCATCCACGCGGCCGGATCCTGCGCCAGCAGGCCGAGCGGTGTGCCTGCCGCCAGCAGCGCCGCCCGCGCCGCCGCCTTTTCCGCCGCCCCTTCGGCACGATTGAGCGCGGCCAGCCGCTCGTGCAGCACGGCCAGCGCCAGCGGCGTGTTGAGATCGGCGCTGAGCGCGGCGATGACGTCGGCATCCGCCACCCGGCCATTGCCGGCCGGCGTTGCTGCCGTCCCGTCCGCCGTCGCGCGCAGGGCGCCATAGAAGCGGTCGAGCACGCGCTTGGCCAGGGCGACGCCGTCGCGGGTGAAGTCGAGGGGCTGGCGGTAGTGGGTCTGCAGCAGCGCCAGCCGGATCACCTCGCCGGGAAACTCGGCCAGCAGGTCGTGGACGGTATAGAAGTTGCCGAGGCTCTTCGACATCTTCGCGCCCTCGGTCATCAGGTAGCCATTGTGCAGCCAGAAGCGGGCGAACGGCCGGCCGCCGTGGGCGCAGGTGCTCTGAGCGATCTCGTTCTCGTGGTGGGGAAAGATCAGGTCGGCGCCGCCGCCGTGGATATCGAAGGTCTCGCCGAGGTAGCGGCCGCTCATCGCCGAGCACTCGATATGCCAGCCCGGCCGGCCGCGGCCCCACGGGCTGTCCCAGCCCGGATCCTCCGGCGCCGCCGGCTTCCACAGCACGAAGTCGCGCGGGTCGCGCTTGTAGGGGGCGATCTCGACGCGGGCGCCGGCAATCATCTCATCGAGATCCCGCCGCGACAGCGCCCCGTAATCTGGCATCGACGGCACGTGGAACAGCACGTGGCCTTCGGCGAGGTAGGCGTGGCCGCTGTCGATGAGCTGCGCGATCATCGCCTGCATCTCGGCGAGATGGGCGGTGGCGCGCGGCTCGACCGTCGGCGGAAGGCAGCCGAGGGCGGCGACGTCGGCATGGTAGGCCTCGGTCGTCCGCCGGGTGATCTCGGCGACCGGCTCGCCCGAGGCGCGGTGGGCGGCGATGATCTTGTCGTCGATGTCGGTGATGTTGCGCACGTAGGTGACGTGGTCCTCACCGAACACGCAGCGCAGCAGCCGGAAGAGAACGTCGAAGACCACCGCCGGCCGGGCATTGCCGACGTGCGCCCAGTCATAGACGGTCGGCCCGCAGACGTAGAGGCGGACGTTGGCGGCATCGACCGGCGCGAAGCGCTGTTCGGCGCGCGCCAGGGTGTTGTAGAGGACGATGCTCATCGCCCGGCCCCGACCGGCGCGGCGGTGCGCACCGGCTGCGCCGCCCGCAGCCGCCGTTCCGCCGTCTTGCGTCCGATCAGCGGCAGCAGGGCGCGCAGTTCGGGACCGTGGGGCCGGCCGGTCAGCGCGAGGCGCAGCGGCATGAACAGCTCCTTGCCCTTGCGTCCGGTCTCGGTTCGCACCGCCTGCGTCCATACCTGCCAGACGGCCGCATCCCACGGCTCCGGCGGCAGCAGCCGCGCCGCCCGCTCGGTCAGCGCCGGGTCTTCGATGGAAGGGGTGATCTCGCCGAAGCACACGTCGTACCACTGGCGGGCGTCCTCGATGCGCGTGAGGTTGCCGCGCACCGCCTCCCAGAAGGCGGCATCGGCGCGTGCCATGCCGAGCGTCCGCAGCCGCGGCGCCGCTGCGTCCCACGGCAGGCTGTGCAGCACCTGGGCGTTGATGTGGTCGAGCTGCTCCTCGTCGAACCTGGGCGTCGCCCTGCCGTAGCGGGTGATGTCGAAGCCGGCGGCAAGTGCATCGAGCGATGGCGCCGCCTGTGCCGGATCGCCGGTGCCGAGCCTCGCGAGGTAGCTCGCCAGCGCCAGCGGCTCGATGCCACGCTCGCGCAGCGAGCGCACCGTCATCGAACCGAGCCGCTTGGAGAGTCCCTGGCCGCGACTGTCGGTGAGCAGGGCGACGTGGGCGAACGCCGGCGGCGGATGGCCGAGGGCCTCGAACATCTGGATGTGCACGGCGGTGTTGGCGACGTGGTCCTCGCCGCGGATGACGTGGGTGATGCCAAGATCGATGTCGTCGACCACCGACGGCAGCATGTAGAGGAAGGTGCCGTCGGCGCGCACCACCACCGGATCGCTCATCCGGTCGGCCTCCAGCGCGACGGGACCGCGCACCAGGTCGTCCCAGCCGGCCGCGCCCTGCTGTAGCAGGAAGCGCCAGTGCGGCCGCGGGCCGCTCGCCAGCATCTGCTGCCGCAACACCTCGGAAAGGCGCAGCGCGGCGCGGTCATAGACGGGGGGACGGCCGCGGGCGAGCTGGCGCTTGCGCTTGTATTCCAGCTCTTCCGGGGTCTCCCAGCAGGGATAGACGCGCCCAGCCTGGCGCAGCCGGGCGAAGGCCGCCTCGTAGGCGGCAAGCCGGTCGCGCTGGCGGATGACGCTGTCCCACTGCACCCCCAGCCAGCGCAGGTCCTCCTCGATCGCGGCGGCGAAATCGTCGCTGGACCGGGCGAGGTCGGTGTCGTCGAAGCGCAGCAGGAAGTGGCCGTTCGCGGCGCGGGCGAACAGGGCGTTGAGCAGCGCCGTGCGGGCGTTGCCGACATGCAGCAGCCCGGTGGGGCTGGGGGCGAAGCGGACCTTGCTGGTCATGCCCGGTCGGTGAAGCCGTTGGTGATCGGATAGCGGCGATCGCGACCGAAAGCGCGCCGGGTGATCTTCACACCCGGCGGCGCCTGCCGCCGCTTGTACTCGGCGCGATCGATCATCCGCCGGACCCGCCGCACCGTCGCCGCATCATAGCCGCGGGCGGCGGCCTCGTCGATCGACGCTTCGTCCTCGATCAGCGCCTCGAGGATGCCGTCGAGCTCGGCATAGGGCGGCAGGGTATCCTGGTCGGTCTGGTTGGGCCGCAGCTCTGCGGTCGGCGGCTTGGTGATCACCCGCTCCGGGATCACCCGCCCCGCCGGACCGTGGAACCCGTTCGGCCGGCACTGGTTGCGCCAGCGCGACAGGGCGAAGACGGTGGTCTTGTAGATGTCCTTCAGCACCGAGAAACCGCCGCACATATCGCCGTAGAGGGTGGCGTAGCCCACCGACATCTCCGACTTGTTGCCGGTCGTCAGCAGCATGTGGCCGAGCTTGTTGCTGATCGCCATCAGCAGCAGGCCGCGCGAGCGCGCCTGCACGTTCTCCTCGGTGACATCGCCGGGCAGGCCGGTGAAGACGTCCGCGAGCATCGCCGAGAAGGCGGTCATCGCCGGCTCGATGCCGATGCTGTCGAGCCGGACGCCGAGCAGCCCGGCGACCTCGGCGGCGTCCTCGAGGCTGTCGCGCGAGGTGTAGGGCGATGGCATCATCACGCAGCGCACCCGCTCCGGCCCCAGCGCATCGACGGCGACGACGGCGGTCAGCGCGCTGTCGATGCCGCCGGAAAGGCCGAGAACGACGCCGGGGAAGCGGTTCTTCTCGACGTAGTCGCGCAGGCCCACCGCCATCGCGTGGTAGACCGACTCCAGGCCGTCGCCGTCGCCGGCGATCGGCGCGGCGGTGCAGGTCCAGAAGCCGTCGACGGCCCGCTGCCACTGCGTCCGGGTCACGCCCTCCTGCCAGGCCGGCGCCCGCGCCCGCAGGCCTTCCGCCGGATCCCAGACGAACGAGGCGCCGTCGAAGACCAGCTCGTCCTGGCCGCCGACGAGATTGACGTAGAGCAGGGAGAGGCCGGTCTCCGTCGTCCGCTCCGCGGCGAGCGCCTGGCGGACGCCCGGCTTGTCGGTCTCGAACGGCGAACCGTTGGGCACCACCAGCAGCTCGGCGCCGCCCTCGGCGAGGTGGGTGGCGACACGCGGCGTCCACATGTCCTCGCAGATCATCACGCCGAGCCGGGCGCCGCGGAAGACGATCGGATCGGGCAGGGGGCCCGCCGCGAACACCCGCTTCTCGTCGAAGACGCCGTAATTGGGCAGGTCGTATTTGAATCGAACAGCAGCGATGCTGCCTCCATGGAGAAGCAGCGCGGCGTTGTAGAGCTTGCCGTCGGCCCGCCACGGCGCGCCGACCAGCAGCGCCGGCCCGCCGTCGGCCGTCTCCCGCGCCAGCGCATGCACCGCGGCTTCGATGCGGTCCTGAAACACCCGGCGCAGCACCAGGTCCTCCGGCGGGTAGCCGGCGAGCACCAGCTCGCCGCAGACCATCAGGTCGCAGCCACTCGCCTCGGCGCGCCGGGCGCGGACGCGCGCGGCGTTGCCGTCGATGTCGCCAACGATCGGGTTCACCTGGGCCAGCCCTACCGTCAGCGTAGCCGTCATCCGTCGCTTTACCATGGATTCAGAAGATCGTGCGGCAAGGTAGGATTCGCCGCCGGGACTGTCAACGAACGGGCGTGACGCCCTCCAGGCTGTGCGAAAACTCCCCCGGCACCGATGCTCAGCACCGCGACGTATTTAGTTGACTAGGAAATCACATTGATATAGTTTCCAAGTCAACTAGTGAGATTGCCATGTCATCCATCCAGCCTGTCTCGGACCTTACCGCCCATATCGGCTTCTGGCTGCGCATGGTGTCCAACCACGTGTCCCAAGCCTTCGCGGCCAAGCTGGCCGACAAGGAGGTGACGGTCGCGGAATGGAGCTTGATGCGCGCGCTCTACGGCAAGGAGTCGATGGCACCCAGCAGGCTCGCCGACGCAATGGGCATGTCGAGAGGCGCAATCACGAAACTGGCCGACCGATTGATCGCGAAGTCGCTGATCATGCGCGAGGCCAGCGCGCACGACGGCCGCGCTCAGACACTTGCGCTGACGGATCGCGGCAGTGCCCTGGTGCCGGATCTGGCCGCGCTTGCCGATCGCAACGATGCCGAATTCTTCGAATGTCTCACTACGGGCGAGCGGGAAACGCTGGAACGTCTCCTGAAGAGCTTGGCCCAACGCGGCGACATGACCGCAATCCCGATCAAATGAACGCGATTCAGCCCCACCACGGAGAAGCCCCTATGAACGAAAACCAGAGAACCGTTGCCCGGACCTGCCTTGAGGCAGCCGAGAAAAACACCATGACCTTTCCGCAGATCGTGGGAACGTTGATGAAAGCCGGGTTCGAGGGCTATGCGATCGACTTCCGGCGGGCGACCGCAACCTATTACCTGCCCGACGGAGAGAGTATCGAGCTGCCGGCCCACCGGGTCGATGCACCGATCACACCAGCGTTCGACACAACGCGCATGCAGGCCGCGATCCGGGAAGCGCAGCAACAGGTCCCCGGCTACACCTACACCGGCTTCTGCGAGAAGGCGGTTTTGGCGGGCTGCGCCGGCTATATCGTGTCGTTCTCCGGCCGTCGCGCTCTGTATGTCGGGCGCACTGCCGAAACCCACGTTGAGCACTTTCCGAATCAGTAGGCGACGAGCCGCCGCCTACTCAGATGGTGGAGATGCGGCAGGCAGAAACTGGCGGGAGCAGTCGCATGGGCTTCATCGAAGGATCTGACCGCACCCAGGCGAGTCTGCTCCCCGCCGGCATCGATGCTATGTTGCTTCTGATGGTCTTGTTCGCGTCGTCGACGCCTTTGTAGACAGTATGGCCCTTGTCGATCTGGGCTTTACGAGGGCGGTGGCGGCGGCAATCGGCCGCCCCGGCTATCATCCTGCTGATATGCTCCGCCTCTCCATCTGGGGCTATCTCAACCAGGTCCGATCTTCACGTCACCTTGAGCGCGCCTGCACAGCCTGCCTCGTGACGCCCCCCGGCCCGCCGGCCCGGAAACCCCCGCCGGATTCTCGACGCACGGAATAAGTGCGAGGAAGGCAGGATCCGGAATAACATGCCGGGCCCAACCGCGGCAGGTTCGCTGGACATCGGCGAGCCCGCCTGCTAAGGCGCGGATCAACCGGGAACGTCCAAATCGGCGGTTCAAGACCATGGCGAAGCAAAAACCCAAGGTGGTGGTCACCCGCAAGCTCCCCGACGTCATCGAGACGCGGATGATGGAGCTGTTCGACGTCCGCCTGAACCTGACCGACGAGCCGATGTCGCCGGAAAAGCTGGTGGAGGCGGTGCGCGTCGCCGACGTGCTGGTGCCGACGGTCACCGACCGGATCGGCCGGGCGGTGCTCGACCGGGCCGGCGACCAGCTCAAGCTGATTGCCAACTACGGCACCGGCTTCGATCACATCGACCTGAAGCGCGCCAAGGAACTGGGCATCACCGTCACCAACACGCCGGACGTCCTCACCGAGGACACCGCCGATATGACCATGGCGCTGATCCTCGCCGTGCCGCGCCGGCTGACCGAGGGCGAGCGAATCCTGCGCGCCGGCAAGTGGACCGGCTGGTCGCCGACCTGGATGCTGGGGCACCGCGTCTCCGGCAAGCGGCTGGGGATCGTCGGCATGGGGCGGATCGGCCAGGCGGTCGCCCGCCGCGCCATCGCCTTCCAGATGAGCATCCACTACCACAACCGCCGCCGCGTCCATCCCGACATCGAGACCGAGCTGAACGCCACCTATCACGAGAGCCTCGACCAGATGCTGGCGCGCACCGACGTCATCACCGTGCATTGCCCGCACACCCCGGCGACCTTTCACCTGCTGTCGGCGCGGCGGCTGAAGCTGCTGCAGCCGCACGCCTACATCGTCAACACCGCCCGCGGCGAGATCATCGACGAGGTGGCGCTGGTCCGCATGCTGCGCATGCGCGAGCTCGCCGGCGCCGGCCTCGACGTCTACGAGAACGAGCCGGCGGTCAACCCCAAGCTGATGGCGATGGACAACGTCGTGCTGCTGCCGCACATGGGCTCGGCGACCCAGGAGGGACGCATCGACATGGGCCAGCGGGTGATCATCAACATCCAGAGCCTGATCGACGGCCACACCCCGCCGAACCGCATCCTGCCCGAAGACGTGGGATTCTGATTGCCGCAGATGCAGCAGCCGGGCGCGTGCGCTCAGGCGGCTGCGGGGCGCTTTCGATCGGAACGGCTGCTGGAATTCATCGGGAAAGCGCGGCGAAGTAAAGCCGGGCTCCGGAGAGGATCAAACCGGGCACCGCCGGCCGCCGCCATGTCATTACGGGCCCGGTATCGTTTCGGTGACTGGCGCCGACGTGGCGGCCGCACCCGGCAGCGCATGCCTGCCTTCGTGGTCGAGGAGCCAGCGCTTGCGCCGCAATCCGCCGGCGTAACCGGTCAACGCGCCGTCCGATCCGACGAGGCGATGGCAGGGCACGATGATCTCGAAGGGATTGGCGGCATTGGCGTGGCCGATGGCGCGCGCCGCGCCCGGCCGGCGGAGGGTCATGGCCATGCCGGCATAGCTGGTGACGGTGCCGGGCGGGATGGTCCGAAGCGCCGTCCACATCTCCTGCTGAAACGAGGTTCCGCCCATCGTGAGCGGGATGGTGTCGATCGCCGCGAGGTCGCCGTCGAAATATCGTTCGAGGGCCAGCTTTATGGCTGCCGCCACTCTGCCGGGTGCGAGGCGGTAGCGTCCTTTGCCGATCCTGCGATCGAGAAGGCGGTGGAGCCGCTCCTCCCGGTCGGCGAACTCGCTCGCGCACAGCCGCTCGTCCGGCCATGCGACGAGAAGGACGTCACCGAGGGGAGTCCCGATCCCCTCGATCGTCAGACCGGGGGGATCGGCGTCACCGCGCATCGTGGAAGATGATCCCCACCGTGTGGCGCTGGCCGGAGCGGACCCGGCTGACGCCGTGACGCAGATTGACGCGGTAATTGCCCTTCGTGCCCCGCACCGGCCGGTTGTGGACGGCGAAGACGACCGCGTCGCCCTGTTGCAGCGGCACGACCTCGGCCCGGCTCTGCATCCGCGGACGCTGCTCGGTCAGGACGAACTCGCCGCCGGTAAAATCCTTGTCCGGCTCGGAGAGCAGGAACGCCACCTGCAGCGGGAAGGCAAGATCGCCGTAGAGATCCTGATGCAGGCAGTTGAAGTCGCCCGGCACGTATTGCAGCAGCAGCGGCGTCGGCCGCATCTGGCCGGCGTCATGGCACTGGCGCAGGAAGGCGGCGTGTTCCTGCGGGTAGCGCTGGTCGACTCCCATGCGCTCGTTCCAGCTGTTCGCCACCTCCGCCAGATGCGGATAGAGCGCGGTGCGCAGGCCGCCGAGAAGATCGGGCAGCGGATACTTGAAGTAGCGATACTCGCCCTTGCCGAAGCCATGTCGCGCCATGTGGACGTGACTGCGAAAATGCTCCTCGTGCGGATAGAGCGCGGCGATGTCCTTGCATTCCTGCGGCGTCAGCACACCCTTGAGCACGGCGCAGCCGTAGGCGTTCATCTCGTTGGTGAAGGCGCCCCAGTCATAGTGGCCGAGGCGCTTTTTCGCTGCGGCGACCGCCTCCTCCGCCGGGATGAAGTTCCTGGTGGTGCTCACGCCTGAGCTTCCCTTTCCAGCAGGGTGCGCTTGCGGTCCACGCCCCAGCGATAACCGGACAGCGCGCCGTCGTTGCGAACGACGCGGTGACAAGGGATCGCGACAGCGATGTTGTTGGCGCCACACGCCTGGGCGACGGCGCGCACCGCCTTGGGCTCGCCGATCCGGCGAGCGATATCGGTGTAGGACACCGTCACGCCGGCCGGTACCTGGCGGAGCGCCTGCCAGACCCGTTCCTGGAAGGCGGTGCCGCGAATGTCGAGCGGCAGGTCGAGGCCGATCCGCGGCGCTTCGACGAAGCCGACGACACGTGCGACAAGGCTCTCGAATTCCGTATCGCCGCCGATCAGGTTGGCCCTGGGGAACCGGTCCTGAAGATCACGGACCAGTTCGTCCGGGTCGTCGCCCAGGGTGATGGCACAGATGCCCTTGTCGCTCTGCGCGACCAGGATCGCCCCCAGGGAAGTCTGGCCCACGGCAAAGCGGATATCGGCATCTTTGCCGCCGTTCCGGTAGGTGGTTGGTGTCATTCCGAGCACCTCATTCGAGTGCTCGTAAAACCGGCTGTTGGAGTTGAAGCCCGCGCCGTAAATCGCGCTGGTCACGCTCGTCCGCCCGGAAAGCTCGGCACGCACTTTCTTCGCACGGTGAGCGGAGGCCCACTGCTTCGGCGTCAGCCCGGTGATCGCCTTGAACTGGCGATGGAAATAGAACGGGCTCATGCCGACCTTGTCCGCCAGTTCGTCGAGGGTGCGCAGTTCTTCCGAAGTCTCGATCAGCCGGCAGGCTTCGGCCACGATGGCCGCGTTGGCCTCTGCCAGGGACTGTCCGTTCGGATTGCAGCGCTGGCATGAACGGAAGCCGGCGGCCTCCGCCTCGGCGGGCGTATCGTAGAAACTGACGTTGACCGGCTTGGCGAGCCGCGCCGGACAGGACGGGCGGCAATAGACGCCGGTCGTCTTGACCGCGTAGACGAACGTGCCGTCGGCATTCGCGTTGCGCCCGACCACGCTTTGCCAGCGCGGGTCCTGTTCGGTGGCTATTGCTGTCTTTTCCATGGCCGTTGCCCTCAAACTTTTCATGAGAGCGAATATAGGCCTCACGTCTTCGGTCTCACTCCGGTCCTTGCTTTCCAATCCGGGCAGGGGCGGTTCTCAGCAGGGCCGGATGATCAGAGCGCGGTCCGAAAAGTCAGATTGAGCCGCATGCGCCCGACCTTCGGGTGCTCGCCGTCCTTGAGGACGGGCACGCCATGAAAATAAAGCCGCGACGGTCCGCCCCAGACCGCGACGTCGCCGTGCCGCAGGGCGTATTTCGTCACCGGGTCGGTGCGCTTCGGCCCGCCGAACTGGAAGGTGGCCGGCAGGCCGAGCGACACGGACACGATCGGGTTGGCGAAATCGCGCTCGTTCTTGTCCTGGTGCAGCGACAGCCGCGCGCCCGGCGCATAGCGGTTGATGAGGCACGCGTCGGGCCGGTACGCGGGATAACCGGCCGCTGCCGCCGCCGCCGTCGCGAGAGCCAGGAAGGGGGCCGGCATCGGCGGCCACGGCTGGCCGGTCTCGGGATCGATCGCGTCATAGCGATAGCCGCTGCGCTCGGTGACCCAGCCGGCATCGCCGCAATTGGTCATGGCAACCGACATGACGTATCCGCCCGGCGTCACCATGTTGCGAAAGGGAGAGACAACAGCGATCCCGCGAACCGCCGACAGCAACTCATCGTCACCATCGAGCGCGAAGCCACGCAGAAGCATGGCGCCTTCTGCCATTTTCTCGCGGCGCGACCGGCGCGCCTCTTCATCTGCGAAAAGATCGTTCATCATCCAGAGTCTCAGCTGCCGCACGCCTGGATGCTGGGCCGGGCGTCAGCCGGCGCGCACGGCGGCGCAGGGCCGACGGGGGGGCCGCATCCCGTCCAGCCGGGATGGCGCGCCAGACTTATATCGCTACGGTGGCCAGCGCAGCCAGCGGCACGGCCGAAGCCCTGGCTCGTCGCCTGCGGCCGCTGACATCCGCCCGGTGCAGTTCAACGGGCGGGCGCGGCCATCGCCGCCGGGGCGGTCACGGCGCCGTCGGCGCGGGCCTGCGGCTGATCGGCTCCGGTCGTCTGCATCGTCAGGCCGCGTTCCTCCTTTTCCTCCTCGCTCAGTTCGCGCAGCGCCGGCGGCAGCGCCGCCAGTCTGACCTGCCGTGCATAGGTGACCTCGCCGGCGGCATCGGCGGGTGGCAGCGGCCCCAGGCGCAGCCGCCGGTCGAGCGGCGCCGTGACGATGGTCGCGCTGCCGTCGGCGCCGATCAGGCGCAGGCTGTTGCCCGACTGCAGCAGTTCGCGATAGCGGTTGCGACCGGCCTCGTCGGCCAGCAGCAGCCGTCCCGATGCCAGATCGACGATCTGCAGCGAGATGCGGAAGCGGCTGTCGCCCGGCCTGGCCACCGCATCAGCGGTGGCGGCGGGTGGCTCCGGTGGCGCGAGGATATCGGCCACGACGTAAGGGCCGTCGCTGGCCGGCTGCAGCCCGAGGATCGCCCCGCCGATCCTGACCGTCCGGTCCGGCTGCTCGCGGCCGGTGGTGGCATCGGCAAAGCGCAGGCGGCCGTCGAACGAACCGGCGAGAACCTCGCTGCCGTCCTGGCTGAACGCAGTGGCAAACACCGGCGCGCGTTTTGCCGGTCGCCGCCCGTTCACCGGCGCGAACAGAGGCGCGCCGCACCCCCGATCGTCAGTCCCGAACAGCGGCTCGCCGTTCGCCCGCCACAGCCGCACCGAGCCGTCCTGGTAGCCGGTGACCAGCCGCTGGCCGACGGGATCGTAGGCCACCGACAGGACGAGGCTGCCGCAATCGGGCAGCGCCCGCCGGGCGGGCGGCTCGCCGTCGATGCTCCACAGGCCGACGGTGTGTCCGCCGGCGACGGCGACGAAGACCCCGCCGGGACTCATCGCCACCGCCAGGGGGGGCTGGTCCAGCGCGATCTCGCGGAGGACCGCGCCGGTAGCGGCATCGGAGACCTTGAGCATCGTGTCGTCGGCTACCGCGACCCGCCGGGCACCCACATCGGCGGCGATCGCCAGCGGCCGCGGCGGCAGGGCGGGAACCGCCGGCAGGCTGCCCGCCGCCTGCAACGGCCAGAAGTAGGCGCTGCGCTGCATGAAGGTGGCCAGAACCGTGCCGCCGTCGGGACTGATCGCGGCGGAGATGTTGCGGCCGGCGACCTCGGCGGGGCCCTGCAGGCGGCGCAGGAGGGTGCCACTGGCGACATCCCAGACGCGCGCGGCGCCGTCCATGGACGCGGTGACGATCTGCCGGCCGGAGGCATCGAAGGCAAGCGCGGCGACCGTATCGGGATGATCGAGGGTCAGCAGCGGCACCTTCTCGGCCCAGTCCTCGACATGGCAGGGCGGTCTCTTCGACCGGCAGGGCGAGGGCGCGGCCTGCGGTGACAGCGCCCAGATGCGGACGCTGCCGTCCCACGCCCCGGTGGCAAGGCGTCGGCCGTCCCGGCTGAAGCGGGCGCTCAGCAGCGGCGGACCGCCATGGCTGAACGCCTGCAGCAGCTTGCCATCGGCGACGCGCCAGACGGCAGCCGTCCCGTCGAATGACGTGGTTACCAACCGCTCGCCGCTGGCATCGAAGGCGATGGCGGTGACGCCGTACTTGTGCGCGGTCTGCCAGGAGACCGCGACCGGCTCGGGTCCGGGAAAATCCGGGCCGCCCAGCGGGTGCCAGAGAGTTGGCTTGCCGTCGCCGAAGGAGGCGGTGGCGACGAGCGCGCCATCGGGACTGATGGCGGCGACGACAGGGCGCTCGCTGGCGTCCCAGTGCTTCAGGGGCGCCCGGGGATAGGTGGCGTCCCACAGGTAGACAGTGCCGTCGCCGTCGCTGCTGACGAGGCGGTTACCCGATGCATCCAGGTCAACCGACATGATGCGGCTGCGGTCGGCATGGCGGAAGACCAGCGGCGGCGGTTGTGTCGCTTTCTCTCCCCCCGAGAGCAGGTGCGCGACGGCGCTGCCCGGCCACAGTTCGATGATGCCCTGCTCCGAGCCGGTGACGACGCTGCGCCCGTCTGGGGCGAAGGTGGCGAGTGTCAGCCGGCCGGAGGCGGAAGGCAGCACCAGGCCGACCGGACTCGCCAGGGCTTGATCCAGCACGCTCCGGGCGAAATCGCGATCGGGCCAGTTGAGCCAGGCGGTCAGGTTGGTGAGCAGGCCGGCCTGCTGCGGCAGGGCCGCCAGAGCCAGCAGCAGCGCGGTGCGGCCGTCGCCGGACTTCAGTTCCTGCTCGGCCTGCTTGGCCAGCATCCGGCCCTGCTTGGCGGCCGCGTCGCGGTGGCTGGAGAGGGCAAAGCCGAACGCCGCCAGGGCCGCCACCGCCACCACCGAGGAAAACACGGCAAGGGCGAAATAGCGGCGCTTCATCTGCCGCTCGCGGGCGATCTGCTGCTGCTGCCGCGCCACCTCCTCGCGGTGGCGCTGTTGCTCGCGTTCCGCTTCAAGGCGTTGCTGCTCGAGTTCCTGCTGCTGGCGGCGGCGCTCTTCCTCGGCGAGCCGCCGTTCCTCCGCCAGCTTCTTTTCCTGCTTCAGCCGCTCATGCTCGCTGGCGATCCAGTCGCGGATCGGCCGGGCGAGAACGTCGTGGAAGATCTCGAACAGCGGGGCGCCACCCGGCTGCGGCGGCGATACCTTGTGGATGATGAACGACCGGCTGTCGGCGAGGTGCTCCAGCACCGCGCCGACCTCGTCCTCGTCCTCGCCCGACATCTGCGCCAGATCGTGCGCGGTCAGCGCGATCTTCATGCCGGACGGGGTGACCATGCGGTCGAAGATGACGCTGCACAGCCGCCGGTGGTCGTCCGGCAGCGCCTTGATCGTATCCTGGAAGTGGCGCTCGGCGATGCCGTTGGCGCCGCGCAGGCCGTCCAGCGTCAGCAGCCGCAGTTCCGGCGAGCCCTGCCGCTTTTCCGTCTGCCACAGCCGCTTCAGCGCGAGCTGCAAATAGGGGGTATCGACGCGGGAGTGGTCGCCCGGCCGCGCCACCTGGGCGATGAGGCTCGCCACCAGGTCGGGGGCGGCGCGGGTCGGTCCGGCGCAGTCGCCGTGCTCGTCGAGCCAGACCCGCAGCGGGCCCTCGACGGCCTCCTCCGCCGCCTCTTTGTCGAGGAAGTCGAGCTTGAGCGAGCGCGCGAGGATGTTGGGGATGCGGGCGCGCAGCCGGTTCAGCTCGAACAGCGCGTCCTCGCGGATGCTGAGCATGACGTGGCACTGGACGTCGCGCAGCCGGACGATGCGGGCGAGATCGACCTCGAACTGCTCGTCCTCCCGGGTGCGCCCGAAGTCCTGGCCGGTGAAGTATTGCTCGAACTGATCGAACACGAACACCAGCGGCGTGTCCGCGGCGCGGTCCCACGCCTGCGCCACCGCCTCCAGCGAGGCCGGCGCCGCGGCGGACGGATGCAGCAGCACTTGCGGCCCGTCGCTGACGGCGCCGGGGGCAATGGTCGCGGGCGCCGGCGCCACGGGCGGCGGCTGGTCGTGATCGGCAATGCCCGGATAGGGCCGGGTGATGAGGGCATCATCGCCGGCAGGCCGGCGGCGAGGCATGGCCAGCGCCCGCGCCGTCTGCTGCTGCGCCTCCTGCAACAGGAACTGGTAGAAGCCGGCATCCCAGCGGCGGTAGGGGATGATCAGGGCGCCGGGGGTGATCTGCTGCAGGGCAGCCGGCAGCGCCGCGCCCAGCACCGAACTCTTGCCGACGCCGCTCGGGCCGTGCAGGACCATGATCCCGCACGACAGCACATTGGCGGCGATCAGCTCGGCGTCGCTCTCCCGCCCGAAAAAGAAGCGCGCGTGCTTCTCATCGAAGTAGCACAGGCCGACATAGGGACAGTCCTCTTCGGCCCGCAACTGCGAGCTAGCCACATCCATCGTCGGCGCCCGTCGGTCAGGGGGCGGAAGACAAGGTTTCCACCTGGGCGGTCAGTGCGGTAGAGAAATCGAGAAGATCCATATCAAAGATCTCGACGTTCTTCTTTTCCCACAGCTTCGTCTCGATCGAATTCGGGCGGTGCTGGATCGCCCACGACTTCTTCAGCTTGCCGGAGTCCTGTAGCCGCTGGCTGAGCATCACCCGGAAATTCCAGTCACGCAGACTGTAGCCGAGAAACAGGAAGCGCCGGGTCAGGAACAGCGCCGAGATCGCCGGTGGCACCAGCAGGCTGCCGAGAAAGGCGACGTAGTCTTCCTCGGTGATGACGAAGTGGTCGTCGGGGGGCTGTTTGCCGGTGCGGTCGATGCTGCCGTGCATCTTGTAGATGATGGAGGCGTGCTTCAGCGAGATCTTCAGCGTCTGCGGATCGACCGGTGCCAGCTCGCTGTCGTCGGTTCCCTGGAACTTGACCTGCAGATCTTCGATGGCGGTGACGACGAGCTGATAGGGCACCTTTTCTGCCTGGAAGGCGGCCTCGATCATGTCGTCGTAGTTGGTGGTGATGATCAGCAGCGGCTGCTTCGCCGCCACCTTCGCCAGCAGCCGGTGCAGCAGGTTGGGCTCGAACGGGTTGTTGAAGACGGAGATCAGCTCGTCGCGCAGGCCGTCGCGATCCAGCTCCACATGCTCGAAATAGGAGGCCGCCAGCGGCAGGTCGGTTCTGATCAGCCGGTACTCCTCGCTGTCGGCTCCGAGCTGCGCGGTCATCGCCAGCCGCTCGGCGAGCTCGATTGCCGATGGCGGGCAGGCAGCGCCGCTGAGTTGCCGGCGATGGAACATCGAGGCGCCGGAACCGAGAAACGGCACGACCGCCCCCTTCAGCAGTTGCGGCACAATAATCTGGTAATTGGGGCCGTCTTCGACCTTCGATGGCGGCGGCCCAACCGGCACAGCAGACGCTACCCCGTCCATTCCAACCCCCCAATCCAAAATTGTGTTTGACAATAATAACTGCAACTTGCTCGCAGAGTCGAATCAAGTTGCCGCGGGTTCCGGCTTGCCACTGGCCGGCAAGCAAAAAGCGTGCGCGAAATGAACCCTCTCCCCTGGTGGCGGGAGAGGGGTGCGCGCGCAAGCGGGCGGGTGAGGGCCTGGGTTAGCCCGGCGGCGCAGCGACACACGGGGGACCTTCACCGCGGCATTCGCCGAGCGTCCCCGCCCTCTCCCGCGAGCGAGAGGGGCTTTCGTCATGCGGATTTTCAGGCGGCGCGCAGGGTGCAGTGCACCGGGGCGTGGTCGGAGGGACGCAGCCAGCCGCGCGGCGTGCGGTCGATGTCGGCGGCGATCAGCCGGTCGGCGGCCTGCGGCGACAGCAGCAGATGGTCGATGCGCATGCCGCGGTCCGCATCGAACCCCCCGGCGCGATAGTCCCACCAGGTGTAGCGGTGGGGGGTCGGCGACAGCGCCGCCACGGCGTCGGTCAGCCCGAGATGGAGAATGCGGCGGAAGGCGGCGCGGGTTTCCGGCTGGCACAGCGCATCGAAGCGCAGGTCGAACGGATCGTAGACGTCCTCGTCGCCCGGGGCGACGTTCCAATCGCCGCCGAGGATGAAGGCATCCTCGCTCGCCAGCAGCTCCTGCGTGTGCCGGTGCAGCCGTTCCAGCCAGCCGAGCTTGTAGTCGAACTTGCTGGTGCCGATGGGATTGCCGTTGGGCGCATAAAGGCAGACGAGGCGCAGGCCGCAGGTGAACGTCTCCAGATAGCGGGCCTGGGTGTCGTCCGCATCCCCGGGCAGCGCCCACGCCAGCACCTCGACCGGCTGCTTGGAGATCACCGCGACGCCATTGTAGGCACGTTGGCCGACGGTGACGACGTTGTAGCCGAGATCGCCGATCTCGAGGCCGGGGAAGGCCTCATCAGCCACCTTGGTCTCCTGCAGCAGCACGACGTCGGGCGCCGTGTCACGCAGCCACGACAGCAGGTGCGCGAGCCGCGCCTTGATCGAATTGACGTTCCAGGTCGCGACCTTCAGCATCCGCCGGGGCTCGTCCTACTGTTTGTCCGCCGGCTTGGTCGCCTCGTCGATCTTGCGCTCGGCTTCCTCGACCATGTCGCGCGAGCCCTGGCGAACCTGCTCCGCCGCCGCTTTCGCCTTGTCGCTGGCGTTATCGAGCAGCCTCGCTGCGCTCTCCTTGGCCTTGTCCATGCTCTCCTTGGTCTGCTCGATCGCCTGATCGACCTTCTTGCCGGCTTCTTGTCCGGCTTTCTCCGCCGAACCTTTCTCGTCACAGGCAGCAAGCAGCAAGCCCCCGGCAAGCAGGACGGGCAGGGCGCGAGCAAAAGGTGCAGTCCGGATATTCACGGGCAAATCCTCCCTTCTGGAAACAGCGCGTGATGGCAGCCGGCGGGCAGGCGACGCTGGTCGTTCAGATTGAGAACGACGAGCCGCAGCCACAGGTCGAGGTGGCGTTCGGATTCTTGATGACGAAATAGGAGCCGATCAGGTCCTCGACGTAATCGAGCTCGGCGCCGCGAAGCAGCTCCAGCGAGGTTTCATCGATGAGCACGCCGACGCCGTCGCGGTCGAATTCGCGGTCGTCGTCGCGGCGGACGTCGTCGATGGAAAAGCCGTACTGGAAGCCGGAGCAGCCGCCGCCGGAGACGGCGACCCGCAGGCGCATCGCGTCGCCGCCGCCTTCGGCGGCGATCAGCTTGGCGATCCGCCGGGCGGCGTTTGCAGAGATCATCAGTTCGTCGCCGGCCGGGTGGGTCCCATCGGGGGCCATGGCACACTCCTTTCCGAGGTTCGCGGGCAACCGCTGGTCGCGTGCCCTGCTAATTTAGCTGCTGGTGCGGGCAAGTCAAAGCAGCCGCCGTGCCAGCCGGCACGCGACCGGCTGGCCGCTCGACGCAGAAGATGTCGCCGGCTGATCCTCGACGCACCGTCGTGCGCGTCCGCCTCCC
>JBDHSN010000056.1:0-17238 GCA_039808105.1 Rhodospirillales bacterium
CGCTCGACGACGAGGGCGGCATCCGCCGCCAGCGGCGCCGTCGCCGACAGGCCGGTGAAATCGACGCTCGCGCCGCGCACATCGACCTGGCGGCCCGCCAGCGCCGCCAGCACCGCCTCCTCCAGCATCGCCGTGGCCAGCTTCTGCGTCGCCATCCGCAGCACCGCCTCGTGCGGATCGACCGGCTCCGCCGCCTGGCCCGCGGGAGTCGCGCCGAGAACGACGAAGCACGTCGCCAGCAGCAGGGGGATACGCATGGAAAGCTCCATCACCGGACGTTGCCGACGGTCGCCAACATCTCGTCGGCGGCCTGAATGACCTTCGAATTCATCTCATAGGCGCGCTGCGCCGAGATCAGGTTGGTGATCTCCTCGACGGCGTTGACGTTGGCCGTCTCGAGGAACCCCTGCTGCAGGCTGCCGAAGCCCAGCGCCTGCGGCTGGCCGATCACCGGGGCGCCCGAGCCCACCGTCTCGCGCAGCAGGTTGCCGCCGATCGCTTCCAGCCCCGCCTCGTTGGGGAAGACGGCGAGCTGGATCTGGCCGACGTTCTGCAGCTCGACCTGGCCGTCGATCTTGGCCAGCACCTCGCCGCTCTGGTTGATGGTCACGTCGAGGGCGTCCACCGGCACGGCTATCGCCGGCTGCACCAGGCGGCCGTCGTGGGTAACGATCTGCCCCTCGGCATTGAGCTGGAAGGTGCCGTCGCGGCTGTAGGCGGTGCTGCCGTCCGGCATCGCCACCTGGAAGAAGCCCTTGCCCTGGATGGCGAGGTCGAACGGGTTGTCCGTCGTCGTCAGGTTGCCCTGGGTGTGGATGCGGTAGACCCCGGCCAGCTTGACGCCGAGGCCGATCTGCACGCCGGTCGGCACCACCTCGCCGTTCTCCGAGGAGGTCGAGCCACCACGCCGCAGGTTCTGGTAGAGCAGGTCCTGGAACTCCGTGCGCCGGCGCAGGAAGCCGGTAGTGTTCATGTTGGCGAGGTTGTTGGACACCACCTCGACGTTGCGCTGCTGGGCGAGCATGCCGGTCGCCGCGATGTTCAGGGCTCTCATGGGCCTTCAGCCTTTTCCGATGACGCCGCTCAGCCGGCGTAGGTCTGCAGCATTTTGTGGAGGCGATCGTCCTCGCGATCGGCCAGCTTGCGCGCCTGGTCGTAGGCGCGCTGCACCTGGATCAGCCGGTCGATCTCGGCGATCGGCTCGACGTTCGAGCCTTCCAGCATGCCCTGGTGCACACCCGGCAGGGCCACCGGCTGCGGGGTCTCGTCGCCCGCCGCCAGCAGCCCGCCCTCGCCCGCCTGCAGTCGCTGCGGGCGGGCGAAGCCGACCACATCGAGCTTGCCGAGAACGCGCGCCTCGCTGGAGATCGTGCCGTCGGCGGCAATGGCGATGTTGATATCGTCGAGGCCGACCTGCACCGGCGCGCCGTCCGCCAGCACCGGGAACCCCTGTTCGCAGACCAGCTCGCCGGTCTCGTTCAGCCGCAGATGGCCATCGCGGGTATAGCGCGGCCCCATCGGTGTCGAGACGGCGAGATAGCCGTTGCTTTCAATGGCGACATCGAGATCGTTGCCGGTCTCGCGCAAACTGCCGACGGCAAGGTCGCGGACGCTCGTCACGTCGCGAACCAGGGCGAGCGCATCCCCCATCCGCTCGCCGCCGGACGGGGTCGGCACCAGATGCTCGGCAAACAGCAGCCGGCTGGCCTTGAAGGCGGTGCTGTTCATGTTGGCGAGGTTGTTGGCGACGACGTCGAGGTCCTGCCGCAGGGCGTTCTGGCGGGTCAGGACGACGAGCAGCGAGGTTTCCATGGGCGACGTCTGCAATGCCGGTGGTTGCTGGCCACTCGCCGCAAATCCCGTGCCCGCGGCGATTTCCTAGGAAACTCAGCGTCATAACGGTCTGGCTGGCCGCCGCGAGCGGCGTTCCACCCGGCAACGGCGGGACTCCAGCCCGGCATTTTCTGCCGATCGCAGAGGCAAGAGCGGCCCAAACGGGTTGTTAACCGCTGGCGGCCTAGAGTGGGGCTGCACCAACCCTCCGCCCACAGCTGGCGCCTCTGCGAGAATGACGATGGCAAGTGCCCCGACCAGCGACGACGAACCGCAGGACGACGCGGCGACCGCCGCTCCGGCCTCCGGCAACGGCAAGAAGCGGCGGCTGATCATGGCTGCCGGCGCTCTCGCCTTGATTGCCGGTGGCATCGCCGGTGCGTGGTTTTCCGGCCTCCTCGGCGGCACCGCCAACGACGAATCGGCGGAGGAGCAAGCCGGTGCGGCGCCGGTGTTTTTCGCCCTTCCCGAGATCCTCGTCAGCCTCAACACCAGCGAGCGGCGTTCGACCTTTCTGAAGGCGAAGCTGAGCCTGGAGCTGAAGAGTTCCTCGGACGAAGCCCGCATCCAGGCGCTGATGCCGCGGATTGTCGACTACTGTCACGTCTACCTGCGCGAGCTGCGGGTCGAGGAAACCCGCGGATCGGCCGGCAGCGCCCGGCTGCGCGAGGAACTGCTGCGGCGCATCACCGCGGCGGTGGCACCGGTGCCGGTGCGCGACGTGCTGTTCGACGAACTGTTCGTCCAGTAAGGGGCGCGGCGATGGTCCCTCCGGCAGAGCCGATCGGCGCGGACGTTGCTCTGGCAAACGGGCAGCAGGCACAGGGCCAGACCGACGCCCTGGGCGACGCTGCCGCGCCGGATGCCGCCCTGCCCGCCGGCGCCCTCGGCGCGACCCTGAACCAGGACGAGATCGACAGCCTGCTCGGCGGTCGCACCTCCGGCGAGAACCCCGGTATCGGCTCGATCCTCAACAGCCCGCTCGTCTCCTACGA
Source organism: Rhodospirillales bacterium (assembly GCA_039808105.1). Classification (GTDB taxonomy): domain Bacteria; phylum Pseudomonadota; class Alphaproteobacteria; order Rhodospirillales; family Defluviicoccaceae; genus Defluviicoccus. The sequence continues at coordinate 2,829 of JBDHSN010000056.1, forward strand.
GCGGTTGCCGATGCTGGACGTGGTGCTCGACCGGCTGGTGCGGCTGATGTCCACCGGCCTGCGCAACTTCACGTCCGACAATGTCGAGGTGACACTCGCGGGCGTCACCAGCGTCCGTTTCGGCGAGTACCTGGATGACGTCCCGGGCTCTTCCATGCTCGCCGTCATCAAGGCGGTGGAGTGGGACAATTGCGGGCTGATCAGCATCGACGCCGCGCTGGTCTCCTCCATCGTCGACGTCCTGCTGGGCGGCCGCCACGGCACCGCCGCGATGCGCATCGAGGGTCGTCCCTACACCACGATCGAACGCTCCCTGGTGCAGCGGATGGTCCAGGCGGTGGCGGCCGACCTCAGTGCCGCGTTCGAGCCGGTCAGCCAGGTGAGCTTCCGCCTTGACCGCCTGGAGACCAATTCGCGCTTCGCCACCATTTCGCGTCCTTCCAACACCGCCATCCTCGCCCGGCTGCGCATCGACATGGAGGATCGCGGCGGCCAGCTCGAGCTGCTGCTGCCCTACGCGACGCTGGAGCCGGTCCGCGAGGTGCTGCTGCAGATGTTCATGGGCGAGAAGTTCGGCCGCGATGCGATCTGGGAAGCGCATCTGGCGCAGGAGCTGTGGTTCACCGAGATCGAGCTGACCGCGGTCATGGCCGAGCGCGACCTGCCGCTGGAGGACGTCTTCGGCCTGCGCGTGGGCAGCCGCATCATGTTCACCGTCACCGCCGACAGCGCGGTGCGCATGCACTGCGGCGGCGTGCCGATGTACACGGCGAAGATGGGGCGGCGCGGCAGCCACATCGCGGTGCAGATCGAAGATCGCATTCCCCAGACCGAAGCGGAGCGCTGAGCCGTGCCCTGGAGCCTTGTCCTCGACGCGCTGGTGGCGGTGCTGCTCGCCGCCTGCATCGCCGCCGCCGTCATCCTCGAACGCCGCCTTGCCAGCCTGCGTGCGGATCGCAGCGAGCTGGAAAAGCTGATGCGCGACTTCCAGGACGCCACCGACCGGGCCGGCCACGGGGTCAGCGGCCTCAAGGTTTCGGCGCAGGCGCTGCAGGAGCGGATCGATACGGCCCGCGCCCTCGCCGAGGATCTGCAGTTCCTCATCGAGCGCGGCGGTGCCGCCGCCGATCGCCTGGAGAACGAGATCCGTGCTGCCCGCCGGCAGGAGGCGCGAACCCGGACGCCGAGCCCGGGCACCAGCGCATCCGGCAGCGCTCCTGCCCGCTCCGGCGCTCCCCCGCGTTCGGCTGCCGAGCTCCACCTTATCAAGTCGATGCGGGCAGCGCAGGGCTAAAGGACACAAGACCAATGGCTGAGAGCCGCCGCTTCTTCCGCCTTCTTCCCGTCCTGCTGGGGGCGGCGCTGCTGTTGCTCGGGGTGAAGACCCACGACATCGTTCGCCTGCTGCGATCGCAAGGGGTTCCGTCGGCGATCTCCCCGGCCCATGCCGAGACGGCGCCGCCGGCCGCTTCCCCAGCGCCCACGGCTCCGGACAGGCAGAGCGCGGCTTCGGCGAAGCCGGGCCAGCCGGGGGCAAAAGGATCCTCCGGGCCCACCCCCTCTCCCGCGGCCGCTGCATCGCCGTCGCCGCCGAGCGCCGAAGAGCTGCAGGTGCTGCAGCAGCTGGCGGCCCGCCGCCAGGCGCTCGACGCCCGCGCCGAAGAGCTGGAGCGCCGCGCTGATCTGCTGCGCGCCGGCGAGGCCCGGCTCGACCAGAAGCTGCGGGAGATGAAGGACGTCGAGACGGTGCTGCAGGGCCTGCTGAAGGCCCAGGACGCCCAGCAGGAGGCGCAAATCCGCTCGCTGGTGAAGATCTACGAGGCCATGAAGCCGCGTGATGCGGCTCGGATCTTCGAGGAGCTGGAGATGGCGACGCTGCTGCAGGTGGTCGAGCGCATGGGCGAACGCAAGCTGGCGCCGGTGATGGCCGAGATGAACCCGGCGAAAGCCCGCAAGGTCACCGAGGAACTGGCCCGCCAACGGCAGCTGGCGCGACCGGCCAGCCGCGGCTGATCCGCCGGCACGGAGCACACCCATGGACGACAGGACGGAGCGGGCGAGGCGCGGTGGCGGCGCCCGCAGCAACATCTGGCCGACCTTCATCGCCCTGAACATCGCCCTTCTCGCCTTCTTTGCGATGATGGTCAGTGCCTCCGAGCCGCGAGCACCGATCACCGGTGCGATCCTCGCCAGCGTCCGGCAGAGCTTCGCCGGACCGCAGGCGGGCGCGGACGAGGCCGCGCTGTTTGCCGCCGGCCGGTCGGCACTGGCCGAACTCGGCGGCGAGCTGCATGGGATGTTGCGCATCGTCCGCATCAGCCAGCCGGCACGCGGTAGCGAACTGCGGCTCAGCCTGCCGGTCTCCAGCCTCTTCGACGAGGCGGCCATCGCGCCGGCAGCGGCGGCGATGCCACTGCTCGACCGGATCACCGCCGCCCTGAGTGCGCCGCCGGACGTCCTTCGCCTGACCGCGATGCTGACGCTGCCGGAGGAGGAGCCGGATGATGCCACGACGGTGGCCGGATCATCTGACCGCATGCCGCGGGCGGCCCTGCGCGCCGCCGCCCTGGCCGGGGCGCTCGCCGGCCGCGGCGCACCGCCCACCGCGATTGCTGCCGGTATCGGCAGCACCGCTGACGACGAGGCGCTGATCGTCTTTCGCTTCCAGCCTGCCGAAGATCGGCGGCAGCCATGATCGCGGCGAGGCGGCGGCCGCCGCCGGCGCACGACGGGCCGCCGCCGTGGCTGATCACGTTCGCCGATCTGGTCTCGCTGCTGCTCACCTTCATGATGATGCTGTTCGCCACCTCGGGCATCGCGCCGGACCGCTGGCAGCAGGCGACGGCATCGCTGGCAGCGACCATCGACTGGCCGGGACGGCAGTTGCCGCAGGCGGGAGCGCGGTTCGGCATCGGCGCCGGCGAGCCCGCCGCCGCCCTCGATCTCGACTATCTCGCCGAGGTGCTCCGCGGCGCCCTGTTCGGCATGGCGGGTGGCGCCGGCGCCCGCATCGCCCGGGAGGACGACCAGCTGGTGCTGACGCTGCCGGTTCTGGCGTTCGCGACCGGGGCAACGCGGCCGGCCGATCCATCGGCCTCCGCGGTGCTGACCGCCCTCATCCCGACCCTGCGCGGCATCGGCAATCAGATCGCCGCGGTCGGTCATGGCGATGCGCCAGCGATTCGCGCCGCCGGACCTCCCGGTGCAGCCGACTGGGCGCTGCCGCTGGCCCGCGCCCTCGCGGTGGCGAGGATTATGGCTGAGGCCGGCCTCGATCGGCCGGTCGGGTGCTACGGCCTTGCCGAGCGTCCCGCCGATGGGCTAGGGGACTCGCCCGGGAGCGAATGGCCGGCCGCCGCCGGCCACGTCGACCTGGTGTTCTACGCGGGCGCCGCGAATGGACGGTGAAATCGAACGGATCGCGCGTCGCCGCCGGCTGGTCTTCGGCGCCGGCGGTCTTGCCTTGCTGCTGGCCACAGCGGCAGCGCCCGCCGCCGCCGATCCCGTCCAGGTCGAGGTCCAGCCGCTGGGCGATCAGGCGCGGATCACGCTCAGCTGGCCGTCACCCGTCTCGATGCGTACGGAAGTGCGCGACGGCCGGCTAACGCTGAGCTTCGACCGGGAGGTGGACGCGGATCTCGCCCCGGTCAGCCGCCTCGCCGCGTTCGTCGGGCCACCGGTGCTCGCCGAGGCCCGGCGCACCCTCGGCCTGCCGCTGCGACAGGGCGTCACCGCCCTCGCCTTCGCCGAGGACAGCCTCGTCACCATCGAGCTGCTGCGGCACGGACAGACGCCGGCCGGACCCGGCGCCACGGCAGGTGCGCCTGCCGCGACCATCACCGGCGAGACCACGGCGCCACCGCTGCCGGCGGTTGCCGTGCGCAGCGGCCAGCATCGCGGCTACAGCCGGCTCGTCTTCGACTGGAAGCAGAAGGTGGGCTACCGTGTCGAGCGCACCGGTGACGGCGCCGTCCTCATCTTCGACCAGCCGGCGGAGATCGATCCCCGGCAGTTGCAGCGCCCTTACCTCAAGTACCTGCGCGGCAGCAGCAGTGCGCGCAGCGATGCCGAGACCCGGGTGTTCCTGCAGACGAGTCCGGGCTCGGTCATCCGCGACCAGCGCGATGGCAGGAACATCGTCATCGACGTCCTGGCCCCGACGCCGACGGAGCAGGCGGCGGTGATCGCCCTGGGCGCGCCGCCCCCGCAACCGCTGCCGGCGATAGCCGCCCCCGAGCCTCCGCAGGCCTCCCGTGCCGAGGCGCCGCCGCCATCGCCGCCACCACCACCGGCACCCCCCGCTGCCGCCCCTCCCCCGCCGCCGCTCGCTGCAGTCCCTGCCGCAGCACATCCTGCGGAACCGGCTGTCCTCCGCTTCGAGTGGGGTGCGCCGACCGCCGCCGCCGTTTTCCGCCGCGGCGATGCGCTGTGGGTAGTGTTCGACCGGCCGTCGCAGCGCGACACCGCGGCGCTGGCCCAGGCGGTGCGCAGCGCCGTGCAGGGCATCGACCAGCTCCCCGATCCGCGGGCGACCGTGCTGCGCATCCAGCCGCGCGGCGATCTGCGGCCCCAGGTCGAGCGCGACGGGCTCGCCTGGATGATCCGCCTCGCCGGTGACGTGGCGCCGCGCCCGCAGCCGATCACCCCGCAGGTGGACGCGGGCGACGGGGGTGGCGGCGACGGCGTCCGCCTGATGCTGCCGGTGGCCGAGCCGGGCGAGCCGCTGGCGGTGGACGATCCCTCCACCGCCGAGACGATCATCGTCGTGCCGGTCATCCCGCTGCTGGCCGGCATCGATCGGCGCTGGCGCTATCCGCAGTTCGCGCTGGAAGAGACGACGCAAGGAATCGTCGTCCAGTCGAAGATTGACAGCTTGCGGGTACGCGCGCTGCGGGACGGTGTCGAGATCAGCAGCAGCGACGGGCTGGTGCTGTCGACGGCGGCGGCTGCGCCCGCGGGGGCGACGAGCCTGCTGAAGCCGGCAGAGTGGACGGCGCCGCGCGGCACGGGCTTCGCCCGCCAGCGCCAGGCGCTGGAGCGCGCCATCGTCGATGCCGAGCCCACCGCCCGCGCGCCGGCCCGGCTGCGACTGGCGCAGTTCCTCCTCGGCCGCGGCTTTGCCCTGGAGGCCACCGGCGTGCTGGCGGTCGCTGCCCAGCAGCACCCCGAGCTGCCGGATCAGCCGCGCTTTCGGCTGCTGCGCGGCGCAGCAGAACTCCTGGCGGGACGCAATGCCGAGGCCGGTGACGATCTGCGCCGGGCGCTCGCTGCCGGCGGCGGTGACGAAGCCCGGCTGTGGGTCGCGGCGGCGCGGACCGCGGCCGGCGACCCGATCGCGGCTGCCAACCTCGCCCTGCTGCCGCGATGGACGGCGCTGGTGCTCACCTACCCGCCCGATCTGCGTGCGCCGCTGGCCGCGCTGCTGGCCGAGGCCGCCGTTGCCGGCGGCCGGCTCGATGAGGCGCAGAAGCTCCTCGACGTCGGCCGCGCCGCCGCCGGAAGTGCCGGGATGCGCGCCCGGCTGAGCTACCTGGACGGCCGGCGGCTGGAAACGGCCGGCGACACCGAGGCGGCGCTCGCCGCCTACGCGGCGGCAGCCCAGCTCGATCCCGGGCGCGGACGGGCGCAGGGCGAGCTGGCGGGCACCCTGTTGCAGCTCGGCCAGCAGCGCCTGACACCGGCGGAAGCGGTGGCAAGGCTGGATGGCCTCCGCCACACGTGGCGCGGCGATGCGGTCGAGTTCGACGTGCTGCGGCAACTGGGGCGCCTGCAATTGGAAACCGGCGATTACGCCGCCGGCCTGCGGACTTTAAAGCGCGCCGTCAGCGATCATGCCGACCTGCCGGGCGCGGCGGAGGCGACGCGGCAGATGGCGGCCGCCTTCGAGCAGCTGTTCCTCGCCGAGGGTGCCGACCGGCTGCCGCCAATCACGGCGCTCGCCGTGTGGGATGAATTCCGGGAGCTGACACCGCCGGGCGAGAAGGGTCGGCTGATGATCCGCCGCCTCGCCGACCGGCTTGTCGCGGCGGACCTGCTCGACCGCGCCGCAGCGCTGGTGGAAGGGCTGCTGCCGGGAGCAGGCGCCGGCGAACGGGCGGCGCTGGGAGCCCGGCTGGCGGAGATCCGTATCCTCGACGGCAAGCCCGAGGCGGCCCTCGCCACACTGCAGCAGACCAGCGCACCGGCGCTGCCGCCCGACGTGAGCCGCCGCCGCAGTCTGGCGCAGGCGCAGGCGCTGCTGGCGCTCGGCCGGCAGGAGGAAGCCCTTGCGGCGATCGACAAGGATGCGGGTCTCGACGCGGAGCTGCTGCGGGCGCGCCTCTATCGCAGCCGCAATGACTGGCCACGCGCCGCCACCGCGCTGCGGCGCATCGTCGAGGCCAGCCGCGCTGTTCCGGAACCGCTCGACGAGCGCCGCGCCCGCGCCATCCTCGACCTCGCCGTCGCGCTCACCCTTGCCGGCGATGCCGAACAGCTCGCCCAGATCGACGGCGACTATCGGAATACAATGGCAGCGACGCCGCTGAAGGACGCCTTCCGGCTGCTCGCCGGAGCCGGGCCGCCGCCGGGCGCCGATGCCGCCGCCCTCGCCGAACTGGTCGAGCGGGCAACCGCCTTCCGCCGCTCGCTTGATCCGGCTGCCGGCCAGTAGCTACGGTTATTTCAAAGTCTCGCGCGGAAGACGGCATGATCCCCATCGAAACCTTTGTGCATGTCCTCGACCTGCTCGGCACCTTCGTCTTCGCCATCAGCGGCGCGCTGGCGGCGGTCAATCGCCGCCTCGATATTTTCGGCGTTCTGGTCCTGTCGTTCGTTGCCGGCAATTTTGGCGGCATCACCCGGGACTTGATGATCGGTGCGGTGCCGCCGTCGGCGCTGAGCGATGCGCGGTACCTGCTGGTTTCAGTCCTGGCCGGGCTGATCACCTTCTTCTGGTCCGCGGGCATCGACAGGTTGCGCAGCCCGGTGCTGCTGTTCGACGCGGCAGGGCTGTCGCTCTTCGCGGTCGCCGGCGCGCAGAAGGCGATCGACTTCGGTCTTGACCCGGTGATGGCCGCCCTCCTCGGCATGTTGAGCGGCATCGGCGGCGGCATGACCCGCGACGTCCTGCTGGCGGAGATCCCGCAGGTCCTGCGCTCGGACCTTTACGCCGTAGCCGCCCTTGCCGGCGCCGCGATTGTCGTCGCCGGCGACCTCGCCGGCCTTTCCTACGAGATGTCCGCCCCGATCGGCGCGGCCTTATGCTTTGTCCTTCGCTTCATCGCCATCAGGAGGGGCTGGCATCTGCCGACCGCCCGCCTCTCGGCGCGGCGACGCGCCGAAGCGGACTCGTCCGATGACGAGCCCCCGCACTGATCCCTGCAGGCTCGCAGGGGCGGCCTTCGGGACGCGGCTAGCCGAAGCTGCGGACAAGACTGCCGACGATCAGGTACCAGCCGTCCACCAGCACGAAGAAGATCACCTTGAACGGCAGCGCCACCGTCACCGGCGGCAGCATCATCATGCCCATCGACATCAGCACCGAGGCGACCACCATGTCGATGATCAGGAACGGCACGAAGACGAGAAAGCCGATCTCGAAGGCGCGGCGCAACTCGCTGATCATGAACGCCGGGATCAGCACGCGCATCGGCGTTGCCTCTGCAGCGGCAGGCGCCGCCTCCGCCTTCCTGGCGCCGGCAAGCTCCTCGAACAGCGCCACGTCCTGATCGCGCACGTGCGCCGCCATGAAGCGGCGTACCGGCGCCGACGCCCGCTCGAACGCCTGCACCTCGCTGATCCTGCCTTCGATCAGCGGCCGTACGCCGTCGTCCCAGGCGCTCTCCAGCGTCGGCTGCATGACAAAGAAGGTGAGGAACAGCGCGAGGCTGATCAGCACCTGGTTCGGCGGCGTCTGCTGGATGCCGAGCGCGGTGCGCACGAACGACAGCACCACCATGATGCGGGTGAACGAGGTGACCATCACCAGGATCGCCGGGGCGAGGCTGAGGACGGTGAGCAGCGCCAGCAGCTGGACGATCCGCCCGGTGGCATCGCCACCGCCGGCGGCAAGATCGAAGGTGACGCTCTGCGCCGCGGCGGGACCGGAGCCGGCGACGAACAGCGCGACGGCGAGGCCGGCACCGAGGCGGCGCGCCACCCGGCCCAGGTCAGCCGGCATGGCCAACCTCCGCGGCGGCAGAGGGTTCAACGGCGCCGATCGCCGATTCCACCACCACGTCGGCTGACGGCGCGAGGAGCACCAGGTGCTCGATGCCGTCCCGGCGCAGCAGCACCAGCCGGCGCTTGCCGTCGATGGCAAGGCTTTCCACCACCCCCAGCCGGCGCGGAAGGCGGTCAGGGCGAACGGCGGGGGCCAGTCCGCAACGGCGGGCGAGGGCGGCTGCGGCGCCGATCAACGCCAGCACGAACAGCAGCGCCAGGACGAACTGGAGGTAGGCCACAGGGTTCATCCGCGCGCCTCCGCGCCGTTGGGGCGGCTGATGACGCGCGGCGGGTGGCGCAGGATCGAGGCGGGCCGGTTCATCGTTCGGGTTCTCCCTGACGGCGCTGCGGACGCGCGATTGTCGGGGAGCGGCGTTAATACCCCGTTAGCGGGGTGAATCGCCGGTCGTTGTCCCTCCCGCACCGCGGAAGCCGATGGCAACGACATAGACCTCGGCCGATTCCGGCCGGGAGGCGGGCGGCTTGACGTGACGCACGCTGGCAAAGGCGCGCTTCATCACCGCCAGCAGCCGGTGTTCGGTGCCGCCCTGGCGGACCTTGGCAACCATCGCTCCCCCCGGCGCCAGCACGTCGAGGGCGAAGGCGACCGCCGCCTCCACCAGCGCCACGATCCGCAGGTGGTCGACGTCAGGGTGCCCGGTCGAGGACGGCGCCATGTCGCTGAGGACGACGTCGGCCGGCCCCCCCAGCACATCGCGGATCAGCGCCGGCGCCGCCTCCTCAAAGAAGTCGAGCTGCAGCGCGATGGCCCCGCCCACCGGCTCCATCTCCAGGATGTCGACGGCAACGACCCGGCCACCGCCGGGTTCGCGGGCACGGGTCCTGTCCACCGCGACCTGCGTCCAGCCGCCCGGCGCCGCACCGAGATCGACGACGCGGGCGCCGAAACGAAGCAGCCGGTAACGATCGTCGATCTCCATCAGCTTGAAGGCGGCGCGCGAGCGAAAGCCGAGGCGGCGCGCCTTGGCGACATAAGGGTCGGCCAGCTGGCGCTCCAGCCAGCGGCGCGAGGACAGGCTTCGCTTGCGGCCGGGGGTCAGCCGGTTCCGCTGGCTCATCGCCGGACGCTCTGCCCGGACGTTTTCGTGATCATCTTTCCAGCCCCTGCGGCGGTCTTTCCGATGGCTCGGCGGCGCCGACAAACTGGGCCACTGTTCCGGATCCCGCAATCACTCTTCGCAGACGCCGCCTGCAACCTGCCTGCAACCTGCCGGAGCTTGCCTTTTGCGGTCGATCTTCGCATAAAGCCGCCATCGCATGCTCCGGTGGCAGCGCCGCTGTGTCCGGGCGGACCGGAACACCCGGAAGGTCAGGAAGGTCAGCCAGCAACGATCGCGCAAGGGACGCGGCCCGACGCGGCATCTTGCCGCCGGCCGCCCCCTTCAGGGTCTCGCCTAATCAACTCTAAGGGAGGGTTGCGCAACCATGGCCGATATCAGAACCATCGACGACCTCGACGTCGCGGGCAAACGGGTCCTCGTCCGCGTCGACTTCAACGTGCCGATGAAGGACGGCAAGGTCACCGACACGACCCGCATCGACCGCACCGTGCCGTCGCTGCAGGAGCTTGCCGGCAAGGGCGCCAAGGTCATCATCCTCAGCCACCTCGGGCGGCCGAAGGGCAAGAAGAACATGGAGTTCACCCAGAAGCCGGTCGCCGAGGCGCTGGCCAAGGCGCTGGGCAAGCCGGTGGCGTTCGCCCCCGACTGCATCGGCCCGGAGGCGAAGGCCGTCGTCGACAAGCTGCAGCCGGGCGAGTTCGCCATGCTGGAGAACGTCCGCTTCTACGCCCAGGAAGAGAAGAACGACCCCGAGTTCGCCAAGCAGCTGGCGGAGCTGGGGGATGTCCTCGTCTCCGATGCCTTCTCCTGTTCCCATCGCGCCCATGCCTCGGTCGAGGCGCTGGCAAGGCTGATCCCGTCGTGCGCCGGCCGGCTGATGCAGGCCGAGATCGAGGCTCTGTCGGCGGCGCTGGAGAAGCCGGCGCGTCCCGCCGCGGCACTGGTCGGCGGCGCCAAGATCTCGACCAAGCTCGATGTTCTCGGCAACCTCACCGCGAAGGTGGACCAGGTCATCATCGGCGGCGCCATGGCCAACACCTTCCTCGCCGCCCAGGGCAAGGACGTCGGCAAGTCGCTGTGCGAGCACGACATGCTGGACAGCGCCCGGGCCATCCTGGAGAAGGCCAAGGGCAACGGCTGCGAGATCGTGCTGCCGAGCGACGCCGTCGTCGCTGCCGAGTTCAAGGAAGGCGCGGCCGCCTCGACCGTCGATGTCAACAGCGTGCCGTCGGACAAGATGATCCTCGATGTCGGCGCCCACTCGGTCGACGATCTCAAGAGCCGGCTTGCCGGCCTGAAGACGCTGATGTGGAACGGGCCGCTGGGGGCGTTCGAGGTGGTGCCGTTCGACAAGGGCACCAACGCCGTCGCCCAGGAAGCGGCGAAGCTGACCAAGGCGGGCTCGCTGATGAGCGTCGCCGGCGGTGGCGACACCGTCGCGGCGCTGGCGCATGCCGGCGTCGAGAAGGACTTCTCCTACGTCTCGACCGCGGGCGGCGCCTTCCTGGAATGGCTGGAAGGCAAGACGCTGCCGGGCGTCGCCGTGCTGCGCAAGTAGCCCTGCCGCTCGATCCTTCTGCCGCGCCGGACGATCGTTCTTGCATCGTCCGGCCGGCGTCGGAGCGGCTGGCAACCAGCCACTCCGGTCAGCCGGCCGCTGGCTAAGGCCAGGCGACCTCCGGCGGTAGCGACATCAGCACCGCCTCGGCATTGCCGCCGGTCTCGATGCCGAAGCGGGTGCCGCGATCCCACAGCAGGTTGAACTCGACATAGCGGCCGCGCTTGATCAGTTGCGCGCGCTTCTGTTCGGCCGTCCACGGCTCGCCCATCCGTCTGCGGACGATCGCCGGATAGGCCTCCAGAAAGGCCAAGCCCACGTCCTGGACGAAGCGGAAGTCGGTCTCGGCATCGGCGCTCGCCAGCTCGTCGAAGAAGATCCCGCCGACGCCGCGCGGCTCGCCGCGGTGCGGCAGCCAGAAGTACTCGTCGCACCACGCCTTGAACCGCGGCCAGTGCTCCGGGTGTGCCGCGTCACACGCGCCGCGCAGCGCCGCATGAAACGCCGCAGTGTCCTCGGCGACCGGAAAGACGGGAGTCATATCGGCGCCGCCGCCGAACCAGTGGCGGCTCGTGACGATCATCCGGGTATTCATGTGCGCCGCCGGCACCAGCGGCGAGCACGGATGGATGACGACGGAGATACCCGACGCCCAGAAGCGGCCGTCGCCGGCGGCGCCGGGAACACGGGCGCGGAACGCTTCCGAGAACACGCCCTCGACGACGGAAACGTTGACGCCGGCTTTCTCCAGGACCGAGCCCCGCAGGATCGACATCACCCCGCCGCCGCCACCCGGCCTGTCCCAGGCCTCGCGCTGAAACCGCGCCGGCTCTGCCCCCTCCTCCGCCGCAGCGGCCTCGATGGCTTCGAACGCCGCTACCAGGCGATCACGCAGCGTGCCGAACCAGGCGGCAGCGCGGGCACGCAGCGCCTCTTCCGCCAGCAGCGGCCCGTTGCCGGGATCAGGCGGCATGGCGGAGGTGCCAGTCGAGCGCGTCTTCGAGACGGTCGTCGCCCCAGAAGAGCTCGCCTGCGACGATGAAGCTGGGGGCCCCGAAGATGCCGAGGCACTGCGCTTCCCGCGTCTGCGCCCGCAGCCCCGCCTTCGCCGCTTCGCCCTCGCCGCTCGCCAGCCAGTCCGCGGCGGGCAGGCCGAGCCCGTCGAGCAAACCTTCGATGACGCTGCGGTCGGTGATGTTGCGATCCTCGGCGAAATTGGCGTGGAAGACGGCGCGCACGAATGCCGACAGCCACGGCTCGCCGGACGCCATGAAGGCGATGCGGGCGGCGAGCAAGCCGCTGCGCGGGAACTTTGCGGGCCGGCGCAGCGGCAGGCCGTAGCCGGCGCAGCGCCGCTCCAGGTCGCGCCACATATAGCGGCCCTTGGTCGGCTGCAGGTTGAACGGCGAATCGTCCCAGCCCTGCGCGGCGAAGATCGGGCCGAGCAGGAAGGGCCGCCACGCGACGGCGACGCCGCGCTTCGCGGCGGCCGCTTCGATGCGCATCGCCGCCGGATACGAGTAGGTGCTGGCGAACTCGAACCAGAATTGCATCACGGCCGTTATCCGATTGGTCAACTATCGGTAAGGGAAGGGCATACGCTAGCAGCGCGGTGCCGTCTCTGCCATAGGGGCGGCGATTTCGTTGCGTAGCGTCCTTCCCGCCGGCCGTTCGGAGCGGCAACGTTCAGCGAGGATCGAGCGTGGGGCAAGAAGCCGGAAAGACGGCAGCGACAGACGCGGTGGAAACCGATATCCCGGCCCGGCTCGACCGGCTGCCGTGGAGCCGGTTCCATTGGCTGGTGGTCATCGCCCTCGGCATCACCTGGATCCTCGACGGCCTCGAGGTCACCATCGCGGCAGCGTTGACCGGCGCGCTGCAGGACAGCCCCAGCCTGCGGCTGACCCCCTCGGAGATCGGGCTTTCCGCCAGCGCCTATCTCGCCGGTGCCGTCCTCGGCGCGGCACTGTTCGGCTGGCTGACCGATCGCCTGGGCCGCAAGCGGCTGTTCAACATCACCCTCGGCGTCTACCTGGTGGCGACCGCCGCCTCCGCCTTTGCCTGGGACTTCTGGAGCTTCGCGCTGTTCCGCCTACTGACCGGCGCCGGCATCGGCGGCGAATACACGGCGATCAACTCGGCGATCCAGGAGCTGATCCCGGCGCGGATGCGCGGCTGGACCGACCTCGCCATCAACGGCAGCTTCTGGGTCGGCGCGGCGATGGGCGCTGCCGGCTCGGTGGTGCTGCTCGACCCGGCGCTGTTCGGTGTCGATCTTGGCTGGCGCCTGGCATTCGGCATCGGCGCCATCCTCGGCCTCGGCATCCTCTATCTGCGCCGGTTCATCCCCGAGAGCCCGCGCTGGCTGATGACCCACGTCAGCGTCGATGCGGCGGAAACGGTCGTCCGCGGCATCGAACAGCGGGTAGCCGCCGAGAAGGGGCCGCTGCCGGCGCCGCCGGCGACGACACTGCGCCTTCGAACCCGCGGCAGCACACCACTGCGCGCGGCGCTCACCACCATCTTCGTCACCTACCGCCGGCGCGCCATCCTCGGCTTCGTGCTGATGGTGGCGCAGGCGTTCTTCTACAACGCCGTGTTCTTCAGCTACGGCCTGATCCTGCGGCAGTACTACGCCGTTGCCGCCGACCGCATCGGCCTCTACCTGCTGCCGTTCGCCGTCGGCAACTTCTTCGGGCCGCTGCTGCTGGGCCGCCTGTTCGACAGCATCGGGCGCAAGCCGATGATCGCCTTCACCTATGCCACCTCCGGTGCGCTGCTGGCGGTAACCGCCTGGCTGTTCGCGGCGGACGCGCTCGACGCCGGCAGCCAGACGATTGCGTGGATGGTGATCTTCTTTTTCGCCTCGGCCGCGGCGAGTTCAGCCTACCTGACGGTGAGCGAGAGCTTCCCGCTGGAAGTCCGGGCATTGGCGATCGCGCTGTTCTACATGCTGGGGACGGCCGCCGGCGGGGTGGCCGGGCCGTGGCTGTTCGGCCACCTGGTGGAAACCGGCACGCGCGGCGATATCGTCTCCGGCTACCTGTTCGGCGCCGCGCTGATGATCGGCGCCGCGATCACGGCGCTGGCGCTCGGCATTCGCGCCGAGCGGCGTCCGCTCGAAGAGGTGGCCGCACCGCTGTCGCGCGCCGACTGAGTTCCGGCACCATCGTCTGCGGCTAAATGCTCTTCACTCTCAGTCTCAATTAGCGGGACCGACGCCGCCGGCAAGTTGAGCGGGGCGGCCTGCACTGCGCCGCAGCCGGCGAGATCAGGCTTTCCCGCTCACTTCTTTTGCACTATATGCTCGGACCTTGACGTTTCCATCCCGCAGTGGCGAACTCCGACGTCGCTCGGAAGCGGGAACCGGTCGACGGCGAGCGGTGATGCAACTCCGCCTGCGTCGGTCGGCAGGGGATAGCGGGAAAAGACTCCGGGCGCACCCGCGGCGGCTCCCTCCCACTGATCAGGCGGAAGAGGGCGGCAGGTTCAAGCCCTCGAAACGACCAACGAGGACCTTCCATGGCAGAAACGGTGGCAACCTCTCCTCCGCATATGGACGAAG
>JBDHSN010000057.1:0-17189 GCA_039808105.1 Rhodospirillales bacterium
GCCATCGGCGGCGATGGCGATGGCGATGCCGCGGGACCGGGCCATCGCCACAAGATCGGGCGAGCGGAAACTGTCGTGGCGGACCTCGACGACATGGCGCAGCGCCCGGCCGTCGGCGGCCTTGGGGAGCAGGTCGAGGAACGCCTCAAAATCGGCCGGATCGAACTTCTTGGTGGCCATGAACTGCCAGTTGATCGGGCCGAGCTTGTCCTTCAGCGCCGTTACCCCGCTGGCGAAGAAACGCTCGATCGACTCGCCAGCGCTGGCGAGGACCCTGCGATTGGTGGCAAAGCGGGGCGCCTTGAGCGAGAAGACGAAGTCTTCCGGGGTCTCGTCGTGCCACCGGGCGAAGCTCTGCGGCTTCTGCGAGCCGTAATAGGTGCCGTTGATCTCGATCGATGTCAGCTTGCTGCCGGCATATTCGAGTTCGCGCTTCTGCGGCAGCTTCTCCGGATAGAAGCTGCCGCGCCACGGCTCGTAAGTCCAGCCGCCGACCCCGATCCTGATTCTTCCGCTAGGCGTGGCGATGGCACTCTCCTTCCGGCTCAGACGTCGAGGCTGTCGGCGACGAAGCGGGCGTGCTCGCAGATCAGGGCAAAACGCAGTTCCGGGCGGCGGCCCATCAGCGTTTCGACGCGCTCGCGGGTCGGCTTGTGGTCGGCAGGGGTCGCGCTGGCGGCCTCGCCCGCGGGAATGACGACGCGCAGCAGCGCCCGGGTGCACGCGTCCATCGTCGTCGCCTTGAGCTGCGCCGCCGGCATCTCCCCCAGCCCCTTGAAGCGGCTCACCTCGACCTGCCCGCGCCCGGGGAAGGCTTCCGCCATCAGCGTCTCCTTGTGGGCGTCGTCGCGGGCGTAAAGGGTGAGCGGGCCGCGCGACAGCCGATAGAGCGGCGGCACGGCGAGGTAGAGGTGGCGGCCGTCGATCAGGCGCGGGATCTCGCGGTAGAAGAAGGTGATCAGCAGCGAGGCGATGTGGGCGCCGTCAACGTCGGCGTCGGTCATGATGATGACCTTGTCGTAGCGCAGCGCCGCCTCGTCATAGCTGGCGCCGGCGCCGCAACCGAGCGCTTCGATGAGATCGCGCAACTCCTGGTTGGCACGCAGCTTCTCGGCCGAGGCGCTGGCGACGTTGAGGATCTTGCCGCGCAGCGGCAGCACGGCCTGGGTCTCGCGGTCGCGCGCCTGCTTCGCCGAGCCGCCGGCGGAATCGCCCTCGACCAGAAACAGCTCGGTACCGGCCGCAGCCTCGCGGGTGCAGTCGGTGAGCTTGCCCGGCAGCCGCAGCTTGCGGGTCGCCGACGCCCGCTTCACCTGCTTGTCCTGGCGGCGGCGCAACCGCTGCTCCGCCCGCTCGACGACATGGGCGAGCAGGGCGCTGGCCTGGGCGGGCGCATCGCCGAGCCAGTGGTCGAAGTGATCGCGCACCGTCGCCTCGACCAGCTTCGCCGCCTCCGGCGAGACCAGCTTCTCCTTGGTCTGCCCCTGGAACTGCGGATCGCGCAGGAACAGCGACAGCATCACGAAGGCGCCGGCGATCACGTCTTCCGGCAGCAGCTTCTCGGCGTCGCGGCTGCGGATGCGCTCGCCGTAGGCCTTCAGCCCGCGGGTCAGTGCGGCGCGGAAGCCGGCCTCGTGGGTACCGCCCAGCGGCGTCGGCACGGTGTTGCAGTAGGCGGTCAGGCAGCCGTCCTCGTCGAGCGGCCAGGCGACGGCCCACTCGATGCGGCCGGCGCCCCCGGCCAGCTTCGCCTCGCCCTGGAAGGGCTCGGGCGTCAGCGCCGGACGGCCGTCGAGGGCGGAACGCAGGTAGTCGGCGACGCCGCCGGGGAAGTGCAACACCGCCTCGGCCGGCACATCCGGGTCGCCCCCGACCAGCTCCGGCGGGCATGACCAGCGGATCTCCATGCCGCGGAACAGGTAGGCCTTCGAGCGCGCCATGCGGTACAGCAGGTCGGGGCGGAAGCGGGCCTCCGCGCCGAAGATCTGCGGATCGGCCAGAAAGCTGACCGTCGTGCCGCGCCGGTTCTGCACCGCGCCGGCATTGCGCAGCGGTTCCTGCGGCACGCCGCGGACATAGCTCTGCGTCCACAGTACCCGCTCGCGGGCGACCTCGACGCTCAGCCGCGCGGCGAGGGCGTTGACCACCGACAGGCCGACACCGTGCAGGCCACCGGAGGTGGCGTAGGCGCCGCTGCCGAATTTGCCGCCGGAGTGCAGCGTCGTCAGGATCACCTCCAGCGCCGAGCGATCGGGAAACTTCGGGTGGGGATCCACCGGGATGCCGCGGCCGTTGTCGCGAACCGTGACGGTGCCGTCGGCGGCGAGGTGCAGCTCGATGCGGGTGGCGTGCCCGGCAACCGCCTCGTCCACCGCGTTGTCCAGCAACTCGGCGACGAGGTGGTGCAGGGCGCGTTCGTCGGTGCCGCCGATGTACATGGCGGGGCGTCGCCGCACCGGCTCCAGTCCCTCCAGCACCTCGATGGCACTGGCGGTGTAGGGGGTGGAGGTCGCGTCGGCGCGGGAAAAGAGGTCGTCGTTCATGGGCTGTACCGTCAACCGGCGCCCGAGATGGTCGCAGAGGGGTAGAGGCAGCGGCGGAGGCCATCGGCGATGGCAGCGGCGATGCGGCGTTTGGCGGCAGGCTCGCGCAGCTCCAGCTCGTCGTGCCTGTTGACGATGATACCGGCCTCGACCAGCACCGCCGGCGAGGATGCCGTCTTCAGCACGACCAGATCATCGAAGAAGTAGATGCCGTTCTCCTTGTCCGCCAGCGGGCGGTTCTCGCCCTTGATCGGCTCGGCGTGGTGCAGCGAGGGGGTCTGTCCGGCCATGCGCATCGCTTCGCCGATTGCCCTGGCGCAGGCCAGGCTCTTCTTCGGATTGGGGTTGCTGCGCGAGACGAACAGCGAGTAGCCGGAAAAGCGTTCGGTCCACTTCTGCTGCGTCCCGCCGATCGTCCACGGCTGCAGGTACTGGGGCTGCACCGAGTCGTGGTGGATCGACAGGAAGAAGTCGGCGCCGGCCGCCGCCTTGGTGCGGTCGGTGAGGCCGGTCATGTCGCCCTGGTCGCCGATCAGGAGGGTGCGGAACCCGTACAGATGCAGCGCCCGCTCCACGGCCATCGCCAGTTCGCGGTTGAACTCGAACTCCGGGCGGCCGCGCGCGCTGACCGACCCGGGCTTGGCGAGAGAGTGGCCCACATCGATCGCTATCAGCGGTGGCTCGGCTGCGGCGGCGAGAGCGCTGGCCGACAGGATGCCGATCAACACCACCGTTGCCATGCGCGACAGGAGCATGGAATTGGGCCTGCGGTCTGCTATGGAGTGGACAAGCCTCCGGCGTGCGGACGCTTTCGCCTCACGATCCCGCGGGTTGCAGCTCGGCAAGGGGGTCGGTCTCGACAAGATCGGCGACCTGATCGTAGACGTCGGCGAACTCGCTGAGTTTCTCCGCCAGCTCATCATTGGTGCCGCCCATCGTGCGGAACATGATGGCAGCCTCACGCAGCAGCTTTGCCGCCAGATCGGCATGCGTCCTCATCGGCCGTCCCTTCCCTGTTGCGCCTGCCGCGGCAGCAATTGGCGGGATTGGTACACATCTTGGCGTCGCGATGCCAGCGGCATGACGAACCGCTCATCGCGACTCCCGGCTTTCGTTCGCCGGCGCGAAGATGCGCAGCGCCCGCGGGACGACACGGAAGACGGCGGGTGTCCGCCCGCGCACTTCGCCGTCCACATTGACGGCCAGCGGCCGCCCGGTATCGAGCACGATCTCCCGACCGTGCAGCGAGACGATGTTCGGCACCGGCCGGTGCCATCCCCAGCGCAGGATCGGCAGAAGCACCAACAGCCGCCAGTCTCGGACCTCCGGCAGGGCATAGAGATCGAGGCGGCCGTCATCGATGGCGGCGTCCTCGACGATGGTCATGCCGCCGCCGTAATAGCGGCCATTGCCGATCGCCACCTGCATCGAGGTGAGTTCCGTCGTAACGCCATCACAGCTGATTCGCGCGGAAAAGGCCCGCTGCCGGTGGACGGCCTCCCAGGAGCAGGCAATGTAGCCGAGCACTCCCCAGCGCTGCTTGAGGCGGCGGGTCAGCCGCCGGGCGATGCGGACGCTGAGGCCGACGCTGGCAACATTGAAAAAGTGCGTCGGCGGGCTGCCCTGCCGCTCGATCCGGCCGACGTCGATGCGCCGGGTGTGTCCGGCGGCGATGATCCGGCAAGCCGCCTGAGTATCGACAGGAATGTCGAGTGTCCGGGCGAGGTCGTTGGCGTTGCCCATAGGGACGATGCCGAGCGGCAGCCCGGTCTCAAGAACGGCGTCGAGCGCGTGGCTGAGGGTGCCGTCGCCACCGCCGAGGACGATCATGTCGCAGCCGGCCGCGCCGTCGCGGATCAGCTGGGGGATCCGGCTGGGCTCGGGCGGGATCGTCGGCCGGGCGTCAATGCCGGCCTCGTTCAGCGAGCGGACGCCGTCATCGAGACGCCGGCGGGCACGGGTTCCGCGCTGGTTGATCAGCAGCAGCGCCTTGCGCGGACCCCACCCGGCCGACGACCACTCGGAGCCGTCGTCGCGCGGACTCACCGCGGCGCTCCGGCAAAGGCGGCGATCGCGTCGTCCTCGAGCACGGCGGCGATCACCTCGCACGCCCGGTCGATATCATCGTCGCCGATGTCGAGGTGGATAACGGCGCGGACGGCCGCCTTGCCCGACGGCAACAAATGGACGCCGCGGGCGAAGCAGCCATCGACGAAAGCCGCCGCTGACAGCCGCCGCAGGCGGAAGCGGACGATGTTGGTCTTCACCGTGGACGTATCGAGGTCAACCTCCGGGAGTGCCGCAAGCCGCTGCGCCATGCGGTGCGCCCGGGCGTGATCCTCCGCCAGCCGCTCCCGGTGGTGATCGAGCGCCCACAGCGCGCCGGCCGCGATGATGCCGCCCTGGCGGACGCCGCCGCCGAACAGCGCCTTGAAGCGGCGGGCGCGGCTTACGAACGCAACGGTGCCGGCCAGCGCCGAGCCGACCGGCGCCCCGAGGCCCTTGGAGAAGCAGACGCTGACGCTGTCGAAGGGCTCCGCCCATACCGGCTCTGCAACGCCACTGGCGACGGCGGCGTTCCACAGCCGGGCGCCGTCGAGGTGGACGGCGAGGCCGGCGGCTCGCCCGGCGGCGGCGGTCTCGCGCAGCGTCTCCAGCGGCCAGACGGTGCCGCCGCCGAGATTATGGGTGTTCTCCAGGCAGAGCAGCTTGGTCGGTGGCTGGACCGCGGGCAGGAAGGGGTGCGGCGTGCGGATCGCGGCGCGCACGTCATCCGCGGTAAAGATGCCGCCCCGGCCGGGAAGCGGGCGGATGGTCAGCCCGGACAGGGCGGCCGGTGCACCGCGTTCCAGTACCGCGATGTGGGCGCCGACATCAGCGAGCACCTCGTCGCCGGCCTCGGTGTGGGTGCGAAGCGCCACCTGGTTGGTCATCGTCCCGGACACCATGAAGACGGCGTCCTCTTTGCCGAGCAGTTCGGCACACCGCTGCTCCAGAGCACGGATGGTGGGATCGTCGCCGTAGACGTCGTCGCCCACCGGTGCTTCCGCCATCGCCTGCCGCATCGCCGGTGTTGGCCGGGTCACCGTGTCGCTGCGCAGATCGATCATGGGCTGGACTCCGTCTGCCGTCGCTCCTGCAGCAGCAGCGCGCCGGCCGCTCAGGACTTGCCCGGGAGGGCGGTCGGCGGCGGAACGGGCTCCGGCGGCGCTTCTGCTTTCCGGGCGGTCTCGTACATCAGATATAGGACGCCGACGATGGCGCAGGCGGCAACGATGAGCCGCCATGTGGCCGGCAGCGGCAGTGTCGGTGGCCCCCCATCCTCCGGTGGGTGCACGGGTTTACGCGGTTCCTGCATCCCTCCCTCCGCCGGCTGGTTGCGCGGTGTCATCCGCGGGTGCACGCCACCCCTGAGCAACCCGATCAATCCGGTGCGGACGCGATTCCTGCTGCTCAGGCAGCGTCCGCCGGCTACCTGACCAGCACCTGCTGGGCCTCGCGCAGCTGGGTGCGCAGCCGCAGCAGCAAAAAGCCCTGGCTGGCGAGGTGGCTGGGCACGAACTGGCTGGAGGTGCCGCCGTTGAGCACCACCCAGACCCGCTGTTCCGCCGCATCACGGCTGCTGTCCAGCACCTGGTTCCATATCGCGTCCATATTGCGCTCGGCCAGAATCTGACGGAAGTCCTCGCCCAGCGCCGCCAGCAGCATGTGGTAGGCGTAGAGGCGGCCCTTGGTCTGGTAGAAGATGTCGTCGGCCGACCTGCTGATCGGGAAGCCCGACCGCTCGCTGAGGTGATCGTCGATGATCGCCGACGACGAGCCGAGGTCGCTGATGAACCGCTCCAGCGTCTCGATCAGGTTGTCGGCGCGGACTTCGAAGGTGGCGGTGCCGGCGGCGACCCGCTGATTGTAGGCGCGCAGGGCTTTCACCGCCGCCCGGTACTGGCTCTCCGACGTTGCCGTGGGCGCCAGCGATGCGCTGAAATTGAACATCCAGATGTCGCCGGGGTATTTCAGCAGGCCAGCGGCGCGATCAACGTCCGGATCGACCGCAGAAGTGCCGCGCGAGCGGGCGAGCTGCTCGGTCAGCGCGGTGCCGAAGCGGCTGACGGCATAGAGGATGCCCATCTGGTAGTTGGGCATGTTGTCGAGAATGGAGCCGGGCAGGAAGAACGGATCATTCGCGGTCCAGCGGTGGGTATCGACCTCGCGCTCCACCAGCGCTGCCGCCATGTCGACGGCGCGGCTGCCACCGGTAATCGGATCGGGCGGGACGAACGAGGTGTCGTCGTCGATGGTGTTAATCCACGCCGCGCCGATCAGGTAGTAAAGGATGATCAGGATCAGCAGGACGCCGAGGATGCGCAGGTAGGTTCGTCCCGAGCCCATCAGACGCACCCGGTCGACAACGCGGTCCTTCGTCTCGGTGAGGCTGGCCATGTCAACTCCCCGGCTGGCTTTCGCACGATCGATCCGGACGGGACCGTCCGCCGGGGTTGTCGGCAATCACCGGCGGTGAGTCAACAAGAAGGCAGGAAAGACGTTCCACCCGGCGGCGCTGATCAGCGCTGGACAACGACGCGGTGGAGGTCCTCGAGACGCGGCTGCCAGCCCGCACGCTCGAGCTCCGGATCGGTATGCTCCTCCTCGGGCCAGCCGATGCAGAGGTAGGCGACCAGCGACCAGGCGGCGGGGACCGCGAGGATCGCCTGCACTTCAGCCGGATCAAGGATCGACACCCAGCCGACACCGACGCCGTGCGCCCTGGCGGCGAGCCACAGCGTCTGCACCGCTCCCACCACCGACCAGGTCAGGGTCTCCGGCATGGTCCGGCGCCCCAATCCATCGCCCAGCCGGGTTGCGCCGTCGACGAAAACGGCGAGGTGGACCGGAGCCTGATCCAGTCCGGCCAGCTTCAGCCGCGCATAGACCGTGGCCCGCTCGCCTTCGTAGGCGTTCAGCGCCGCCGCGTTGCAGGTGGTGAAGCTGGTGCGGATGGCCGCCCGGCGGGCCGTGTCATCAACCTTGACGAAGCGCCAGGGCTGGCTGTTGCCGACCGAAGGCGACAGCAGCGCCAGCTGGATGAGGCGGTCGAGCAGCCCCGGCTCCAGCGGCTCGCGGCGGAAGCGGCGGACGTCCCGCCGCCAGCGGCAGAGTTGCTCGAGCTGGGCGCGAAAGGCGGGATCAAACCGCGGCGGGCGCTCGATCGGGGCGGGATCGGTCATTACAACCGGCCACTCTAGTGGCGGCCGCCGGGCGCGCAAGTCTCGCGGTATCCGCCGTGCACGCGCTGGCTTGTGTGGCGGCACCCCAGCCTGGCAATGCGGCGCTTGGGGGGACGTCGTTGACACGCCGGAAGGGCAGACTTACGAGTCGCCCCCGTTGCGCTGCTGTTACCCGCGGCGGCAACGCCGGCAGCACCTGCCGGGCGGTCCAGCTTCGTCCAGCGGGAACCTCGCCATGTGGCTCCGCGACCCTGTCATCGGCACCGCCCGGGCGTTCCGGCCCAACATCTGGGACCTCGCACTGCTGCCGCCGGCGTTCGCGCTGGTGGCGCTGCTGGCCTGGACCGGCGCGCAGATGCACGTTCCTTACGACATCGGCGCGCCGATCCCGCTCTCCCTCGACCCCGTCCACCTGCCGGAGTACCTGCTGCGCAGCGCTCTGCGCATGCTGCTGGCGCTGCTGCTGTCGCTGGCATTCACCCTCACCTACGCCCCGCTGGCGGCCAAGGCGCCCGCCCTCGGCCGGGTGATGATCCCGTTTCTCGACATCCTGCAGTCGATCCCGATCCTCGGCTTTCTGTCGATCACCGTGACCGGCTTCATCGCGCTGTTTCCCGGCAACCTTCTCGGCGTGGAGTGCGCCGCCATCTTCGCCGTGTTCACCTCGCAGGCGTGGAACATGGCGTTCTCGCTCTACGCCTCGCTGCGCACCGTGCCGGGCGACCTGCGCGAGGCAGCCGCGATGTTCCATCTTTCCGGCTGGAGCCGGTTCTGGCGGCTGGAACTGCCGTTCGCCGCGCCGAACCTGATCTGGAACATGATGATGTCGGTCTCCGGCGGCTGGTTCTTCGTCGTCGCCTCGGAGGCCATCTCGGTTTCCGGGCAGACCATCATGCTCCCCGGGATTGGCTCCTACATCGCGCTCGCCATCCAGCAGCGGGATATGGTGGCGATCGGCTGGGCGATCCTCGCGGTGTTCATCGCCATCCTGGTCTACGACCAGCTCGTCTTTCGACCGCTCGTGGCCTGGGCGGAGAAGTTCAAGTCCGACGCGCTGCCAGGCGACGAGGTTCCGAACTCGTGGCTGCTGACGCTGATGCAGCGGGCGCGGCTGCCCCGGGCGGCGGCAGCCGGCTTGAGCGAGACGTGGGGATGGCTGACCGACCGGCTGCGCCGCCCGTTATCCCCCCCATCGGGTCCTCGGCAGTTTCGCTGGCCACGGATGCCTTCCTGGGGCCGGGCGCTGTGGCACACCGGGCTGATGATCGGCGTGCTGGTCGCGGTGCCGGCTTTCGGCGGGCTCATCCAGACGGAGATCGGCATCGCCGAGGTCGGTCGGGTGCTGCTCTATGGCTGCGTCACGGCGCTGCGGGTCGTCGTCCTGATCCTGCTCGCCTCGCTGGTGTGGGTGCCGGTCGGGGTGTGGATCGGCCTGCGGCCGAAGTTCACCCAGCACGTCCAGCCGATCGCCCAGTTCCTCGCCGCGTTTCCCGCCAACCTGCTGTTTCCCGGCGTCGTCGTGCTGATCGTCCATTTCGATCTCAACGTCGATGTCTGGACCAGCCCGCTGATGGTGCTCGGCACCCAGTGGTACATCCTGTTCAACGTCATCGCCGGCGCCGCCTCGCTGCCGTCCGACCTGCGGGATGCCGCCGGCAACCTCGGCGTCCGGGGGTTGCTGCGCTGGCGGCGCTTCATCCTGCCGGGCATCTTTCCGGCCTACCTGACCGGCGCGATTACCGCCTCCGGCGGGTCGTGGAACGCCTCGATCGTGGCCGAGATGGTGAGCTGGGGACAGACGACGCTGGTGGCGACGGGCCTCGGCGCCTACATCGCCCAGGCCACCGCCGGCGGCGACTTTCCGCGGGTGGCCCTCGGGATCGCCGTGATGTGCCTGTTCGTGATGCTGTTCAACCGGTTCGTCTGGCGCCGGCTGTATGATCTGGCGGCGGAGCGGCTGCATGCCGGCTGACGACATCCGCCCGCTGCTGAACCTCATCGGCGTTCGCAAGGGCTTCCGGACGCCCGACGGCAATGAGCGCACGGTCCTCGAAGGCGTGGACTTCCGCCTCGACGAGGGCGAGATCGTCTCGCTGCTCGGCCGCTCGGGGTCCGGCAAGTCCACCTTGCTGCGCATCATGGCGGGGCTGGTGCGGCCGGATGGCGGCGAACTCTCCTATCGCGGCGCTCCCATCAGCGGCCCGGTGCGGGGCATCTCGATGGTGTTCCAGAGCTTTGCGCTGTTTCCGTGGCTGACGGTGCAGGGCAACGTCGAGCTTGGCCTGGAGGCCTTGGGTATGGGGCGCTCCGAACGGGGGGAGAAGGCTGCCGCCGTCATCGAGATGATCGGGCTCGACGGCTTCGAGGGCGCCTATCCCAAGGAACTGTCGGGGGGCATGCGGCAGCGGGTCGGCTTCGCGCGGGCCCTGGTCATGGATCCCGACATCCTGCTGATGGACGAGGCGTTTTCCGCCCTCGACGTGCTGACCGCCGAGACCCTGCGCTCCGATCTGCTGGAACTCTGGCAGGAGAAGCGGATCGCCACCAAGGGCATTCTCGTCGTTTCCCACAACATCGAGGAAGCGGTTTTCATGGCAGACCGGGTGCTGGTGTTCTCCTCCGATCCCGGCCGCGTCCGCGCCGAGATTCCGGTGGCGCTGGAGCACCCGCGCGATCCCGACGCGCCGGCGTTCCGGCAGATCGTCGATGAGGTCTACGGCCTGATGACCACCTCGGCCCGCGCCATCGGCGGGGCGATGGAGCCGCTGGGTATCGGCTACCGCCTGCCGGATACGCCGTCCAGCCGGATGATCGAGCTGCTGGAGACGGTGGCCGAGCGGCCGTTCGAGGGTCGCGCCGACCTGCCGGCGCTGGCCGAGGAGACCGAGCTTTCCGACGATGTCCTGTTCCACCTGTTCGAAGGCCTGAAAGTGCTGGGGTTTGCCCGTATCGCCGCCGGCGACTTCTTTCTGACCCGCGCCGGCTTCGCCCTGGTCGAGGCCGAGCCGGCGCAACGCAAGCGCATCTTCGCCGAGCACCTGCTGCGCAGCATCCCGCTCGCCGCCCACATCCGCCGGGTGCTGGACGAGCGTCGCGATCACCGTGCCCCGGAAGACCGGTTTCTGCAGGAGTTGCAGGACTATCTGACCGCGGATGAATCGCAGCGGGTGCTGGAGACGATCATCGGCTGGGGCCGCTACGCCGAGATCTTCGACTACGATTACAACTCAGGCGTGCTGATGATTCCGGAAGAGGAAGAGCAGCAGCCGCACCCGGCGGTGCCGCCAAGCGAAGTCTCCGGCTGAGGGCCCCCCGGCGGGAAGGCCGGTCGGCGCAGGGACGGGCAGCTCAGCCGACCGCGGCGAGGAGGCCCTCGAACATCGCCCGGCCGTCGGTACCGCCGAGCTGTGGATCGGCAAGGCGCTCGGGGTGCGGCATCATTCCCAGCACCCGGCCGCGCTCGTCGATGATGCCGGCGATGCCGGCGAGCGAGCCGTTGGGGTTCGACGGCGCACCGACGGCGCCTTCGGCATCGCAGTAACGGAAGGCGATGCGGCCCTCGCCCTCCAGCCGCGTATGCGTCTCGGCGTCGGTGAAGTAGTTGCCCTCGTTGTGCGCGATCGGCAGGCGGATGACCTGTCCAGCGCGGTAGCCGCGGGTGAATGGCGTGCCTTCGGTTTCGACGCGCAGGAACACATCCTTGCAGACGAAGCGCAGGCCGGCGTTGCGCAGCAGCGCCCCCGGCAGCAGTTCCGCCTCGGTCAGCACCTGGAAGCCGTTGCAGATGCCGAGGATCGGCACGCCCGCCTGCGCCCGCTCGCGCACCGCGCGCATCACCGGCGAATGGGCGGCGATCGCGCCGCAGCGCAGGTAGTCGCCGTAGGAGAAGCCGCCGGGGACGACGATGAGGTCAAGAGCCGGCAGCTCGCTCTCGCGGTGCCAGATCATTGCCGGGGCACGGCCACTCACCTGCCGCAACGCCAGGGCCACGTCGCGGTCGCAGTTAGACCCCGGAAAGACGATGACGGCGGCTCTCATTCGGCGATGTCGATCGTGTAGTCTTCGATGACGGTGTTGGCCAGCAGCTGCCGGCACATGGCGTCGAGGGTGGCGCGCGCCTGCTCGCGGCTGCCGTCGGCAAGATCGACCTCGATGTACTTGCCCTGGCGCACCTGCTCCACCCCGTGGAAGCCCAGCGCCGCCAGCGAGTGCTGGACCGCCTTGCCCTGCGGGTCGAGAACCCCCGGCTTCAGGGTCACGTGCACCTTTGCCTTCAGCACCCCGATGGCTCCTTCCGCACCGCCCTCATTGCATCGACTCCGGGCCCTTCATGTCGATCGGGCCGCTTTCCGGCAGGATGCCGAGGCGCCGCGCCACCTCCTGGTAGGCGTCGGCAAGCTTGCCGAAATCCTCCTCCGGGCCTTCCCGCTCCAGCCGCCGGTTGGTGCGGATGTCCCACAGCCGGCACGAATCCGGACAGATCTCGTCAGCGAGGACGATGCGCACCTGGTCGTCTTCCCACAACCGGCCGAATTCGACGGTCAGGTCCATCAGCCGCATGCCGATGCCGAGAAACAGGCCGCTGAGGAAGTCGTTGATGCGCAGCGACAGCGACATCACCTCGTCCAGATCCTGCGGCGTCGCCCAGCCGAAGGCGGTGATGTGTTCTTCCGAGACCATCGGATTATTGAGATCGTCGGACTTGTAGTAGTACTCGACGATCGACCGCGGCAGCGGCGTTCCCTCGCTCATCCGGAAGATGTCGGCGAACGTGCCGGCGGCGAAGTTGCGGACGACCACCTCGACCGGGATCATCTCGACCTCGCGGACGAGCTGCTCGCGCATGTTGAGCCGGCGAACGAAGTGAGTCGGCACCCCCATCTCGCCCAGCCGCATCATCAGATATTCGGAGATACGGTTGTTGAGGACGCCCTTGCCGGTGATCACTCCTTTGCTCTTGATGTTCAGGCCCGTGGATTCGTCCTTGAAGTACTGCACCAGCGTGCCGGGCTCAGGCCCTTCGTAGAGAATCTTGGCCTTGCCTTCGAAAATCTGTCTGCGTCGCGGCATGGTCGCTGTCCTTGGAAACGCGTCACCGCCGTCGGCAGGAGCGCACGTGATATATCAACTGTCCGCCGTCGATACAATCGTACCACGGTCGGCGCCGGGCAAGCAGCCGGGCGAGGGGATGCTCAGGCCTCGACCGGAACAAACGGCTGTTCCCCCGGTCTTCCGTCGGCGAACAGCCACACCGGCGGCCGGGCGCGGCGCTCGGCGGGGAGCGCCATCAGCGAGGCGCAGACGGTCCCGAAGCCGCTCGCCGTGACCACCGTCATCGCGCCCCCGGGACCGGCGCCGTCATCCGCCTCGCGCGCCGCCATCAGGCTGATCCACGCCTGCCAGTCGTGGTCTTCCGGGCGCGGCGGCGATGCGGCAGCGAACAGCGGCCGGTAGCGGCGGATGCGCGGCGAGCGGGGGTCGTCGCGGTCGTAGGCGGTGATCATCGAGAGGCCCTGCGGCAGCGCCTCGATGAATATTTCCGCCGCCGGTGCGTCGGCATCGCTGCCGTCGGTGGCGCGAATCCAGAAGGCGTCGTCGGCATCGGCAAGGACCATGTTGAACGGCCGGAAGGCGCGGGGATCGAGCGCGCGGATGGCGGCGACGGCGGCGCGGGCGCTCGCCGCCCCTGCAGCGCGCAGCGGCAGTTCGCCGCGGCTGCGCCGGCCCGGCGCCGGCCCGAGGGTGTTGATGCGGTTGAGTACGGCGGCGATCACCCCGCGGTCGCTGCGGGCGAGCCAGGTGCCGCCGCCGGTGACGTCGAGGCCGCCGATCACCTCGGGGTGGGCCGGCCAGTGGCGGGCCGGCCGCCGCCACGGCCGCTGCGCCAGCTCGTCCCGGTTGGCCGCCAGCAGCAGCGGCCAGGTATGTCCGGAACGCCGCAGAACGATCACCGTACACATGAAGAACCCTCCGTTTCCCCGCGCTGTGGTTGCAGTGTGCGCTCCGGGTTGCACCGCCGTTGCCGCAACTCTAGACTGAAGTGAAGGTGGTCGTCGCCGATGACGGCCGGAAGCGGGTCGCCGAGAACCAACGCATGACCGACAAGTTTCGCGAGATCGAGCAGAGCTACGAGGCCAAGTTCAAGCTGGACGAGGAGTTGCGCTTCAAGGTGCGCAGCCGGCGCAACAAGCTGTTCGGGCTATGGGCGGCGGAACGGTTGGGGCTGGTGGACGGCGCGGCGCTGGCGTACGCGCGGGCGCTGGTCAGGCTTGATCTGGAGATGCCGGGCCATCTCGATGTCGCCGACAAGGTGATGCAGGACATGGCGGCGAAGGGTGCCGGCCTCGCCGAGCTCGATGTGCGTGCGGCGCTGGCGGAGGCGGAGGCCGCCGCGATGGAGCAGATCGCCGCCGACTACCCCACCCCCCTCGGCAACGACCACGTCCAGGTCGGCGGCTGATTCGTCTCTTCCCGGCCCGGATGCGCTCAGCGCTGCAGCGGCGGGTCGTCGGCCGGCGCCAAGTCCGGCTCGCCCGCTGGGGCCGGCGTTGTCATGCCGCGCCCAGCACGCGCCCGAAGATGTGGTCGACCTGCGCGAGGTAGGCGGTCAGGTCGAACAGCGCGGCAAGGTCGGCCTCGCTAATCAGGCCCGTAACCTCCGGGTCGGACTGCAGGCGCTCAAGGAAGCTGCCGTCGCCGTTCCACACCGCCATGGCGTGGCGCTGCACCAGGCGGTAGGCGTCCTCGCGGCTCATGCCGGCCTGGGTCAGCGCCAGCAGCACCTTCTGCGAGAACAGAAGGCCGCGCAGCCGGTCGAGATTGGCGCGCATCGCCTCCGGATAGACGAGCAGCTTGTCGATGACGCCGGCCATCCGCGCCAGGGCGAAGTCGAGGGTGATGGTGGCGTCGGGGCCGATGAAGCGCTCGACCGAGGAGTGCGAGATGTCGCGCTCGTGCCAGAGGGCGACGTTCTCCAGCGCCGGGACGACGGCGGCGCGGACCATGCGGGCAAGGCCGGTGAGATTCTCGGTGAGGATGGGGTTGCGCTTGTGCGGCATCGCCGACGAGCCCTTTTGCCCCGCCTCGAAGAACTCCTCCGCCTCGCGCACCTCGGTGCGCTGCAGATGGCGGATCTCGACGGCAAGCCGCTCGAGCGAGCTGGCCAGCACGCCCAACGTGGCGAAGAACATGGCGTGACGGTCGCGCGGGATCACCTGGGTCGAGACCGGCTCGATGGTGAGGCCGAGCCTGGCGGCGACATGGCGCTCCACTGCCGGATCGATGGTGGCGAAGGTGCCGACGGCGCCGGAGATGGCGCAGGTCGCGATTTCGCGGCGGGCGGCGAGCAGGCGGTCGCGGTTGCGCCGCCATTCCGCCCAGTAGCCCAGCAGCTTCAGCCCGAACGTCGTCGGCTCGGCGTGGATGCCGTGGCTGCGGCCGATGGTGGGGGTGAGCTTGTGCTCCCGGGCCCGCCGCTCCAGCGCCGCCAGCAGGGCGTCGATGTCGGCGAGCAGGATGTCCGCCGCTCGCGCCAGCTGCACCGCAAGGCAGGTATCGAGCACGTCCGAGGAGGTCATCCCCTGGTGGACGAAGCGCGCTTGCGGGCCGACGTGCTCGGCGAGGTTGGTGAGGAAGGCGATGACGTCGTGGCGGGTTTCCTGCTCGATCGCATCGATCCGCGCCACCTCGAAGGCACCCCGCTCCCAGACCGCGGCGGCGGCTTCCCGGGGCACGACGCCCAGTTCGGCCTGGGCGTCGAGGGCATGGGCTTCGATCTCCAGCCAGATGCGGAAGCGGCTCTCGGGGGTCCAGATGGCCGTCATCTCGGGCCGGCTGTAGCGTGGAATCATCGCTTGTTTCGCCTTTGATCTTCTTGGGTCGGCACCGGTCCGGCAGGGCGAGGGGGAAGCACGGCGCGTGCGTGCTATAACGGTGCCAGGAGGCTCCCGGCAAGGGCAGCGCGGCAATCAAGGTGCGGCAGTGCGCAACGGCGATCATCACGGCAAGGGCGGGGACGGCGCGGTACTGGTCGATGTGCCGCTGCTCGACGTCGAGGCGCCCGCCGCGGAAGCGCTGATGCAACTGGCGCCCGACCGGCTGGCGATGCTGATCGAAGGCGGTCGCCGCCGCTACGGCAGGCTGGTGATGGCGGTGGGCGACCGAGCGACGCTGGCCTGGTTGCGGCGCAGCGGCAATCCCTACCTTCCGGAGATCGAGGCCGTCGGCCGCCGGCTGGGAGAGCCCGGTGCGGCGCTGCTCAACATGTCCTACGAATGGAGTTGCACTGCCGGCATCGCCGCCGACCCTGGCGGGACGGGGATGCGGCTGCTGCGAACCCTCGACTGGCCGCTTCCCGGCCTCGGCCGCGCCGTCGTCGTCGCCCGTCAGCGGGGTAGCGTCGGCGCCTACTACAACGTCACTTGGCCCGGATACGCCGGCGTGCTCACCGGCCTCGCGCCGGGTCGCTTCTGTGCCGCCATCAACCAGCCGCCGTTGCGCAAGCTCACCCGGCTGCGGCCGGTGGATTGGGTGATCGCACGGTGCCGGCTGTGGCGCAGCTCCGGCCTGCCGCCGTCGCACCTGCTGCGCCGGGTCTTCGACCAATGCGCCAGCTACGGCGAGGCGCGGCGGATGCTGACCGAGACGCCGTTGTGCGCGCCGGCATTCTTCTCCCTCGCCGGTATCCGGGCGGATGAAGGCTGCGTGATCGAGCGCCGCGAGGGCGCCGCCGCGGTCAGGCCGGCGCCGGTCAGCGTCGCCAACCATTGGACCGGCTTCGCTGTCGAAGGATACGACCGCGGCTATGACAGCCGCGGCCGGCAATCGGACATGCACCAAACCCTTTGCGGTGCGGCCGACGGCTTTGCCTGGCTGCAGCCGCCAGTCCTGAACCCCACCACCCGGCTGGCGGTCATCGCCAACGCTGCCACCGGCGCCCTGCGGGTGCAGGGGTGGGAGCGCGACGGCGCCGCGACGACCGTGCTCTCGCTGCCGCCCGCCTGACTGCCAGTCCCGTTCCGAGACCAAGCCGGCACCGGCGAGGCTGATCGCCAAGGCGACGGCGCCCTGGGGCGTCGGCGCGCGTGGATGCGCGCGGATCGCCGGCGTCGGCTTTCCCCCACCGAACGACCCGGCACCAGCAAGCATCGACATCCAGGCGCGCTGCCGATGCTCAGAGCTTGCCCGAAAATGATGTAAGTAAAATCAACGTGTTAGAGAAACTGTCCTCGTCGTGCGCGGACTTGTTCCGCGCACCCATGTGGTGACTTTGCCTGCCGCAAGACGTGGGTGGCCGGGGACAAGCCCCGGCATGACGATACGTCGTAGTGCGTTGAGTCGGCCTCTCAGGCCGGCGCATGCCGCGCGCACCGCGGCCAGCGGACTGCTCAACAGCTGCATATATCATCACGCGAAGTAGCCA
>JBDHSN010000058.1:0-17144 GCA_039808105.1 Rhodospirillales bacterium
CACTGGTTGGCCTCGGCGAGGAACATCCGGTCGCCATAGTGGCCGTCGAGCCACTGCCGCAGCCGGCGCAGCACCGCATGCGTCTCCGGCAGGTTCTCGTTGTTGGTGCCCTCGCGCTCGGCGAGGTAGGGCACCGCGTCCAGCCGCAGGCCGTCGACGCCGGCCTCCAGCCAGAAGCGCATCACCCGGGTGACCTCGACGAAGACGCGCGGGTTGTCGAAGTTCAGGTCCGGCTGGTGTGAGAAGAAGCGGTGCCAGTAATAGGCCTTGGCCTCCGCATCCCATGTCCAGTTGGACTTCTCGGTATCGCAGAAGATGATGCGGGTACCGGAATAGCGCTGGTTGGTGGTGCTCCACACGTAGTAGCCACGCTGGCTGGAGCCGGGCCGCGACCGCCGCGACCGCTGGAACCACGGGTGCTGGTCGGAGGTGTGGTTGATCACCAGCTCGGTGATCACCTTCAGCCCGCGCCGGTGCGCCTCGCGGACGAAGTGGCGGAAGTCGCGGATGCTGCCGAACGCCGGGTTGACGTCGCGGTAGTCGGCGATGTCGTAGCCGTCGTCGCGCATCGGCGACGGGTAGAACGGCAGCAGCCAGACGGCGGTAACGCCTAAGTCGGCAAGATAGTCGAGCTTTTGCGCCAGCCCGGCGAAGTCGCCGATGCCATCGCCGTTGGCGTCGAGGAAGGCCTTGACGTGCAGCTGATAGATGATCGCGTCCTTATACCACAGCGGATCGTTGGTCATTGCGCGCCTTTCCGGTCTTTCATGGACGTTCCGGCGGCCGCCTCCCTGCCGACGGCAGCCGTTTGGTGCTTCGAGCGATAATGGGGATCGGCCGCCGTGGTTCCCAGCAGCTTGAACTTGACGCGATGAGGGGACGCGGAACGCAACCGGCGGCTCAGCGCGTCCGCCACTCCTCGACCCACAGCGTCGTCGGATACTGGTGCCCGGTCGGCCGCACGCCGTCCAGCCACGCCGGCAGGACGAAGGGATTGGCCCGCCACCACAGCGGCAGCGCCGGCAGCTGCTCGGCGTAGAGCACCTGCAGCTGCGCCCACAGCGCCCGCCGCCTGCCCTCGTCGAGCTCGGTCTCGATCGCCTCGATCAGCCCGTCCATCTGGGCGTTGCGGAAACCGGTGTAGTTCTGTCCCGACCAGCCGTTGGCTTCGGTCGGGATCTCGCTGGAGTGCAGCGTCGTCCGCGGCACGCTCTCCGGTGCGCTGAACCAGGCGAACAGCGCCATCGCGCCGAACTGGCGGCGGCTCACCGTCTCGCCGAAGAAGACGCGCGCCGGCTGGTTGCGGATGCGCACGTCGATGCCGGCCGCCTTCCACTGGCTCTGCAGCACCTGCTGCACCAGCTCGCGGGTGCGGTCGCCCGCCGTCGTCATCAGCTCGACGCGCAGCGGCCGGCCGGCCGCATCGACGCGCACGCCGTTCACCAGCCGGCCCCAGCCGGCCGCGGCGAACAGCGCCGCCGCCGCGCCCGGATCGTACGGCCAGCGGCGCACGCCGGGGTCGGCCATGCGGTCGAGCGGGCTGACGTTGCTGTCGGCGACCGGCTGGCGGCCGGCGAACAGCTGGCGGCTGATCGCCTCGCGGTCGAGTGCCAGCAGCAGCGCCTGGCGCACCCGCACGTCGGCGAGATCGGGGTTGTCGAGGTTGAGGTCGATGTGCTCGTAGGCGAGGCTGGGCTTGAAGATCACCTGGTAGCGCCCGCCGTGGCGCGCCTGCAGCGCCTCCGCCTGGTCGAGGGTCAGGCCGATCTCGCCGGCGATCATGTCGATGGCGCCGGACAAAAGGTTCGCCTCCAGCGCCGCGGTGTTCTCGATGGCGCGGACGACGATGCGCTCGAACGCCGGCGCCGGCCCCTTCCAGGAAGCGTTGCGCACCAGCACGATGTACGCGCCGGGCGCCACCTCGGCGACGCGGTAGGGGCCGTTGTAGAGGCCGGGGTTGGTCGGATCGGTGGCGTAGCGGGTGCGCGTCGGATAGGCGTCGGGCTCGGCGAAGGCGGCGGCCTCGATGTGCTCGGGCAACAGCTCGAAGTCGTTGATGGCATTGTAGTCGAAGTGGCGGCGGTCGAAGTGCAGGACGAAGGTGCGCTCGTCCTCGACGTCGATCTTCGCAAGGCTGCGCCAGAACTCCTTCGGCATTACCCCCGAGCGCGGATGGCGGCCGACCTCGCGGGTGAAGACGACATCGCGGCTGGTCACCGGCTTGCCGTCCGCCCACGCGGCGCCCGCGGCGATGGTGTAGCGCACGGCGATGCCGTCCTTGCCGTCCGGCGTCGTCTCGGTCCAGGCGCCGCCGTTCTCCAGCGTCGGCACCGCGGTGCACAGCATGCAGACAAGCTTCCAGTCGGCGTCGTAGACGGTGAACGGCCGCCGCGCCAGCCCCAGCACGTACGAGCGCGCCACCATCGATTCGATCGACGGATGCAGCGACGCCGGATACTGCCCGATGCCGATGGTGAGCACCTCGCGCCCGGCATGAGCGGGCGGGGCGGCGGTGACCAGCAGCATCAACAGCGCAAGCAGCGGCAGGAGACGGCGCATAGGGGATGGCATAGGCCGAAACCTGCCGCGGGTCTACCGTGGCGAGAGCGGCCGCTTGATTGCGCCGGTCTGGGATCGCCGATACAGTTGACGAGGCGCCGACCGAGCGTTGAGCCCAAATCACCAACGCGTTCTCGAGGCGTCCACATGCGTGGGTCAGGGTTTGCTTAGTCAGGGTTTGCTTTGCAGGACACGATGGTTCTTGCTGCCTGCGGGGCGTAGTTGGTCCCATGATGGAGCGGGTGCGCATTCGCTCTTTGGTTTTAGCGGCACAGCGACGTCGTGAGGGAGGGCCACTATGCCGACAGTATTCCTGAGTTATTCGACGAAAGATCACTATTTCGCTGAGCTTGCTGGCATTAAGCTCGGCGAAGCTGGAGTCACTCTCTGGCGGGATCAAGGACAACTTCGAGCTGGCAGTGATTGGCGTGACAGCATCGAACGCGGCATCTCGGATTCGGTTGCAGTCCTCATTGCACTGAGCGAACATTCGGTGAGTTCGTCCTACGTGACCTTCGAGTGGGCTTTCGGACTTGGTAAGGGCAAGACACTCGTCCCTCTGCGACTGGACATTTGCAAAGTTCATCCACGTCTCGAACCCATCCAGTATCTGGATTTTTCTGTTCCGAGTGCACTACCGTGGAACATGCTCATCGAGCGTATTCGAGAAATCGACACAGACGCTACTCCGCAAGAGGACATCCAGGCTGGAACCGCCGTGGCACCGGCCCCGCACGAGGATCCCATCGTGAAGTCTATCCTCGCCTACTTGCGGCAGAGGGGTTATCAGTATGTGAGCTTTGACAGAATCCGGAGCCGTATCGATCCCAGTCTTGACGACGATAAAGTGAGAAGACTTATAGAAGAGAATCGGACGATCTTCCGACCCGCAATTCTCAAGGGAGGAAAATCTGGTCTGAAAAAACTTGTCCCTTAGCGCCGATACGCCCTAGTCTAGCTCAGCTTTCTGCCTGTGCCGCCAGCAGCCGGCGGGTGACGGTGCGGGCGATCGCCAGCGTCCGGGTGATGGTGCGCCATCAGTCCCTGCACCGCGTCCGAGGTTGCCAGATAGAGGCCTTCGGGCATCGATACGAACGTGGGCGATCGCTCCATCATGCGATGCCTTCGTCAGCCTGTCGTTAGGCCAGTCTACCGCCGACGGGCCGGCTCCGCCAAACCGCGGGTGCGTCATCGCAATGACGTTTGGCTGTCTCGGCGTCATCGCGAGCCCGCGGGAGCGGGTGTGGCGATCCAGCATTACCGGGGGGCGGAGGCATCTGGATCGCTTCGCCTGCGCTCGCGATGACGGCGTGGCCGTCCCGGCGCCATCGCCAGCCCGCGGCAGCGGGCGTAGCGATCCAGCATTACCGGGGGGAGACAACCGGATCACTTCGCCGCCGGCTCCCGATTGCCTGTTGATGCTTCGGTAGGATGGGGTGTCCCGACGGTCAAGGCTGGTTACGGCATCCTATAGGGGGAGACGCTTCGGCGCGAAGCTTCGCAAGCTGAATCCACGACGCCTTCCACGCCAAAATTGGTGTGTTGGGTCCAACCTACGGCGGATCCGCCAAGCACGTTTTTATTTGGGCCGCGCAAGGCGGTGCCGATGAACACGAGGTTCAACCCGCCGCAAGAGACTTTGGCTTGCCATATACCCAACAACGGAACCTCGGTAAGCGGCCCGCATTCTCCGCCGCACCCCGCTATACACAATTGCTGGTCAGTGAAGCGGAAGCAATCATTGAATGGCTCAAACGGCCTGGAGGAAAACCCCTGCGATACCCAGACAGTATACGTTTTATTTTTTACCGACCCGGTCGGGAGCTGATCGTTTGCGGCTACTGGCATGATGTTGACCGACCCGACGGCCAATATTGAGATAAGGGATGCGACCTGTATTTTCCTCCGCATCATGACCTCCCGTCGATAACATGTCGTTTCGACAATTTATCTGAAGTCTGTTTGTTTGGTGGCCCTCATACTCGTCGGCAGTCTCGACAAAAAACCCTCAGGGGCGGAGGACAGGCACCCTTACTAAAGCGTAGACCCTCACCGCCCCCAAAATGCGTACTCAAACGCGCCAACGTCACAAGCCTTACCGGTACCGCGCGCTCCTCCGCGTCCTCCGCCGCGCTGATCGGTCGTCGGGCAATCAAAGAACGTGGCACTCGTCACGCCTGTGCCGTGATCGATGGCAGGACTACCCGAGAGTAAAGCGTGGGTCATGGTGGGGCCGCCGTAGTAGGACAGCCCGTTGAGCCCAGGATTGAGGGGATCGCTTTTGGTACCAACCTGGTCAAAGGGCGTGCCATCAAAGATGGTATCGCTCATATTACAGTTAGTATTAATTCCGAGTATATTACCGCGAAACGATGTAAATGTAAAAGGCTGGTCGCTAAAGCAATCAGGCGAAAACAACGGGTCGGACGGCAAGCGACCGTCGCTGTTACCGGCAAGAATCGAGTTACCGATATTAACTTGCCCGCCAAACTCGCCAAAATTACGGATTCCTCCGCCGCTATATCTTTCCTTCGGCTCCGCGGTAACGCGGCCGGCGACATTGTTCGTGATGGTACTAAAGCTAATGTTCAGCACATCAAAATTCTCAATTCCGCCGCCTATCGAGGCGATATTGCCGCTGATCGTGCTATTAATGATATCCACGGTCCCCGAGCCGATGTAAATGCCGCCGCCGCGAACCGCTGTATTATTGCTAATCGTACTGTCGGTTATGGTGAGATATGGTTCTGTGGTTTGCCCCGAAACCCGGCCACTGTAAATTCCGCCTCCCGCTCCTGTGACCCCACCGCCGCGACCTGTACTACGGTTACCACATACTGTGCTTCTGGATATGTCAAGAACACCATTATTCATTATACCGACACCACCAACTGAATTTATATTATCGACTACGAGACTATTATCCAATGATACGGCGGTCATGGGTTTGACGTAAATACCGGAACCATTTTCAATTCCACTATTTCCATGCTGTATAGTTATTCCAGAGATATTTATGATACTGGGGCTGCCAGGTGTAGCGGCAGAACGGGGAGATATCATTAACACTCGCGATGTATTATTTCCATCAATAACAGTTACATCCGGTCCGGCGCCACGAATAATTACGTTATTTTTGATCTCTAACTGATCTTCCAAAGTGAGCTTGTAGACTCCGCGCGGAATAATAATTATTTGTGTTGGAAATGCGGAGCGGGCGTTATTTTCTTCAATAGCTGATCGCAATGAACAACTGCCACTGCCTTTAGCGCAATTTCTACCCGTATTGTGCGAATCAAGTTGGGTGTTGACTTTAAAGGTGGCAGCCTCCAACGAGGTCGCGGTTGCACCCAACGTCCAGCCCGCCAGCAGCATTCTGCTGGTCACGAGAAAGGATATTTTACCTTTCATTTGACACTTCCACTGTCTTTGTCCACAGAGACGCGGTCTGACCGTGGGCAATTGAAGTTTATAGAAAGGAAAACCCCACTACATCTGGGTCAAAAGCTCGATAACGAGCCAGTTACACCAAAAATTAGAACAGCCATTCTCTTATATTCCACTACCACGGGAATCAATGGTTGCCGTGACGACATCTCGATCGTTTTGGACGGGTCAGTATAGCGCTATTTCACTGACGACGCAATTTGAGTTTAACTCTAAGTCTTTTTGAGAGTGGCCTGTCGGCTGAAATAGCCGCAGGCGTATTATTCCGGCCGATCAGGCTGCGAAAGCGGGGAAGTGCGTGGCGTGGCTGTCCCGGCGTCATCGCGAGCCCGCGGCAGCGGGCGTGGCGATCCAGCATGGCCGGGGGGTGCAGGCAGCTGGATCGCTTCGCCTGCGGCTCGCGATGACGTCCCTCCGCCGGCCGCTCGCGATGGCTCCCCGCCGGGCGTGGCATCGGCCGCTCGCGATGGCGTTCCCGGGGCCGTGCCGATCGGGGTGGCGGCGGGCAACGAGTGTTCTGGCTGCGTCTCTCGCCCGGCTGAGAGCCGGCCGGCTGGGGGCTCCCCCCTCACCTTCCCGCCGCTTGCGGCGGGCCCCTTCCTCTCCCGCGAGGGGAGAGGACGCGTTGTTCCGGCGTTCCGCGACATCGATTTCATCGACGGATGCGGCGCGGGCGGATAGTGTCTGCTGCCGATGGCCGGCGCCGTCCGCGTGCCGTTGCCCCGGCGGAGCGACAGCGGGGATCGCCGGCGGCCGGGGGGAACAGCGGCAGGATCGGTGGGGAGTGCAGAATGGTTGCGGCAGCGCTGGCTCTGATCGTCGCGGCCTGCGTCTTCGGCGGCTCGCTGGTAGCGATGTCGGCGGCCCGCGCCCTGCCCGATTCGCATCTCAGCTCCGAGGCGCGGGACGTCATCAAGCTGTGCATGGGGCTGGTTGCGACGCTCGTCGCCCTCGTTCTCGGCCTGCTGGTGGCGACGGCGAAGGGCACTTACGACGCGCAGAGCGCCGGGGCCCGGCAACTTTCCGCCGACGTGCTGCTGCTCGACCGGACCCTCGCCGAATACGGCCCGCAAACGCGGCATCCGCGCGACCTGCTGCGGCAAGCCGCCGAGGTGATGCTGGAGCGGCTGTGGCCGGCGGACGGCTCGGCACCGGTCTCGCTCGCGCCCGGCGAAGCAGAGGCACAGATGAGCGAATTCCTGCGCGAGGTCACCGGCCTTGCTCCGCAGGACGGGGTCCAGCAGTTCCTGAAGGCGCAGGCGCTGCGCATCACCGCGGACCTGGCGCAGGCCCGGTTCCAGCTCTACGTGCAGGGCACGACCAGTCTGCCGCCGCCCTTCCTCGTGGTGGTGGTCACC
Organism: Rhodospirillales bacterium; assembly: GCA_039808105.1. Lineage (GTDB taxonomy): Bacteria > Pseudomonadota > Alphaproteobacteria > Rhodospirillales > Defluviicoccaceae > Defluviicoccus. Next base: position 7,365 of record JBDHSN010000058.1, read on the forward strand.
TGGCTGATCGTCCTGTTCGGCGGCTACGGCCTCATCGCGGCGCGCAACGCGACGGTGATGATTTTCCTGCTCGCCTGCACGCTCTCGGTCGCCGGGGCGATTTTTCTCATTGAGGAACTGGCCGACCCGTTTGCCGGGATGGTGCGGGTATCGGACCGGCCGCTGCGCGAGGTCGTCTCGCAACTGGGGCACTAGGGCGACGATGGCTGGAGAGGCCCGAGCCGGGGTGAGTGGAACGCCGATGCTCAGCTTGCGCCGGTTGGCCGCGAGGCCGGGTCTTCGCCGCGCTTTCGGCATCGCCGTGCTCGGCTTGCTGGCGCTGATGTCGCTGCCGGGCGAGCCCAGCCGGGCGGCGGAGACGGCGGACACCGCGGCGGTGCCGGTGGTGGGACTGGTGCCGGCGCCGCCGTTCGCCATGCGCGATGCCGACGGCAACTGGCAGGGCATCGCCGTCGATCTCTGGCAGCACGTCGCCCAGGACCTGGGGCTGCGCTTCGAATTCCGCGAAATGGCGATTCCCGACCTCATGGCCGGCCTTCGGAACGATGCGTTGCTGGCGGTGCTGACCGCGGTCGCCAGCGCCGATCGGGAACTGCTGGTCGACTTCACCCATCCCTACTATTCGAGCGGTCTCGCCATCGCGGTGCCGGTCGCAACCGGCAACAGCGGCTGGCTCGCCCCCCTTATCGACGTCATCTCCGTTGGCACCGCCAAGATCACCAGTGTGCTGATCGGCCTGCTGCTCCTCGTCGCCGTCCTGGTCTGGCTGTGCGAGCGCAAGGTCAATCCGGACCACTTCGACAGGCGGCCGCTGCGCGGCATCACCGACGGCCTGTGGTGGGCAGCGGTAACCCTGACCACCGTCGGCTACGGCGACAAGGCGCCGCGGACGCGTGCCGGGCGGCTGATCGGCGTCGTCTGGATGTTCGTCGCCGTCGTGCTGATCGCGCTGTTCACCGCCCAGGTGACGTCGTCCCTCACCGTGACCAGCCTCGCCGGCCGGATCAGAGGGCCCGCCGACCTCGCCCATGCGAAGGTCGGCGCGGTTCAGGATTCATCGGCGCAGGTGCTTCTGCGCACCAAGTTCGGGGTGATGGCGACCGGCTATCCAGGGTTCGGCGACGGGCTTGCGGCGCTCAGCCGGGGCGATATCCAGGCGTTCGTCGGCCCGGAACCGGTGCTCCTCTCCGAGATCGCCCACACCTTTGCCGACCGTCTCACCGTCGTCGGCAAGCCGTTCATGCGCGCCGACTACGTCTTCGCCTTGCCGCCGCACTCGCCGATCCGCAAGCAGATCAACCAGTCGATCTTATCATTCCTTGAAACGGAACAGTGGCGGCAGCTGTTGCGCCAGTACCTGGGAGACGGCGGCGGCCAATAGCCCGGTCCTCTCTGCCGCCGCCGCCCCGGCAGGATCCGGCGCTGCCCCTCCCGCAAAATCATCCGCCGGCGCACCGGCGGGATCGGGCGTCCCGCCCGGCGACGGTGCGAAGCAGTCCGGCTGCGGCCGGCGGTTGACCTCGCGCGGCCGGATCCACAGGTGTTGGAGTGCAGGCGGCAGCTTTGCCGTGCCATCGGCCCTGATGTTCGGCCCTGACGGATCGGGCCCAGGGGCCGCGCGCAGAGGGACCATGAGCAGCACGATCGAAACACCCCTGCTTCCCTATCCGATCACCATCTGCGGCCTCGCCGAGCTGTGCGGCCATGCCGAGACGGAGTTCACCCACGTCGTCTCCATCCTCGATCCGGTCTGGCCCGATCCTGCGGAGTTCGCGGCATGGAAGGCGCACCGGCGGGTGCTGTGGCGCTTCGACGACGTGGTCGAGCGGGCGAACGGCTACCAGGCGCCGGTGCGCAGCGACGTCCAGGCGATCCTCGCCCTCGGCGCCGAGCTGCGCGGGGAGACGGCAGCGCGGATGCTGATCCACTGCCACGCCGGCGTCTCGCGCTCGACCGCCACCGCGGTCATCCTGATGGCGCAGCACAATCCCGGCCGCGAGGCCGAGGTCTTCGCCGAGCTGCGCCGCATCCGGCCGCGAAGCTGGCCGAACGCGCTGATGCTGCGGCTGGCCGACGACATGCTGCGGCGGAACGGCGCGCTGCTGGTCGAGCTGTTCCGCCATCAGCAGCGCATCGCCGATGCCTACCCCGAGTTCGCCGAACTGCTGTCGCGTTTCGGCCGCGCCCACGAGATCGCCGCCCTCAACCGCGCCCGCTGAGCGCGCCGCCGGCGTCCGCGGGCGATGCGCCGGACTCAGCGGCTGGCGGAGGCTGCCGCCGGCACCGCCGAGCCGCGCGCCACGTACCAGGCGATGGTCTTCTCCAGGCCGCTCTCCAGCGATTCCGCCGGCGACCAGCCGAGCTCGCCGCCGATCTTGTCGATGTTCATGGCGTAGCGCCAGTCGTGGCCGAGGCGGTCGGTGACGAAGCGGATCAGGCTGTCGTAGGACGCCGCCGCCGGAATCATCGCGTCGAGCATGGCGCAGATTCGGCGCACCAGCTCGATGTTGGAGAGTTCGCTGTTGCCGCCGATGTTGTAGCTCTCGCCGAGCCGGCCGCGCCGCACCACCAGATCGATGGCGCGGCAGTGATCGGTGACGTAGAGCCAGTCGCGGATGTTGCTGCCGGTGCCGTACACCGGAATGCCGGTTCCGGCGAGACAGGAGCGAATGATCGTCGGCACGAACTTCTCGGCGTGCTGCCGCGGCCCATAGTTGTTCGAGCAGTTGGTCATCACCACCGGCAGCCCGTAGGTGTGGTGATAGGCGCGCACCAGATGGTCGGAGCCCGCCTTCGTCGCCGAATAGGGCGAGCGCGGATCGTAAGGCGTGGTCTCGGTGAAGGCCGGGTCGTGCGCGTGCAGCGAGCCAAACACCTCGTCGGTGGAGACGTGGCAGAAGCGGCAGCCGGCGTCGCCGAGCTTGCGCTGCTCCAGCCACACCCGCCGCGCCGCTTCCAGCAGCGTGTAGGTACCGACGACGTTGGTCGAGACGAATACCGCCGGCCCGGTGATCGAGCGGTCGACGTGGCTTTCCGCGGCAAGGTGGATGATGGTGTCGATCTCGTGCTGCAGCAGCAACCGCTCGACCAGCGCGGCATCGCAGATATCGCCGTGCACGAAGAGATGGCGCTCCGGCGTCACCAGCCCTTCGAGATTGGCGGGCGCGGCGGCGTAGGTCAGGGCGTCGAGATTGATGATCCGGGCCGCGTCGGTTTCTGCCAGCAGGAGGTGTACGAGATTGCTGCCGATGAAGCCGGCGCCGCCGGTCAGCAGGATATTCCTCGGCGTAAATGCGTCCATCATTGCCTCATTAAGCTTCTTCTTGGCGGATCACTCCGCACCGCTCTCAGTAGACTGGCAGCCGCTCCTTCTCCGTCATCGCCACCGTGGCAAACGACTGGTCCTTCGCCGACAGCGCCGGAGACGCGACCGGCCAGGCGATCGCCAGGTCGGGATCGTTCCACAGCACCCCGCCCTCATCCTCCGGGTGATAATAGTCGGTACATTTATACAAAAAATCGGCGGTTTCGGACAATGTGCAGAAGCCGTGGGCGAAACCGGGCGGGACCCACAACTGACGGTGATTCTCGGCGCTGAGGACACAGCCGAACCACTTGCCGAAGTGCGGCGAGCCGGACCGGATATCGACCGCCACGTCGAATACCTCGCCGGCGACGACCGAGACCAGCTTTCCCTGCGGGTGGCGGACCTGGTAGTGCAGCCCACGCAGGACGCCGTGGGACGAACGCGAGTGGTTGTCCTGGACGAAGACGGCGTCGATGCCGGCCTCGGCATAGCGCTGGTGGTGGTAGGACTCCAGAAAGAAGCCGCGGCTGTCGCCGAAGACCTTCGGCTCGATCAGCAGGACGCCCGGCAACGATGTCTGCTCGACCCTCATCGCGCGTCTCCGGTCTTAAGGGTGGGTGGCGAGACGCTGCAGGTAGCGGCCGTAGTCGTTGCCGCGATACTGCGCGGCAAGCTCGGCAAGCCGCGGGCCGTCGATGTAGCCGAGGTTGAAGGCGATTTCTTCCGGCGAGCCGATCATCAGCTGCTGGCGATGCTCCATCACCTGGACGAAGTGCGAGGCTTCCAGCAACGAATCGTAGGTGCCGGTGTCCAGCCAGGCGAAGCCGCGGCCGAGGATCTCGACGGCGAGATCGCCACGGTGCATGTAGGCGTTGTTGACGTCGGTGATCTCCAGTTCGCCGCGCGGCGACGGCTTCAGGCCCTTGGCGATCGCCACCACGTCCGGATCATAGAAATAGAGGCCGGTGACCGCGTAGTCGGAGCGCGGCTGCTTCGGCTTTTCCTCGATGCTGAGGACCTTGCCGCCGGCGTCGAACTCGACGACGCCGTAAGCTTCGGGGTTGCGCACGGGAGCGGCGAAGACGACCGCTCCTTTCGTCGTCGCCGCGGCACGACGCAGCAGCGGCGGCAGCCCGTGGCCGAAGAAGAGGTTATCGCCGAGGATCAGGCAGGCCGGCTCGCCGGCGATGAACTCCTCGCCGATGATGAAGGCCTGCGCCAGCCCTTCCGGGCGCGGCTGCTCGGCATAGGCGATGCGCAGTCCCCACTGGCTGCCATCGCCGAGCAGGTTGCGGAAGAGCGCGGCATCCTCCGGCCGGGTGATCACCAGGACCTCGGTGATCTCCGCCAGCATCAGCGTCGCCAGAGAATAGAAGATCATCGGCTTGTTGTAGACCGGCATCAGCTGCTTGCTGACCGAGCGGGTCAGCGGGTAGAGCCGCGTCCCGGACCCGCCGGCCAGGATTATTCCCTTCATTGAACCTCCACGGCGCGAATCGCCGCCGTTGCCGTTGCACCCGCGGTGCACGGACCGGCTGCGGCAAACGCGAACGATCGCAAGTCCCCTTAAGAGCAGCCTCGTCCCTCTAGGCGAACTGCGTCTTCCCGTCAACTGAATCAGGGATGGCGGGCGATGAGGGGGTACACAAGGTTGTGCCTGTCCTGAGCCCGCGCCTTCCCTCCGCCGCATGCATCCCGTATAAGACGCAGACGCAGATACAGCCTGGGTTTCCATCCTCCCCGTCTTTGCGAACGGCATGGCTGCCCGGAGGCGCTCGCCGAGCGACCCCTGTAGCAGCCCCCTGCGGTGCGGCCGGTTCGTGCGGGCGATCTTCCGAGCAGTCAGGATGAATGACAGCAGCAAGGACGCTCCGAGCCAACCGCAGAAGCCGCCGGTGAAGGGAAGCCGCCTGCGCGGCGCCACCCGCTTCGGCGGCAGGGCCGCCGCCAGCATCGGCGACCAGGCCAGCACTGCGGCCACCAGTTTTGCCACCAGCCTTTTCGTCGGCCGGGTGCTGGGGCCGGAGATTCTCGGCATCTACGCGATGACCGACGTTGTCGTCCGGCTGCTGCGCGCCCTGAGCCTCAGCGCGCTGCTGGAGCCGATGTCGATCTATGCGCCGCGCCGCGCCGGCGACGAGCTTGGCGCCTACCTGTGCTTCCTGGTGGTCGCCGAGCTGGTGTTGGTGGGCGGGCTGACAATGCTGCTGGCGCTGGGCAGCGTCGTCTGGGAGGCGATGGGCGATATCAACACGACGGCACTGTGGGCGCTGGTGGCGGCGCTGTTCTACTGCAACGTCATCCTGATGCAGTCGCTGATCCGCCGGCAGTTCTACATCGAGAACCAGCCGCTGAAGGCGCTGATCCAATCCCTCGGCAACCTCGCGCTGGTCATCCTCGGCTTTGCCGGTTTCTGGTATTTCGGCGGTGCCAATCTCGTCAGCATTTACATCATGCTGTCGGTCGCGGGCGCCGTCGTCTGCACGGTGCAGGCGTTCCGCCTGTTCCACCGTTTCAGGCGGCCGAGCACCGCCCAGCGGCGCGCTTTCATCCGCGAAACCTGGGGCTACGCGCGCTGGAACGTGGTCTCCAACGCCATCGCCCAGATCAGCATCAGCGGCGTCATCCTGCTGGCGGGCGTGATGCTGCCGATCGAGGCAGCCGGTTATCTGAAGGTCAACGAGACCCTCATCGCCCCTTTCCTGCAGATCGTCGTCGGCCTCAACCTGCTGATGCTGCCGATGGTCTCGAAGCGCATCGACCAGATGACCCACGCCCACCGCCGGCGCGATCTGGGTCGTTTCACCATCGCCACGCTGGTCGTGGCGATTCCCTATTCCGCCGTCATGGTGTTGTTCGGCGACTGGATGGTCCGCGTCGGCTTCGGTGCCGATCTGATGCCGGCGACGTCGCTGCTGCTGATCTACGCGTCGATCCCGATCTTCGATGCCCTCAACAATCCACCGACGATCTTCCTGTCGGCGGAGGGGCGCTCCGATCTCAAGATCATCCCCAACTGCATCCGCGCGGTGCTGACGCTGGCCGCCGGAATACCGCTGATCTGGTCGTTCGATGTCACCGGCGCCGCCTGGGCGCGCGCCCTGTCCGCCTTCGCCGGAACGGCGGCGAGCTGGGCCTGCATCTTCTGGCTGTGGCGCCGGCAGGCGGCGCTGAAGGCGGCAGCAGACTGAGACGGCGAGCGGGGCCGGCGGCAGCACCGCCGGTCAGACGGGAAGGCGAACCCGAACCCGCAGACCGCCCCGCGGCGAGTCGTCGAGAAAGATGTCGCCGCCGTGGCTGCGAACGACGTCGCGGGCGATGGTCAGGCCGAGGCCGACGCCGCCGGTTGCCGGGTTGCGCGATGCCTCCAGCCGAAAGAACGGCTTGAACACCTCCTCGCGCTGATCGACGGGGATGCCGGGGCCGTCGTCGTCGATGGTGACTTCGATGGCGCTGCCGAGGCGACGCGCCTGCACCGCGACCTGATTGGCGAACCGCAGCGCGTTTTCGACGAGGTTGGTGAACGACCGGCGGATGGCGTTCGGCCGCAGCGGGATGCGCAGATCGCCCTGGGTTTCCAGCTCGACGGCGCCGCCACCGCGGCGCGCCCGGCTGACGACCTCGCTCAGCAGGACGGCAAGATCGCGCGATTTCGGCTTCTCCGTGCCCTCGCCCCGGGCGAAGGCGAGATAGCCGCCGAGCATCCGCTCCATGTCGTGGATGTCCTCGCGCAGCGCGGTGACCGCCTCATCCTCCGGCATCAGTTCGAGCTGCAGCTTCATCCGGGTGAGCGGCGTGCGCAAGTCGTGGGAAACGCCGGCGAGCATGGCGGTCCGCTGGGCGATCTGGCGCTGGATGCGGTTCTTCATGGCGAGGAAGGCGACGGCCACCAGCTTGACCTCGCGGGCGCCCTGCGGCTTGAAGTTCGCCACCTCGCGCCCCTTGCCGAAGGCATCGGCGACCCGCGCGAGCCGATGCACCGGGCGGATCTGGTTGCGCATGAAGATTGTCGAGACGCCGAGCAGGATCAGCGTCGTGCCGAGCGTCCACAGCACGAAGGCATAGATCGTCCAGCTGAACAGCCGGGTGCGCGGCACCTCGAGCCGCAGCACGCCGTCGGCGAGCTGAACGAGGACGACGACGCGGTCCTTGCGGGTCTGCTCATCGATGCGCACCGGCTTGGTGATCTGCTTGCGCAGCAGCGCCCGGCGGAGCTCGCCCTCCAGCGCCGTTTGCCGCCCCGGCTCGTTGGGCAGAATGCCGTCCGGCTCCAGCCGCGCGGTTATCTCCATCTGGCTCTCCGCCTCGGCGAACAGCCACTCGCGGCTGGCCGGATCCGGCATGGCGGAGAGCGAGTCGATGAGAACGGCGATGTCGCCGGCCAGCCCCAGCGACAGCTGCTTGCTCACCTGGTCCCAGTGGCTGTTGTAGAAGAGGTAGGCTGACAGCAGCTGCATCAGGATCAGCGGCAGCACCGCGATCAGCAGCGCCCGGGCCAGCAACCCCCGCGGCATCAGGCGCTTCAGCAACCCGCGCATGGCATCGCACCCCGGGCGGCGGTTAGTCCGGCTTCAGCACGTAGCCGCGACCCCGCACCGTCTGCAGGTAGCGCGGGTCGCGCGGGTCGCGTTCGATCTTGCGCCGCAGCCGCGTCACCTGCACATCGACGGCGCGGTCGCCGCCGGCGGCACCGGTCAGCTCGATCAGCTCCTCGCGGCTGAGGGCCACCCCCGGCCGGCGCGCCAGGGCCGTCATCAGCGCCGTCTCCACCGAGGTCAGCTTCACCGGCTCGTCGCCGCAGCGAAGCTCCTCACGGTCGAGCAGGAACACCATCTCGCCCATCCGCACCTCACTCGGCACGGTATCCGCCTGCGGCGTCCGCCGCAGGATGTTGCCGATCCGCAGCAGCAGTTCGCGCGGCTCGAACGGCTTGACCATGTAGTCATCGGCACCGCCCTCGAGCCCGGCGATGCGGTCCTCCGGCTCACCCATCGCCGTCAGCATCAGGATCGGCACGCTGGAGCGCTTGCGCAGGTCGGCGGCGAGGACGAGGCCGCTCTCTCCCGGCATCATCAGGTCGAGGACGATGAGATCGAAGGCAAAGCTGCCGAGCTTGCCGCGCGCGTCGCCGGCGTTCTCGGCGGTGGTGACGAGGTAGCCATGCTCGCTGAGATAGCGCGCCAGCAGGCGGCGCAGCCGCGCATCGTCGTCGACGACCAGCAAATGCGGCGATTCCAGGCTCATGGGCGATTATAGACGCAGCCGCCGGCCGTCATCCATGCTTCTGCGCGCCTCCGCTTCGCCGCCGTCCTCGCCGGCGGCCGATATCGCGGCAGGCCCGGGACTGGCATCGATCATCGCCCGCAGCACATCGAGAAACCCGCGCGCGGCGCTCTCGCCCGCGGCAGCGAAAGCGGCGGTGAGGCGGGTGGCCTGCCGCTCGGTCAGCGTCCGCTCCAGCGCTTCCGCCTCGGCGGTGAGGAAAAGGCGCCGCCGGCGCCGATCGCCGGCGTCGGCACGCTGGACGATGAACCCCTCCTCGACGAGCTGATTGAGCACGCGGGCGAGGCTCTGCTTGGTGATGCGCAGGATCGCCAGCAGTTCGCCCACGGTTATCCCCGGCTGCCGGCGCACGAAATAGATCACCCGGTGGTGCGCCCGGCCGAATCCCCAGCGGGCGAGCAGCGCATCGGCATCGCCGGTAAAGTCGCGGTAGGCGAAGAACAGCAGCTCGATCGCCTGGCGCAGCCGCACCTCGGCGAGACGCGGGCTGGCGGCGCGGCTTTCCGGGGAAAGAACGGGGGGCTGGGGCGGGCAGAGCGTTGGGTCAGCCATGGCGAGGGTGCCGACATGCCTCCGCCGGAAGCCGGCGATATGGCAGTGATATTGACATATATGACCGCAGATGATACGGCTGGCAATAACGATTGCTGCCGCGCGCACGATTGTTGCTGCCGCAGGCTGATCCGGGAAAGGTTCGGAACGATGGGTGCTCAACCCTACCACGATCGCGATGGGTTCATCTGGTACAACGGCGCACTGGTGCCGTGGCGCGATGCCAAGCTGCACGTGTTGAGCCACGGCCTGCACTACGCCTCCGCCGTCTTCGAGGGCGAGCGCGCCTACAACGGCGCCATCTTCAAGCTCACCGAGCATTCACAGCGGCTGGCTTTCTCGGCGCGGCAGCTCGGCTTCGAGCTGCCGTTCGCGGTGGACGAGATCGACCGCGCCTTCGACGAGGTGCTGCGCGCCAACGGCATCACCGACGGCTACGTCCGGCCGATCGCCTGGCGCGGCAGCGAGATGATGGGGGTGTCGGCACAATCCTCGAAGATCCAGGTCGCCATCGCCGCGTGGGAATGGGGCTCCTACTTCAGCGAGGAGGCGCGCAAGAAGGGCATCCGCATGCGCATCTCGGAGTGGCGCCGGCCGGCGCCGGAGTGCGCGCCGGTGCATGCCAAGGCCACCGGCCT
>JBDHSN010000059.1:0-17083 GCA_039808105.1 Rhodospirillales bacterium
GGCTGGGGGCGGCGCTGGTCGAGATCCACGGCCAGTTCGACAACCAGCGGCTGCTCGATCCGGCGGTGCACCGGGAGCTGCTCGACGCCTACGGCGGCCTGAGCACCGAGGTCGTCGCCTGCACCGCTACTTGGCGGGCATGGCGAGCGGCGGCAGAGGCGCGGGCCGGAGCGGAGGCGGACCTTGCCCAGGCCCGCCGCGACGAGGAGTTCATCCGCCACGCCCTCGACGAGCTGGGCCGCCTCGCACCGCAGCCCGGCGAGGAAGCCGAGCTGTCACTCCGGCGCAGCCGGCTGATGAACGCCGAGAAGCTGATCCAGGCGATCGACGAGGCGGCCGGCGAGCTGGCCGGCGGCCCGGCCCGCGGCGCCATCGACGCGCTGCGCTCCGCCCTGCGCAGCCTGCAACGGACGGCGGCCAAGGCGGAAGGCCGCCTTGACGGTGCCATCGCCGCCCTCGACCGGGCGCTGTCGGAGGCGGTGGAGGGCCACGCGCTGCTGGAGAAGACCCTCAGCGACGCCGAGCTCGATCCGCGCCAGCTGGAGACGATCGAGGAGCGGCTGTTCGCGCTGCGCGCCCTCGCCCGCAAGCACGGCGTCGCCGCCAACGATCTTCCCCGGCTGCATGACGAGATGGCGGGACGGGTCTCGGCGCTGGATGACGGTGAAGCGGTGGTCGCAGCGCTGCGCCGCGATGAGACCGCCGCCGAAGCGGGATATCGCCAGGCGGCAACCGCCCTCAGCGAGCGGCGGCGGGCCGCCGCTGGCCGGCTCGACGCTGCAGTCGCCGCGGAACTGGCGCCGCTGCGGCTGGGCAAGGCGCGCTTTGCCACCCGCATCGAGCCCCTCTCCCCCGACGACGCCGGCCCATTCGGCGCCGACCGCATCGCCTTCGAGGTGGCGACCAATCCGGGGATGCCGCCGGGCCCGCTTGCCCGCATCGCCTCGGGTGGCGAGCTGGCGCGCTTCACCCTGGCGCTGAAGGTGGTGCTGGCCGGTGCCGACCCGGTCTCCACCCTGATCTTCGACGAGGTCGATGCCGGTGTCGGCGGCGCGGTCGCCGCCGCCGTCGGTGCCCGCCTGGGTCGTCTCGCCGGGGACATGCAGGTGCTGGTGGTGACCCACTCGCCGCAAGTCGCCGCCCGCGCCGACCACCACTGGCGCATCAGCAAGGCGGAAGCCGGGTCCAGCGTGCGCACCACCGTCGAGGTCCTGGACGACGCCGGCCGCACCGAGGAAATCGCCCGCATGCTGGCCGGCGCCGAGGTCACCGAGGAGGCGCGCGCTGCCGCCGTCAGCCTCCTCGCCGGGTCTTCGTTGTGAGCGGGCCGCCCATCCCCGCGCTGCGCGACATCCCGGTCGAGGAGCTGACCGGGGAGCAGGCGGCGGCGGAGCTGCGAGCCCTGGCCGAGGAGATCGCGGCGTACGACCGCGCCTACCACCAGGAAGACGCCCCCGTCGTCGACGACGCCGAGTATGATGCTCTGCGACAGCGCAATGATGCGCTGGAGGCGCGCTTTCCGGCGCTGGTCCGCAGCGATTCACCCTCGCACCGGGTTGGCGCGCCGGTGGCCCCCGGCTTTGCCCGCGTCCAGCACGTGCGGCCGATGCTCTCGCTCGGCAATGTCTTCACCGACGACGAACTGCTGGAGTTCGTCCACGGTGTCCGCCGCTTCCTGAAGGAGCTGCGCGACGATCCGTCGCTGCCGCTGGAGATGATGGCCGAGCCGAAGATCGATGGGCTGTCGATTTCGCTGCGCTACGAGGACGGCCGCTTCGCCGTCGGCGCCACCCGCGGCGATGGCTTCACCGGCGAGAATGTCACCGCCAACCTGCAGACGCTGAGAGACATTCCGGAACGCATTCCCGGCGCCCCAGCCGTCTTCGAAGTGCGCGGCGAGGTGTACATGACCCGCGCCGACTTCCTGGCGTTGAACGAACGCCAGCGTGAAGCCGGCGGCAAGATCTTCGCCAATCCGCGCAATGCCGCTGCCGGCTCGCTGCGCCAGCTCGATCCCGCCATCACTGCCGGCCGGCCGCTGCGCTTCTTCGCCTACGCCTGGGGCGAGGTCAGCGAGCCGGTGGCGCAAACCCATGAGGGCTTCCTTGACCGCCTGCAGAAAATGCATCTGCCTGTCAATCCCGAAGCGCGGCTGTGTCGGACGGCCGGGGAGATGCTGGGCTTCTGCCAGGAACTCGGCGACAAGCGGGCGCTGCTGCCCTACGACATCGACGGCATCGTCTTCAAGGTGAACCGGCTGGACTGGCAGGAGCGCCTCGGCTTCGTCAGCCGGGCGCCGCGCTGGGCGATCGCCCGCAAGTTTCCCGCCGAGCGCGCCCGCACCCGTCTCAACGCCATTCGCGTGCAGGTGGGCCGCACCGGCATCCTCACCCCTGTCGCCGACCTCGAGCCCGTCACTGTCGGCGGCGTCGTCGTCGCCCGCGCGACGTTGCACAACGAGGACGAGATCGCCCGCAAGGACGTGCGCGAGGGCGATACCGTCGTGGTGCAGCGGGCGGGCGACGTCATCCCGCAGGTCGTCGCCGTGGTCCCGGAACTGCGGCCGGCCGGCTCGCAGCCGTTTGTCTTTCCGCGCACCTGTCCGGAGTGCGGCAGTGCCGTCCTGCGCGAACCAGGCGCGGCCGCCAACCGCTGCACCGGCGGCCTCATCTGTCCGGCACAGGCGGTCGAGCGGCTCAAGCACTTCGTCTCGCGCGACGCCCTCGACATCGACGGCCTCGGCGAGCGGCACCTCGTGGCCTTCCGCCGCGACGGGCTGATCGGCAGCCCCGCCGACATCTTCCGCCTGAAGGATCATGCCGAGGCGATCCGCACGCGCGAGCGCTGGGGCGAGCGCTCGGCTGCCAACCTGCTGGCGGCGATCGAGCAGCGGCGCAAGGTGCCGCTGGAGCGCTTCATCTATGCCCTCGGCATCCCGCAGGTCGGCCAAGCGACGGCGCGCCTGCTCGCCCGCCACTACCGCTCGCTGTCGGCGTGGCGGCGGGCGATGACCGAGGCGGCGGATCCCACTTCCGATGCCGCCCGCGACCTCGACGCCATCGACGGCATCGGCCCCTCGGTGGCCGCCGACCTCACCGCGTTCTTTGCCGAGCCGCACAATCTCGTGGTGCTCGATGACCTGCACGGCGAAGTGGCGGCGGAGGATTTCGCCGGACCGGCCGCCGGCGCCGGCAGCTTCGCCGGCAAGACCATCGTCTTCACCGGCGCCTTGTCGCGGATGACCCGCAGCGAGGCGAAGGCGCGAGCGGAGGCGCTGGGCGCCAATGTCGCTGCGTCGGTGTCGCGGCGGACCGACTACCTCGTCGCCGGCGCCGATGCCGGATCGAAGGCGAAGAAGGCCGCCGAGCTCGGCGTCACCGTCCTCAGCGAGCCGGACTGGCTGGCGCTGATCGGAGAAAGCTGAGCTGGCGCCAGTTCAGCTGCGATGATGCCAATGGTGGGTCGGCAGCAGGTGCAGCGCCCGGTCCAGCAGCATCCGCTGCAACGGCCGGCCGTTCAGCAGCATGGTGGTGACATTGGCAACCGCCGCCGCCAGCATCAGCGCCGGCAGCATCGTCACCGCCTGCGTTGCTTCGACGACGAGGACGATGCTGGTCAACGGCGCGTGCCCGGTAGCGGTCAACAGCGCCACGATACCGACGATCACGAAGGTCTGAGCGCTGGCTGGCATCGCCGGCAGCATTGCGGTGCACACCCAGGCGTAGCCGATCCCCAGCAGCGCGCCCAGCGCGACTTGCGGTGCGTAGACGCCGGCCGGCACGCCGCAGCTATAGCCGAAGACGAACAGCAGCGTACGCACCGCCAGCAATGCCAGCACCATGCCGAGGCCAGGCGGCATTTCCGCAAGCTGCACGCCGAGACCGGTCCCGCTGCCGGCGGCATCGGGCCACGCCGCGGCCAGCCCGCCGGCACAGGCGCCGGCCAGCAACGGCGGGACGAACCAGCGGTGACGGGCAATAAGGTGGGAAACGTCGACGGCGGCGATCATCAGCGCATTGAGCAGGACGCCGAACAACCCGATGAGTACGGCCAGCGGCACCATCAGCGCCAGCTCCAAGGCTCCCGGCATTGCCGGCACCGGCACCGGCAGGCCGAGACCGCGGCCCAGCACGAAGCTTGAGGTCACGACCGCGGCGACGCTGGCGGCGAGCACCGCCTGGATGCCGATGAAGCTGTGCGGCTGGCCGCGGCGCAGTTCCTCGATGACGAACAGGCTGCCGCCCAGCGGTGCGGCGAACGCCACCGACATCCCGGCGCCGGCGCCGGCAACCAGCAGCACCGCCTCGTCCTCGCCGGACTGGCGGGCGCCGCGGCTGACCATGGTGCCGATGGCGCCGCCCATATGGATGCACGGCCCTTCCGGTCCAACCCCCAGCCCCGACGAGATGCCGAGCAGCGCCCCCACGAACTTCACCGGCAGCACCCGCGCCCAGCGGACCGGTGGACGCCGACCCTCGACGATTCCCTCGACCTCCTTGGTGCCGCCGCCGGCGGCCTCGGGCGCAAACCGGCGGGTTATCGCGGTGGCGAGGAGGACCGCCGCCGCCGCCACAACCGCCCCGACCAGCCAGCCGGGCAGCGGCAGGCCGAGCGCCTCTCCGAGCGTCTCCCCCGCACCACCCGCAGTGACGAGCTGCCGGAACGCTCGCCAACCCCACTCGCTGGCGGACAGGAAAGCACCGCCAATGATCCCGACGACGGCGCCTGCCAATGCTGCCAGCAAGGAAAGACGCAGTTCGTCGGCCAGGATGCGCACCCTCGCCATGTCGGCGATTACCCCCTGCTTTGCCTCGCGCCGACCTGGACTTGAACCGGCCGGCGGGGAGTTTGCCCTGTTCATTTCCGCAAGACCAGGGTGCTGCACCAGAACCGGCGGTCGCGTCACCGTCTCGATTCTCGACCGGCCGCCGCCGAAGGCGTAGGGTCTCGGCGCTTCAACGAGAACCGGAAATCGCTGGGAAGGAGGCTGCGAGGGACATGACCACTTCGACGTGCGGCCGTCGCCGCCGCGCGCTGCGCCGGATGCTGCCCGCGGCGGTGGCGGCGCTGCTGATGACGGGTGCCTGCACCGCCGACCACGGCCACCAGCGAGCGGCCACCCCGGCTCCACCACCGGAGCCCGCCGGCCCCCCCGGTGCGCTGACCGAACACCGCTGGCGCGCCGAGGATATCGGCGGCGGCGGGGTCATCGACTTCGCGCAGACGACCCTTGCCTTCTCGAGCGACGGCCGGGCCGAGGGATCGGGGGGCTGCAACCAGTTTTCCGGCCCGGTCAGCGTTGACGGCGATGCCATGACCTTCGGCCACATCGCCTCAACCCGGAAAGCATGCGTGCCGGCACTGCTCGACCAGGAGCAGAAATTCCTCATCGCCCTCGCCGGCACCCGCAGCTACACCCTCGACGGCTCGACGCTGACCCTGCTCGACGCCTCCGGCCGCCCCGTCGCCCGGCTGATGCGGATGTAGGCAGGCATTCGCGGGCGTGTGCACGCGGCTCCCTGCCCTTCCGCTGCCGGCGGGCGCGGGCTCTTCGCGTACGTGGTCGGGAATTTGGCCCTAGCCAAAGCGCCTGCCAATGCGTACCATTCACATACTAAGCTCAGGCCGGTTCGCGCATTCCGAGCCGGTCCGCAAACGCCCAAAGATCGCACGGTAGCACCGACTCCCCCGCGTCCCAGCTTGCGCCCGGAAGCTGCCACGGCACCTGACCGGTCAAGCGCCGGGATCGGACAGGCCGGCTGCCCGTGGCTCCAACGATGGGCGAACGGGAGGGAATGATGCGCTCGCAGAAACTGACCATGTACATCATGGCCGGCCTCGTGCTCGGTATCGTTTGCGGCTACGCCCTCAATACCCTCCTCCCCGACCCGCAGACCGCTGCCAGAGTTGCCGGCTATGTGTCGCTGCTGTCGGACATTTTCCTGCGGCTGATCAAGATGATCATCGGCCCGCTGGTGTTCTGCACCCTCGTCGCCGGCATCGCCAAGATGGGAACCCCGGAAGCGCTGGGGCGGATCGGTGCCAAGGCGCTGCTCTGGTTCGTCTGCGCCTCGGTGATCTCGCTGCTGCTCGGGCTGGTGATGGTCAACCTGTTCGGCCCCGGCGTCGGCCTCAACCTGCCGCTGCCGGATGCCGGCACCGCCACCAACCTCAAGACCTCGTCGCTGTCGCTGAAGGACTTCGTCACCCACCTGGTGCCGAAGAGCTTCTTCGAGGCGATGGCGGACAACGAGATCCTGCAGATCGTCGTCTTCTCGGTGTTCTTCGGGGTCGCCCTGGTCGGGGTGCCCGGAACCGAGCCGCTGGTCAAGGCGATCGAGAAGCTCGGCCATGTCATCCTGCGCGTCACCAACTACGTGATGCTGTTCGCCCCCATCGCCGTTTTCGCCGCCATCACCGCCATCATCACGACGCAAGGGGTGGGGGTGCTGCTGACCTACGGCACGCTGCTCGCCGAGTACTACTTCTCACTGGGCGTGCTGTGGCTGGTGCTGTTCTGCATCGGCCTGCTCTTCCTCGGCCGCGGCATGGTCCGGCTGATCAGGCTGGTGCGCGACCCGATCCTGCTGGCGTTCAGCACCGCCAGCAGCGAAGCGGCGTTTCCGCGGCTGGTGGAGCAGCTGGAGAGCTATCCGATCAGCAAGAAGATCGTCGGCTTCGTGCTGCCGATGGGCTACTCGTTCAACCTCGACGGCTCGATGATGTACGCCACCTTCGCGACGCTGTTTCTCGCCCAGGCATACGGCGTCGATCTGTCCATCGGCCAGCAGCTGGTGCTGTTGCTGGTGCTGATGGTGACCAGCAAGGGCATCGCCGGGGTGCCGCGCTCGGCGCTGGTGGTCGTCGCCGCCACCCTGCCGCAGTTCAACATCCCCGAGGCGGGCGTGCTGCTGCTGTTCGGCGTCGATCAGTTCTTCGACATGGGCCGGGCCGCCACCAACGTCGTCGGCAACAGCCTCGCGACCGCCGTCATCGCCAAGTGGGAAGGCGATCGGACCGAGGCGATGCAGGAACTGATCGAAGATGAACAGAAGGGCGGGGTCGATCCGGTGGCTGCAACATCCTGAGCGCGGGGGATCCGCCCATGGCTCGCTCGCCCGCTCCTTGCGCCATCGCCCGTGCCGAACGCAGTGCCTCGGCATGGCCGCCGCCACTGCTGCGGTTGCTGCCGGTCGTCGCCGCAGTCGGCCTGCTGCTTGCCACCCTGTCGCCCGCCGCCGCCCAGCAGGAAGGAGGCGTGTTCTTTCCGCCGTTCAAGGAGCTGACGGGCACCCTCGCCAAGGTGGCGCAGACCGGGACCATCACCCTCGGCTATCGCGAGAACGCGCTGCCCTTCTCCTATCTCGGGCCGGCCGGACAGCCGATCGGCTATTCCCTCGATCTCTGCCGCGAGATCGTCGATCAGATCGCCGATGAACTCGGCAGCGACCAGATCAATATCACCCTCCGGCGGGTCACCCCGGCGGGCCGCATTCCGGCGCTGACCAGCGGTGAGATCGACCTCGAGTGCGGCTCCTCCACCAACACCATCGCCCGTCGCCGCGACGTGGCGTTCTCACCGATCATCTTCGTTGCCGGCACCCGGCTGCTGGTCAGCCGCTCCAGTCCGGTCCGCTCGCTGCGCGACCTGCGCGGCAAGACGATCGTCGTCACCACCGGGACGACCAACGAGGCGGCGGTGCGCGCACTCATCGAAAAGCAGGGGCTCGACATCAAGCTGATCACCGCCGCCGATCACGATCAGTCGTTCGCCGCCCTCCGCGACGGCAAGGCCGAGGCCTTCGCCACCGACGATATCCTGCTCTATGGACTGATCGCCAGGAGCGGAACCCAGAACGCCTTCAAGGTCGTCGGAGACCTGCTGTCGTTCGAGCCTTACGGGCTGATGTTCCGCAAGGATGACCCCGACTTCGCCGCGCTGGTCGAGCGAACGTTCCGGCGTCTCGCCAAATCGCGCGAGCTGGTGTGGACGTACAATGCCTGGTTCCTGCGGCCGCTGCCATCGGGGGAACGTCTGAACATCCCGATGAGCCCGCAGCTTACGGAGATCTTCCGCACGCTGGGCCTGCCAGACTGAGCGTTTGGCGTGCACTGACAAGGGGCGAGGGGCGTAGCCGCAAGGAGTGACCGCCATGAGCGAGACCGTCACCATCACCAGGACCGACAGCATCCCGTTGCGGGCCGGCGACAGCCGGCGTGAACACGACCTGCTCGGAGAGGATAACATTCCTTCCAGCGCCTACTGGGGCATCCACACCAAACGGGCGGTCGAGAACTTCCCGATCACCGGCGTGCCGATCGGTCACTTTCCGGAGCTGCTGCAGGCGCTCGCCATGGTGAAGAAGGCGGCGGCTCGTGCCAACCGCAAGTTGGGATTCCTTCCCGTGGAGAAGGCGACGGCCATCGAGCAGGCCTGTGATGCCGTGATCGCCGGCCAGTTCGCCGACCAGTTCGTCGTCGATGCCATCCAGGGCGGCGCCGGCACCTCGACCAACATGAACGCCAACGAGGTGATCGCCAACATAGCGCTCGAAACCATGGGCCGGAGCAAGGGCGACTACGACGCGCTGCATCCCAACAACGACGTCAACATGTCGCAGTCGACCAACGATGCCTACCCGACCGCCGTCCGCCTCGCCATCATCCTCGCTCACCGGGCGCTGGTGGCGGCGCTGGAGAATTTCGCCTACGTCCTGAAGGAGAAGGCGGTCGAGTTCGGCGATGTCCTCAAGATGGGCCGCACCCAGCTCCAGGACGCCGTGCCGATGACCCTCGGCCAGGAGTTCGACGCCTTCCACGCCACCGTTCGCGAGGATATCAGCCGGCTGCGCGAGGTCGTCGGCCTGTTCCGCGAGATCAACCTCGGCGCCACCGCCATCGGCACCGGCATCAATACCGACCCGCGCTATGCCGCGCTGGCGGTCGAGGAACTGACCCACATCACCGGCCACGACATGGTCCTCGCCAGTAACCTGATCGAGGCGACCTCCGACATGGGGGCGTTCGTCATGTTCTCCGGCGTGCTGAAGCGCGTCGCGGTCAAGCTCTCGAAGATCTGCAACGATCTGCGGCTGCTGTCGAGCGGACCGCGCACCGGCTTCGGCGAGATCCAGCTGCCGGCGCGGCAGGCCGGCTCGTCGATCATGCCGGGCAAGGTCAACCCGGTGATCCCGGAGGTGGTCAACCAGGTGGCGTTCCTCGTCATCGGCAACGACCTCACCGTCACCCTCGCCTCCGAGGCCGGCCAGCTGCAGCTCAACGCCTTCGAGCCGACCATCGCCTTCTGCATCCTGCAGTCGATGCGCAGCCTCACCGCCGCCCTCGACACCCTGAGCGAGCGCTGCATCAAGGGCATCACCGCCGACCGCGAGCGCTGCCGCAGCCTCGCCATCAACAGCATCGGCATCGTTACCGCGCTCAATCCGGTGCTGGGATACGAGGTCTGCAGCCGGGTGGCCAAGACCGCGCTGGAGGAGAACCGCAGCGTCGTCGACATCGTCCTTGAGGAGAAGCTGCTGACCGAGGCGCAGGTGGCGCAGATTCTCCGGCCGGAGAGCATGACAATGCCGAGCCGCGCCAAGGTCGACGCATAAGGACAGGAAGGGTGAGACCGATGGAAAAGCCGACGTCCGATATGCGGACGGCGCTGCGACGGGCGGGTGCGGCGCTGGCGTCCGCCGTCCTGATGGTGGCCACGACGGCGACGGCGGCGCTGGCCAAGCCGCATGTCGCCATCGTCGCCACGGGCGGCACCATTGCCGGAGCCCAGACCAGCCCGCAAGGACCGGGCTATACCGCCGGCGCCTTCAACATCGAGACGCTGATTGCGGGCGTGCCGCAGCTCAAGGACATCGCCGACATCTCCGGCGAGCAACTGGTCAAGATCGGCAGCCAGGACATGAACGATGCCGTCTGGCTCAAGCTCGCCAAGCGGGTGAACGAGCTGCTGGCCGGCAAGGATGTGGATGCCGTCGTCATCACCCACGGCACCGACACCATGGATGAGACCTCGTACTTCCTCGACCTGGTGGTCAACAGCGACAAGCCGGTGGTGCTGGTGGGCTCGATGCGGCCGGCGACCGCGATCAGCGCCGATGGCCCCGGCAACCTCTACGACGCCGTCACCGTCGCCGCCGATCCCGATGCCAAGGGGCGCGGCGTGCTGGTCGTGCTGAATGACCAGGTGTTTGCCGCCCGCGACGTGTACAAGACCAATACCACCCAGGTCGATACGTTCAAGGCACCCGACCGCGGCCCGATCGGCCGGGTCGAGGAGGGCAGCGCCGAGCTGTTCGAGGTGCCGACCGGCAAGCATACCACCGCCAGCGGCTTCTCGGTCGCCGGTGCCGACGCGCTGCCGAAGGTGGACATCGTCTATGCCTACGCCAACATGGGGCGCGAACTGATCGACGCGGCGGTGAAGGCTGGCGCCAAAGGCATCGTCGTTGCCGGCGTCGGCAACGGCAACATGACGGCGGAGGCCCTGCAGGCGCTGTCAGATGCGCGCAAGCAGGGGGTCGTCGTCGTCCGCAGCACGCGGCTGCCGAGCGGCGCCGTCACGCGCAACGCCGAAGTCAACGACGACGAGCTCGGATTCGTCGCCGCCGAGGAGTTGAAGCCGGGCAAGGCCCGGGTGTTGCTGAAACTGGCGCTGATGAAGACGTCCGACCCGGCGCAGATCCAGCAGATGTTCCGCGAGTACTGAGGTCGAACCGCCGGTCGGTGAGGCAATCAGACCCGCACGACGGCGCGAGCCGGAACGATAGCCTCGGCGGCATCGTTCCGGCCGGCCGGTGCCGGCTACCGGCGCAGCGGCGATTCCTCGTAGAAGGAATCGACGTCTATCGGCCGCATTGGCGCGGCGATGAACGGACTCTTGTAGCCCTGCAGGATCTTGATGTAGTTGGCGCGCTCGAAGGCAGTCGGGTCGGCGACCTTCTTCTGGCTCATCGAGCCCTTCAGCTGCTCCACCGACGAGTAGCCGCGCTTCTCCATCCAGATGCGGGTCCCTTCCAGCAGGGTCCCGAGGTGGCTGACGCCGTTGCGCAGCAGCGCCGAGGTGGTCATCACCGCGTCGGCGCCGGCCATCAGGTACTTCACCACCTCGGTGCCGCTTTGCACGCCGCGGGTCGCGGCCAGCGAGGCCTTGATGCGGCCGTGCAGCACGGCGATCCACAGCAGCGGCAGGCGGATTTCGCTCGCGGTGCTCAGCTCCATGTCCGGCACCACCTCGAGCTCGTCGAGGTCGAAATCCGGCTGATAGAAGCGGTTGAACAGAACGAGGCCATCGGCGCCGGCCTTCACCAGGCGGTTCGCCATCTCTCCCATCGAGCTGAAGAAGGGGCTGAGCTTGACGGCGATGGGCGCCTTGATCGAAGCACGCACCTCCTCGACGACGTCGATGTAGCGCTGCTCCACCTCCCGGCCGGACACACTGATGTCGGCAGGGATGTAATAGATGTTGAGCTCAATCGCCTTGGCGCCCGCCTCGATCATCTCGCGGGCGTAGCTGGTCCAGCCCGACTTGGTGACACCGTTGAGGCTGGCGATGATCGGCACGTCACACGCCTCGGACGCGGCGCGGATCAGCTCCAGGTAGGAGTCGGGCCCCACCCGATAGTCCTGGACCGAGGGGAAGTAGGTCAGCGACTCGGCAAAGGTGTCGGTGCCGGCCTCGGTGAGATAGTCGAGCGCCTCATTCTCGTAGCGGATCTGTTCCTCGAACAGCGAGAACATGACGATCGCCGAAGCGCCTGCGTCCTCCAGGCGGCGAATGCCGTCGAGCGTCCGCGACATCGGCGACGCCGACGCGACGATCGGATGCTTCAGCTTGAGCCCGAGGTAGGTGGTTTTCATATCCATTGTCGTTCCCTCCCGTAACCGTCGCTCCGGGGCGGCAGCAGTAACCCCGGCCATGCCTCACCGGCCGCCGGCGGGACCCTCGCGGGCCCGCCGGCTGGCCGCGAAGCGCGTGCTCAGGCCAGAGTCGCCATTTCCTCGTACAGCTTCCATTTCCGGTCGACGGCCGCCTGCGCCATCTGCATCAACCGGTCGGCCGATTTCGGGTTGGTGATCTTCAGCATCCGGTAGCGCAGCTCGTTGTCCGCATAGTCGCGGAGCTTGAGCGTTGGCCGCGGCGAGTCCAGCGTGAACGGGTTCTCCTCGGCGATGCGCAGTTCCGGGTTGTAGCGCATCAGGGGCCAATAGCCGGAGTGAACGGCCCGGCTCTGCTGGTCGAGCCCCTTCTGCATGTTGATGCCGTGCGCGATGCAGTGGCTGTAGGCGAGAACCAGCGACGGGCCGTCGTAGGCTTCCGCCTCGCGGAAGGCCAGCAGCGCCTGCTGCGGGTTGGCGCCCATGGCGACGCGGGCGACATAGACGTTGCCGTAGGAGATCGCCTGCAGGGCGATGTCCTTCTTGCCCACCGACTTGCCGGCGTTGGCGAACTTCGCCACCGCTGCAATCGGCGTCGACTTCGACGCCTGACCGCCGGTGTTCGAGTAGACCTCCGTATCCAACACCAGCACGTTGATGTTGCGGCCGCTGCCGAGCACGTGGTCGAGGCCGCCGGAGCCGATGTCATAGGCCCAGCCATCACCGCCGACGATCCACACCGCGCGCTTGACCAGGTGATCGGCGACGGAGAGCAGCTGCTTCGCTGCCTCTGTCTTCTGCGCCGCCAGGATGCCCTTCAGCTCGGCGACACGAACCCGCTGCTTGCGGATTTCCGATTCGGTACGCTGGTTGGCGCTGATCAGTTCTTCGACGAGCTCATCGCCGATGGACGACGCCATCTCGGTCAGCATCTTGGTGGCGAGCTGCATGTGGCGGTCGGCGGCCAGCCGCATGCCGAGACCAAACTCGGCATTGTCCTCGAACAGCGAGTTCGACCACGACGGGCCACGCCCCTCGCTGTTCACCGTCCACGGCGTCGTCGGCAGATTGCCGCCGTAGATCGACGAGCAGCCGGTGGCGTTGGAGACCATCATCCGGTCGCCGAACAGCTGGCTGATCAGCTTGACGTACGGCGTCTCGCCGCAGCCGGCGCAGGCGCCGGAGAACTCGAACAGCGGCTCGAGGAACTGAGTACCGCGGATGGTCGAGAAGTCGACGTAGGAGCGGTCGTTGACCGGCAACGTCTCGAAGAAGGTGACGTTCTTCTTGGCGCTCTCCAGGAAGTCGTCCTTCCAGGCCATGTTGATCGCCTTCTTGCCGGTCGCCTCCTTGCTCTTGGCCGGACAGACCTCGACGCACAGGGTGCAGCCGGTGCAGTCCTCCGCGTAGATCTGCAGCGTGTAGCGGGTATCCGGGAAGCCGCGGGCATCGATCTTCGCCGACTTGAAGCCGTCGGGCGCGTCCGCCAGCAGGGCCTGGTCGTAGAGCTTGGAGCGGATCACGCCGTGCGGGCAGACAAAGCTGCAGTTGCCGCACTGGATGCAGATCTCCGGCTCCCACACCGGCACGAACTGCGAGATATTGCGCTTCTCCCACTTGGTCGTGCCGCTGGGGTAGGTGCCGTCCACTGGCAGGGCGCCGACCGGCAGGTCGTCGCCGCGGCCGGCCATCATCATCGCCGTGACGCTCTGCACGAATTCCGGCGCCTGCGGTGGCACCACCGCCAGCATGTTGATGGTGCTCGTCACCTTCTCCGGCACCTTGACCTCGTGCAGGTTGGCGACGGTGTAGTCAACGGCCTCGAAGTTCTTGCGGACGACCTCCTCGCCCTTGCGGCCGTAGGTCTTGCGGATCGAATACTTGATCTTCTCGATCGCCGCGTCCTTCGGCATCACCCCGGAGATGGCGAAGAAGCAGGTCTGCATGATGGTGTTGGTGCGCGTTCCCATGCCGGACTCGCGCGCCACTTTCGCCGCGTCGATCGAGTAGAACTTGATCTTCTTGTCGATGATCGTCTGCTGCACCGCTCGGGGCAGGTGGTCCCAGACCTCGGTCGGCCCGAACGGGCTGTTCAGCAACAGCGTCGCCCCCGACATCGCATGCTCGAGAACGTCGGTCTTGTTAATGAAGTTGAACTGGTGACAGCCGACGAAGTGCGCCGAATGGATCAGGTAGGCCGAGCGGATCGGGTTGGGGCCGAAGCGCACATGGCTGACCGTCTGCGATCCCGACTTCTTGGAGTCGTAAACGAAGTAGCCCTGCGCATAGAACTCGGGGTTTTCACCGATGATCTTGATGGTGTTCTTGTTTGCACCGACCGTGCCATCCGCCCCGAGGCCATAGAACAGCGCGCGGAACACGTCGTCGGCCTCGGTGGAAAAGCCGTGGTCCCAGTCCAGGCTGGTGGCGAACACGTCGTCGATGATGCCGATGGTGAAGTGGTTCTTCGGCTTGTCCTTCTTCAGCTCGTCGAACACCGCCTTGACCATGCCCGGCGAGAATTCCTTCGACGACAGCCCGTAGCGGCCGCCGATGATGCGCGGCATCGCCTTCGTCGGCATGGTGCCGCCCGCTGCCGCTTCCATGAAGGTGGTGACGACCGCCCGGTACATCGGCTCGCCGACGTTGCCCGGCTCCTTGGTGCGGTCGAGGACGGCGATCGCCGTGGTCGTTGCCGGCAGCGCCGCAAAGAAGTGCGACGGCGAGAACGGCAGGAAGAGGTGGACCTGGACGACGCCGATCTTCTCACCCTTGGCTTCCAGGTACTCCACCACCTCGCGCGCCGTATCGGCGCCGGAGCCCATGATCACGATCACCCGCTCGGCATCGGGTGCGCCGAAGTAGTCGAACAGGCGGTAGTGGCGGCCGGTGAGCTCGCCGAACTTGTTCATCGCCGCTTCGACGGTTCCCGGCACCCGTGCATAGAACGGGTTCACCGTCTCGCGCGACTGGAAGTAGACGTCCGGGTTCTGGGCAGTGCCGCGGATGAACGGGTTGTCGGGGTTGAGGCCGCGCCGCCGGTGGGCGATCACCAGATCCTCGTCGATCATCGCGCGGATGTGGTCATCGGACAGCAGGGTCAGCTTGTTCACCTCATGCGAGGTGCGGAAGCCGTCGAAGAAGTGGATGAACGGGATGCGGGATTCCAGCGTCGCCGCCTGGGCGATGAGCGCCATGTCGTGCGCTTCCTGCACCGAGGCCGAGCAGAGCTGGGCAAAACCGGTGGGCAGCACCGCCATGACGTCCTGGTGGTCGCCGAAGATCGACAGCCCCTGCGTCGCCAGCGCGCGGGCGGCGACGTGGATGACGCATGACGTCAGCTCGCCCGCGATCTTGTACATGTTGGGGATCATCAGCATGAGCCCCTGCGACGCGGTGAAGGTGGTGGTCAGCGCCCCGCCCTGCAGCGAGCCATGGACGGTACCGGCGGCACCGGCCTCGCTCTGCATTTCCACGACGTCGGGAATGCCGCCCCAGATGTTGGTCTTGCCTTCGCTCGCCCATTGATCGGCAAGCTCCGCCATCGTCGAGGACGGGGTGATCGGATAGATCGCGCAGACCTCGTTGACCCGGTAGGCAACGTAGGCGGCAGCCTCGTTACCGTCGATCGTTGCGACGTTGGTGTTATCGGCCATGGACTTCCTCCAGCTCCAGTGCGCAGGCGCGGACCACACGCCACGGGGCCGCGGCGCCCGGCATCTTCAGCACGCGCTTGTTCGTCTCTTCACGTCGGCAACCGGCCGCTGGATCGCGGCCGGACGGCTCCCTCCCGTTCCTCTAGCTCACCGGGCTCGGTTCAGGGATCATGGTGATGGCATGGCACGGGCACTGCTCGAAGCAGACCGCGCAACCAGTGCACAAGTCGTAGTTGTACTGGTAGCGCTTGCCGGCGCCGAGCTTGATGATCGCGTCCTCAGGGCACGCACCGTAACAGCCGTCGCATTCAAAGCAGTTGCCGCACGACAGGCAGCGCTTGGCCTCGAAGCCCGCTTCCTTCTCCGTCAGCCCCTGCACCACCTCGGCGAAGCTGGTCCGCCGGCGGTGCATCTCGACATGCGCCTGCGGCCGCTGCTCGACGTTGGTGTAGAACCACAGGTGCAGCTTGTCGAAGTTGGCGATGTCCTTCTTGCCGTGCTTGGCAAAGGCTTCGCCGCGCAGGTAGGCATCGATGTTGCGGGCGGCCTTCTTGCCATGGCCGACACCGATGGTCACCGTCCGCTCGGAGGGGACCATGTCGCCGCCGGCAAACAGGCCGGGGGAGCCGGTCATCATCTGCTCGCTGACGATCACCGTGCCGTCGTCGCGGAACGCCACCCCCGGCACCTTGCGCAGGAAGGCGGTATCGGTGTCCTGACCGAGGGCGAGGATCAGGTCGTTGGCTTCCAGCGTCTCCAGCTGGCCGGTCGGCCGCGGCCGCCCCTTGTCGTCGATCTCCATGACCTCGACGGTGACCACCGACTGGTCGATGGACTTGATCGTGCGCAGCCAGTGGATCTTCACGCCCTCTTCCAGCGCCTCGTCGGCCTCGAACTCGTGGGCCGGCATGTGGGCGCGGTCGCGGCGATAGATGATCATCGGCTCGTGGCCGAGACGCATGGCGACGCGGGCGGCATCCATCGCGGTGTTGCCGCCGCCGTAGATGGCAACCCGGCGCCCCATCTTCGGCGCGTTGCCCATCTCGACGTCCTTCAGGAAGCTCACCGCATCGAGGATCTTGCCGGCGTCGCGGGCAGGAATCTCGGTCTTCTTCGAAATGTGGGCGCCGACGGCGACGAACACCGCGTCGAAGTTGCCCTGCTGCTTCTCGGCGACGAGATCCTCCACCTTATGATTGAGGACGATCTTCACCCCCATCCGCTCGATGCGCGCGATCTCGCCGTCGAGGACGTCGCGCGGCAGCCGGTAGGAGGGAATGCCGAAGTGCATCATGCCGCCGGCGATCGGGCCCGCCTCGTGGATCTCAACCGTGTGCCCCATCAGCGCCAGGTGATGCGCGCAGGAGAGGCCGCTCGGGCCAGCACCGACGATGAGAATCCGTTTCATAGCCGGCGCAGTCGCTGGGCCAGAGACGGGGTGAGGTCGGACACACCGTGGTGGATCGCGAGATAGCTGCCGTGCAGCGCCACCCACATGACGAAGTTCCAGCCGGCACCGTGCCAGAGCCCAC
>JBDHSN010000060.1:0-16905 GCA_039808105.1 Rhodospirillales bacterium
TCGCGGCCGTCGATGCGCCGTCCGTCAGCGACGATGCTGCGGCGGACGACGTCCTTTTCCAGGTCCTTGAACAGCTCATCGAACCGCTCGAATACCAGCAACTGATCGAGCTGGTCGTCCGCGCCGAGGGCCGCCTGGGTGCGCTCCTTCACCGCCGCCACCCGGTCGCGGCGCGTCTGCTTGACGACCTCGGTGTAGGCCTCAGCGAGGTCGGCGGCAGCGATGTCGCGGATGCGCTGGGCGAGATGATCGACGCCCTCCGGTGCCTTCGGCAGGTCGAGCGGCTCCTTGGCGCACACCTCGGCGAGATCGATGATGGCGTCGATCACCGGCTGGAACGAGCGGTGGCCGAACATCACCGCGCCCAGCATCACCTCTTCCGACAGCTCCTTGGCTTCGGATTCGACCATCAGCACGCCGTCACGGGTTCCGGCAACGACCAGGTCGAGCGCGCTCGACGGCATCTCGTCCAGCTGCGGGTTGAGCACGTACTCGCCGTTGATGTAGCCGACCCGGCAGCCGGCGATCGGCCCGAGAAACGGCACGCCCGAAAGCGTCAGCGCCGCCGAGGTGCCGATCATCGCGACGATGTCGGGGTCGTTCTCCAGGTCGTGGCTCAGCACGGTGCAGATGATCTGCGTCTCGTTGCGGTAGCCCTTGGCGAACAGCGGGCGGATCGGCCGGTCGATCAGCCGCGAGGTCAGCACCTCCTTTTCCGCCGGCCGGCCTTCGCGCTTGAAGAAGCCGCCCGGGATCTTGCCGGCGGCGAAGCTCTTTTCCTGGTAGTGCACCGACAGCGGAAAGAAATCGAGCCCGGTCTTCGGCGTCTTCTCGTAGACAACCGTGCACAGGACCTTGGTCTGGCCCAATGTGGCGACGACGGCGCCGTCCGCCTGGCGGGCGATCTTGCCGGACTCCAGGACCAGCTGGCGTCCTCCCCAGCTGAGTTCCTTGCGGAATTCCTTGAACATGTTTTTATCCTTCGGCTCACCAGCCGCTGGCGGTGATGATCACGACCACGGGCTGCGCGAGATTACCTTAAGAGAGGAGCGATCGCCGTCAGCGGCGCAATCCGAGACGCTCCACCAGACGCTCGTAGCGCGAGACTTCCTTGCGCTTCAGATAGTCGAGCAGCCGCCGCCGCTGGCCGACCATCATCAGCAGGCCACGGCGCGAGTGGAAATCCTTCTTGTGGGTCTTGAGGTGCTCCGTCAGGTTGCGGATGCGCTCACTGAGGATGGCCACCTGCACTTCCGGGGAACCGGTATCGGCCTCGCCGGTGGCATACTCCTGGATGACCTCTTGCTTCCGTTCAGCGGTGATCGACATCGAAAAACTCCCGAGCATCAAACATTGAGGATACGCAGCGGGTGGATCTCGCCGCCCTTGACCTGCGCCAGCGCCACCAACCGCCCCCTCGCCATCGCGCAGACGACGGCGTCCTTGCTCACCTTCGAGGAGGGGGACCGGCTGGCCACGGGCAATACCGCAATCGGCCGCCCGCGCTGGAGGCTGTTTGCCTCCGCTTCGGTCAGGTTCAGCGCCGGGATGCCGGCCAGCGCTGATCCCACCGGCAGCAGGTACGTCTGCAACTCTGCACTATGGCCGACCTCCTCGAGCTTTTCCAGGGATATCGCCGCAGCCTCGGCGAACGGGCCGACCGAGAGCCGGCGCAGGGCGACGACGTGGCCGAGGCAGCCCAGCGCGATACCGAGGTCGCGCGCCAGCGCCCGCATGTAGACCCCCTTGCCGGCCTCCACCTCGAAGGTCGCGTGATCCTCGTCCGGACACTCGACGAGGTCGATGCGCTCGACGTGGACGACTCTCGCCGGCAGCTCGACCGGTCGGTCGGCCCGCGCCAGCGCGTACGCCCGCTCGCCCGCCACCTTGATCGCCGAGTAGGTGGGCGGCACCTGCTCGATATCGCCGCGAAAGCGCGGCAGCACCGCCTCGATCTCGGCGGGCTGCGGCCGCAGTTCGCTGGTGGCGGTCGTCTGACCTTCGGCGTCGTCGGTGTCGCGCTGCTCGCCCCAGCGGACGGTGAAGCGGTAGATCTTGCGGCCTTCGACGACATAGTTGACGGTTTTGGTCGCCTCGCCGAGGGCGAGCGGCAGGATGCCGGTCGCGAGCGGATCGAGGGTGCCACCGTGGCCTGCCTTTGCCGCCCCGGTCGCCCGGCGCACGCGGTTGACCACCGTTGCCGAGGTGATGCCGGCGGGCTTGTCGACAATCAGCCAGCCATCGATCTTCCTGCCCCGCCGCCGTTCAGCCACGGTCTTCATCCTCCTCCCTGAAATTGTCGTCGTCGTGCTGCGGCGCGCCGGAGAGATCGCGTGCGACCTCGGGCTGGCGCAGCGCGCGCTCGATCCGGTCCGCCTCGTCGAACGACCGGTCGAGGCGGAAGACAAGGTCCGGCACGAACTTGAGCTCGACGCTGCCGGCCAGCCGCCGCCGCAGGAATCCGCGCGCCCGCATCAACGCGGCGACCACCGCCTCCTGCTGGGAGCCGCCCAGCGGCATGACATAGACGCGCGCCTGGCGCAGGTCGGGACTGACCCGCACCTCGGTCACCGTCACCGGGGTTGCCGCCAGCAGCGGATCGCGCAGCTCGCCGCGTTCGAGGATGTGGGCCAGCGCGTGCCGCAGTTCCTCGCCGACGCGAAGCTGCCGCTGACCGGGGGGGCGATTATCGCGCGACATGAAGGTTCAACGCGGCGATGAGGGCGGCGGGTGCCGCCCTACAGCTGCCGGGCCACTTCCTCCATCTCGAAGCACTCGATGCGGTCGCCGACCTGGATGTCCTGGTAGCTGGCGAGGGCAATGCCGCATTCGAAGCCCTCGCGGACCTCGCGGACGTCCTCCTTGAAGTGCTTGAGCTGCGAGAGCTCGCCCTCGTGGATGACGACGTTGTCGCGCAGCAGCCTGACCTTGCCGCCGCGCTTGACGATGCCCTCGGTCACCCGGCAGCCGGCCACCTTGCCGACCTTGGAGATGTTGAACACCTCGCGGATCTCGGCGTAGCCGAGGATGTTCTCGCGCAGGATCGGCGTCAGCATCCCCGACAGCATCGACTTCACGTCGTCGGCGAGCTCGTAGATGATCGAGTAATAGCGGATATCGACGCCGTCGCGCCGCGCCAGCTCGCGCGCCTGCGGATTGGCGCGGACGTTGAACCCGATGATCAGCGCATCGGAAGCCCGGGCCAGCCCGACGTCCGTCTCGTTGATGCCGCCGACGCCGGAGTGCAGCACCACCACATTGATCAAATCGCCGCCCAGCTTCTCCAGTGCCCCGACGATCGCCTCGGCCGAGCCGTGCACGTCGGCCTTGATGACCACCGGCAGCTCGCGCCGCTCGCCCTGCTGGATGCGATGGAACAGCTGCTCGAAGGTGCCGCGGCCGACCGAGACCCGCGCGTCGCGGGTCCGCCGCTGGCGGAACTCGGTAACCTCGCGCGCCCGGCCCTCGTTGGCGACGACCACGACGTCGTCGCCGGCGGCCGGCGTGCCGTTGAGGCCGAGCACCTCGACCGGCATGCTCGGGCCCGCTTCGGTCACCTGGCCACCGAGGGCATCGGTCATGCCGCGCACCCGCCCCCACTCGCTGCCGGCGACGAAGATATCGCCGACGCGCAGGGTGCCGCGCTGCACCAGGACGGTGGCGACGGTACCGCGGCCGCGCTCCACCTTGCTCTCGATGATCAGGCCTTCGGCCGGACGGTCCGGATTGGCCTTCAGGTCGAGCAGCTCGGACTGCAACAGGATGGCCTCGGTCAGCTTATCGAGGTTGGTACCGACCTTGGCTGAGACCTCCACCGACAGCGTCTCGCCGCCCATCTCCTCGACCTGGATCGAATACTGCAGCAGCTCGGTGCGCACCCGCTGCGGATCGGCGTCGGGCCGGTCGATCTTGTTGACGGCGACGATGATCGGCACGCCGGCAGCCTTGGCGTGGTTGATCGCCTCCACCGTCTGCGGCATCACCCCGTCGTCCGCGGCGACCACCAGCACGACGATGTCGGTCGCCCTGGCGCCGCGCGCCCGCATCTGGGTGAAGGCCTCGTGGCCCGGCGTATCGATGAAGGTGATGCGGTCGCCACCCGCCAGCGTCACCTGATAGGCGCCGATGTGCTGGGTGATGCCACCGGCCTCGTGCACGGCGACGTCGGTCTTGCGCAGCGCATCAAGCAGCGAGGTCTTGCCGTGGTCGACGTGGCCCATGACGGTGACCACCGGCGGCCGCCGGACCATCTCCTCGACGGTATCTTCCTCGCCCTTCAGGCCAAGCTCGACGTCGGCGGCGGTCACCCGGCGGACGTTATGGCCGAACTCGACCGCCAGCAGCTCGGCGGTATCGGCATCGAGGTTGTGGTTGATGGTGGCCATGACGCCCATGCGCATCAACGCCTTGATGACGTCGGTCGAGCGCTCGGCCATGCGGTTGGCCAACTCCTGGACGGTCAGGCTTTCCGGAATGACGACGTCGCGGACCACTTTCTGATTTTCCATCCGCTGGCTGAGGTGTTTCAGCCGCTCCTTCTCGCGCGCCCGGCGGACCGAGGCAAGGCTGCGCATCCGCTCGCCCGCCGCATCGTTGAGCACGTCGGTGATGTTGATCTTGCCGCCACGCCGGGCAGCGTCATCGCGGCGGCCGGCGTCCACCTTGCGCGGTTCGACCCGGGCGACCGGCCGCTTCGGCTTGGCACGGCTGGCATCGGTCTCAGCCGCCGGCTTGGCCGCCGCTCCCTCCGCCGCCTTGGCCGGCGCGGTTCCCCCCGGCTTTCCCGGCTCGGCCTGGCCGGCTGCGGCCGTTGCCGCCGCATCGGCCTGTTCGCCGGCTTTCGGCGCCGCGGCGGTGGACGCCGCCGCCGGCTCGGCGACCTCGGTCGCCGCCGGTTGTGCCTCGACCGGCGTTGCCGCCTCGGCCGCTTCCGCGGCAGCAGGGGCTGCCGGTTCCGCGGCCGCCTCGGCCGAAGCGGGCTCGGCTGCGGCCGCCGCCGACTCAGCCGCTGGCGCCTCGGCAGCGACCTCGACAGCCGGCTCCTCCGGCGGCGGTGGCGGCGGCTGGTTCTGCCGTTCCTCCTCGGCCCGGATGGCATCCTGCAGGGCGCGGACGCGCGCTGCCTTCTCGGTGTTGGTCAGGCCGACGGTGCCCCCGTCGCGGGACCTTGCCGGCTCGTTGCGGGTCGTGCCGGAGATCGCCGGTCCATCGCGGTCCAGGCGCACCGCTTCCCCGGCGCGGGAACGCGCATCGGGGGTGAATGTGCGCTTCTTGCGCACCTCGACCGTCACCATTTTCGATCGGCCGTGGGCAAAGCTCTGGCGGACCTGGCCGGTCTCAACCGTCTTCTTCAGTTCCAGCCGGCGCGACTGGCCCCCCTCGGTCTGCTTCTTCGGGTTGCGTTCGTCGATATCGGTCATGCTCTTCACATCGGCTGGGCTGTTGGAAGCGATGCCGCCGGGCGGAATCCGGCGAGCCGGGCGGCATCGCGAACGAACCTGTCGGCCAGCCGTCCCGACAGGAGTAACCCATGAACGATATGATCGCGGCCGATGGCGGCCCCGATCTCGGCAGCACTCAGTACGCCCACCACCGACGCCGCCGGCGCCAGCGCCCGCAGCTTGCGGCAGTCACCGGGAGCGCCGTCCGCCGCCTCCAGCAGGACGCCCGCCGGCGCACCATCGAGCAGGCGCTCGCGAATCTTCTGGTAGCCGAACACACCCTGCCCGGCGCGCCGGGCCAGCCCCAGCAGGTCACGGCAGCGCCGCTGCAGCCCCGCTTCGAGCCGCTGCGGCAGGTCGTCCGGCACCTGCACCGCGCATCGCGCCGCCCGCGCGAACAGCTTGCGCCGCAGCACCAGCTCGACCGCCTGCCGTTCCGCCGTCACCCACAGGCCGCGACCCGGCAACCGCTCGTCGATATCGGCCACGATGACTGCCTCGGGTCCGATGACGAAACGGATCAGCAGTTCCCGATCGCGCGGCACTCCCAGCGCGAGGCAGCGTCGTTGCGATGCCGGCAAGACCTCGGCGGCGTCCTCGCCGTCGAGCCCCCCGGCAGCCGTGACCGGCACCGTGCTCACCGGCCTTCGATGTCCCCGTCGGCTTCTGCCCGAGCCGGAGCCGGCACCGCGACAGCGGCGGCATCGGCCTCTTCCTCGCCCTCGAACCAGTGGGCGCGCGCCGCCATGATGATGGCGTCGGCCCGCTCGCTGGTGAGCGAGCCTTGCGGCGCAATCTCCATCAGCTCGTCGCCGGCGAGATCGGCTAGGTCGTCGAGCGTCTTGACCCCGCTCTCGCCAAGGGCGGCGAGAATGGCCGGCTTCATCCCTTCCAGCGCCGCCAGCGCATCGTCAACACCCAGTTCGACCCGCCGCCGGTTGAAGAGCTCGTCACGCACTTCCAGGAAGTGGCGGGCGCGGTTGCGCAGCTCCTCGGCCACCGTCTCGTCGAGCCCTTCGACGTCGGCGAGTTCCTCGATTGGCACGAACGCCACATCCTCGACGGTGGTGAAGCCCTCGGTGACCAGCAGGTGGGCGATCACATCGTCGACGTTCAGAGCTTCGACGAAGGTCTGCGAGCGGGCGCTAAATTCCTCGTTACGGCGCACCGATTCCTCTTCCTCGGTGAGAATGTCGATGTCCCAGCCGGTGAGCTGCGAGGCGAGGCGGACGTTCTGACCACGCCGGCCGATGGCCAGGCTGAGCTGGTCATCGGGGACGACGACCTCGATGCGGTTCGCCTCCTCGTCGAGGACCACCTTGGTCACCTCGGCCGGAGCCAGCGCGTTGACGACAAACGTCGCCGGGTCGTTCGACCACTGGATGATGTCGATCTTTTCACCCTGCAGCTCGCCGACCACCGCCTGGACCCGCGAGCCGCGCATGCCGATGCAGGGCCCGACCGGATCGATGCCGGAGTCGCGCGAGTACACCGCGATCTTGGCGCGCGAGCCGGGGTCGCGGGCGACGGCGCGGATCTCGATGATCCCCTCATAGATCTCGGGGACCTCCTGGGCGAACAGCTTGGCCATGAATTGCGGATGGGTGCGCGACAGGAACACTTGCGGCCCGCGCGGCTCCTCGCGCACATCCATGATGTAGGCACGGACGCGATCGCCGGTGTTGAAGTGCTCGCGCGGGATGGTCTCCTCGCGGCGCATCAGCGCCTCGGCCCGGCTCAGATCGACGATGACGTTGCCGAACTCGACGCGCTTGACGAGGCCGTTGACGATGTCGCCGACCCGGTCCTTGAACTCGTCGTACTGGCGCCGCCGCTCGGCCTCGCGCACCTTGTGGACGATCACCTGCTTTGCCGTCTGCGCCGCGATGCGGCCGAAATCGATCGGCGGCAGCGGATCGACGATGAAGTCACCGACGGCGATCTGCGGCCGCCGACGCTGCGCCGTGGCCAGTGCGACCTGCGTCGTCTCGTTCTCCACCGCCTCGACCACCTCGATATAGCGGGCGAGGGAGATTTCGCCGGAGTTGCGGTCGATGTGCGCCCGGATGTCGTGATCGTGCCCGTACTTGGAGCGGCCGGCCTTCTGGATGGCCTGCTCCATCGCCTCGAGGACCTCCTCGCGATCGATGCTCTTGTCGCGCGCCACCGTGTCGGCCACCTGCAGCAGCTCCGGGCGGGCATGGACGGCGCTGATTTCCGAGGGCGTTCTGGTCATCGGTCGGACGACGATCTCCGGTTGGGTTATGGCCGCGGCCTACGATCGTGCGTGCATCGCCAGGAGCTCATCGGTGAGCACCAGCTTGGCGCGCTGGATGTCGGCATGCGGCACTTCGATCTCCTGCTCCAGGCCGTCAACGGCGAGCCGCACCGCCTGCCCACGCGTTCCCAGCAGCCGGCCGCGGAAGCGGCGCCGGCCATCGATGGGCCGCGCCAGCTCGATCCTCGCCTCCAGGCCGGCGAACCGGTCGAAATCGGCCAGCCGCACCAGCGGCCGATCGATCCCCGGAGAGCTGACCTCGAGCGTGTAGGCGGAGCCGATCGGATCGTCAACGTCGAGAACGGCGGACACGGCGCGGCTCAGCGTCGCGCAGTCGTCGACCATCATCGGCTGGTCGTCGGCCCGCTCCGCCATGATCTGTAGCCGCACCCGTTGTCGTCCCGATACCTGTACCCGCACCAGCGCGTAACCCAAACTCTCGGCGGTCGGCCGCACCAGTTCGTAGATGCGATCGGCCAACTCCATGCCGTCACTCCCGTGCACACGTGTGCGCGAAGGAACGCGCTCGAACAAAAAAGGCGAGCCGACGGCCCACCCTTGCCAAGCCCGGCCGATCCGCCCGCAAATAACCCGCGTCTGGAAGACTCGGCGCGCCCCTATTGGCTCCTATATAGCCGAGGACTGCACACGCACAAGCGGTTTTTGCCATTGTACGGGCGTCATCAGGGGATTAGCGAACGCTGGTGGCAAACCTTCCGGCCGATCAGCCCGTCCTGATCCCCGCGGCGAAACGGCGGCGCCGTGCCCGAAATCACCGCTGGCACGGGCGGCGATGCCCCGCCCCTGCCATCGACCCTGCTCAGACCCGCCGGAAGCGCAGGAAGGTGCAGCGCTCGCCGCGCGCCTGCGCCTTCTGCTGATAGCGGGTGGCGATCCAGCCGGGCGGCGGCGTTCGCCAGTCCTGCGGCCGCCGCGCGCACCATCGGAGCCCGGGCTCGGCGGTCGCCAGCGCCAGCGTCCAGCGCACGTAACCGGCATGGTCGCTGGCGAACAGCAATTCGCCGCCCGGACGCAGGATGCGGACGGCCTCGCGCAACATCGCCGGCTGGATCAGCCGGCGCCGGTGGTGGCGGCGCTTCGGCCATGGATCGGGAAACAGGACGAAGAGGCGGGCGATGCTGCCGTCGGCGAGGACGGGCAGCAGCGGCCGGGCATCGTCCGGCAGCACCCGCAGGCGCGGCAGCAGCGCCGCCGACGCCCGCGCCAGCAGCGCTGCCGTGCCGTCAATCCACGGCTCGCAGCCGATGAAACCCACGTCGGGATGGGCTTCGGCGCGGCCGAGCAGGTGCTCGCCCGAACCGAAGCCGATCTCCAGCCAGACTTCGGCAACCGGTCCGTCGAACAGCCCCGCCGGATCGAGCGGCCCGCCCGCCGCAGGCAGGGTCAGCATTCGGTCCGGCAGCCGTATCCCGACCGCCGCCTTGCGGCCCGGCCGCAGCGGCCGGCCGCTGCGGCGGCCGTAGAAGCGGGGCGCCGGCGCCTCCTGACCGGCGGGAACGTCCATCAGCCGCCGAAAGCGCTCTTCAGCTCGTCGACGAGGTCGGTGCGTTCCCACGAGAAGGCGCCGTCCGGCTCCGGCTCACGGCCGAAGTGGCCGTAGGCGGCGGTCCGGGCGTAGATCGGGCGGTTGAGCTGGAGGTGGGTGCGAATGCCGCGCGGCGACAGATCGACCAGCTCCTGCAGGGTCCTCGACAGCCGCTCCTCATCCACGTGGCCGGTGCCGTGGGTATCGACGTAGACCGACAGCGGGTGGGAGACACCGATGGCATAGGAGAGCTGGATGGTGCAGCGGTCGGCTAGGCCGGCGGCGACGGCGTTCTTCGCCAGATAGCGCGCGGCATAGGCGGCGGAGCGATCGACCTTGGTCGGATCCTTGCCGGAAAAGGCACCGCCACCGTGCGGCGCGGCGCCGCCGTAGGTATCGACGATGATCTTGCGCCCCGTGAGGCCGGCGTCGCCGTCAGGACCGCCGATGACGAAGCGGCCGGTCGGATTGACGTAGAAGTGCTCCTCGTCGCACATCCAGCTTTCCGGCAGGACGTTGACGACGTGCGGCCGGACGATCTCGCGGATTTCCTCGACGCTCAGCCGCTCGGCGTGCTGGGTCGAGACCACCACCGCGGTGCTCGCCACCGGCTTGCCGCCGACATAACGCAACGTCACCTGGCTCTTGGCATCGGGACCGAGGCCCGGTTCGGAGCCGGAATGGCGCGCGTCTGCCAGCGAGCGCAGGATGGCATGGGCGTAGTAGATCGGCGCCGGCATCAGCACCGGCGTTTCCCGGCAGGCGTAGCCGAACATGATGCCCTGGTCGCCGGCCCCCTCGTCCTTGTTGCCGGCGGCATCGACACCGACGGCGATGTCCGCCGATTGGGCGTGGATACGGGAGACGATCTCGGCGCGCTGCCAGTGGAAGCCGTCCTGCTCGTAGCCGATTTCCCTTACCGCGTGGCGGGCGATGTCCTTGAACCTGTCGTCCGTCATCGTCGCGGGACCGCGCACCTCGCCGGCGAGAGCGATGAAGTTGGTGGTGCACATGGTCTCGACGGCGACACGGGAGGTCGGCGATTCGGTGAGAAAGGCGTCGAGGATGGCATCGGAGATGCGGTCACAGACCTTGTCCGGATGGCCCTCGGAGACCGACTCGCTGGTGAACAGATAATCCTGCTTGATCAACCCACACCCCCTTCAGAGGACCGCGGAAAAAAGGCCGCGCATCGCCGACCCTTCGTTTGGCGCCACGTCGCCCGCGGTGGCGAAACCGCACGCAAACGGAGGCCCGGGTCCGAGGAAAGGACCCGCGGCTCATGGCGCACTGGATGGCATCTTACTGACGAGCACGGATGGCGGCGTCAAGCCGATTTCGAACCGCAGGTCAGCGCCGGATCGGCCGCGATCACTCGGCGTCGTCGGTGGTCCCGAGCGATTTCGCCAGCTCGAACAGACGCTTGCGCACCTGCGGATCGGCGATCCGGTAGTAGGCGCGAACCAGTTCCAGCGTTTCCCGGCGGGTCAGCGGATCGGGTTCGAGCGACGCCTGCGGCTGGTCGCTGAGCGCCGGCGCCAGCGCCGGATCGCTGCTCTTCATCCGGTCGGACATGTCGTCGAAGAAGAAGGAGACCGGAACATCGAGGATGCGGCTGAACTCGAAAAGCCGGGACGCGCCGATCCTGTTCGCGCCGCGCTCGTACTTCTGGATCTGCTGGAAGGTGAGGCCAACGGCCTCGCCGAGCTTCTCCTGGCTCAGCCCCAGCAGGGTGCGGCGCAGGCGGACGCGGCTGCCCACATGAATGTCGACCGGGTTGGGCACTCCGGGAGGCAGCCGGTCCGACTTCGCGGATCGCGAACCAAATCTCCCTCTCGGCCGCCCGACAGTCTTGCTCTCGACCATACCTACGTTGTGCTTTCCTGGACCCGAGCCCATGCGATTGAATTAGCGGTGGCGGATACAAGGTTGGCGATCGAAAGCCAGCCTTTGAACACGCTCTATAATTAATGATATGCAAACTGCGATCGTTTTCGCAACACTTGTTCGCGCAAAGTGTGTTTTTCGAGAGAGGTCTCAGCGCGACGCGACAAATCGGCGGCGGCTGATGGCGACGCCAATACCCATAAGCACCACCGCCAGCCCCAGACCACCCCATGGTCCCGTACGGCTGAACCAAGTCTGGCCCGACAGCGGCAACGGCAGCGGGCCGTCGACAACGCCTTGTTTTTCAAGCCCGAGCTCCGCGATGACGCGACCCAGCGGATCGATGATCGCGGAGATGCCGGTATTGGCGACGCGCACCACCGGCAATCCCTCCTCCACCGCCCGCAACCGCGCTGCCACCAGATGTTGAAACGGACCCGTCGAGTAGCCGTACCATCCGTCATTGGTGAGGTTGAACAACCACTGCGGGCGGTCATCCGGGTCGACCACCGCCCCCGGGAAGATCACCTCGTAGCAGATCAGCGGGCCGACCGGGGGCAGGCCGGGCAGGTGCAGCGTGTGCACGCCCCGGCCCTGGGAGAAATCGGTCATGCCGCCGGCAATGCTGCCGAGGCCGAGAACACTGCCGAGCGGCATGAATTCGCCGAACGGCACGAGGTGCGACTTGTCGTACCAGTCGACGACGGCGCCGGTATCGTCGACCGCCAGCATGCTGTTCCATACCTGGAAGCGCGGCGCATCGGGCGGGGTGGTGCGCAGGGTGCCGAGCAGGGTCAGACCGCCGGGCGGCGTTCCCGCCCCGATCTGCGCGAGCCGGGCTGCGTCCTCGGCGAGGAACAGCGGTGCCGCTGCCTCCGACCACAGCACGTGGGTCGGCCTCGGCACCGCCGGCGCGGCACCGAGGCGGATCTGCGCCGCCAGATGCTTGTCCACCAGCTCCCGCCGCCATTTCAGGTTCTGCGGGATGTTGCCCTGCACCAGCCGCAGCCATACCCCTTCGACCACACCGATGTCGCCCACGGCGGCGATCCGCGCCTCGCCGAAGGCGAGCAGCAGCAGCAGCACCGCCCAGGCTCCGGCGACGGGCAGCCAGCGCCGCGACAATCGGCCGCGCGGCTGGGTCAGCACCGCCGGCATGGCCGCTGCCGTGACGGTGATCAGGCTGAGGCCGTAGGTGCCCACCACCGCGGCGCCCTGCAGCATCGCATCGGAGAAGGCCCAGACGCTGCCGATCAGGTTCCACGGGAAGCCCGTCCAGGCCCAGCTGCGCACCCACTCCATCAGCGTCCAGGCACCAGCCAGGGTCAGCACCCGGCCGACACCGGAGCGCGACGCCAGCCGCGCCAGCGCGCACGCCGCTGCCGGCCACGGCACCAGGATGGCGGCAAGGCCGACCGGCGCCAGCGGCGCGAACAGCCCGAATTCCTCGGGCTTGGTCAGCAGCGCGTTGGCGACCCAGTAGAGGCCGGCGGTGAGGTATCCCATGCCGAAGCACAGCCCGATGGCGAATGCCACCCGCCAGTTGCGGGCGCCATCGATCATCCAGACGAGGCCGGTGAACGCCGGGATCAGGATCGGGATGACGTAGAGCGGCGGCAGCGCCAGGGTCGCGAGGGCGCCCAGCACCAGTGCCAGCAAGGCGCGGCGCCAGCCCCGCAGCCCCGCGGTCGCCGCCGCGATCCGCCGCAACCACCGCCACGGGCCGGGGGAATCCACCGTCTCACGCAGCATAACCGCGGCGGCGGCCACGCTTCAGCGTCCTCCGCCGGAGGCGGAAATGCCGTGCTGCGCGGCGGCCGGCGGCTCGTCGCGGCGGATGCGCACCCGCTTGATCCGTCGCGGATCGGCCTCCAGCACCTCGAATTCGAGGCCCGACGGGTGGCGGATCAGCTCGCCGCGGATGGGAACGCGGCCGGCCAGCGAGACGACGAGGCCGCCCAGGGTATCGACCTCCTCCCGCTCCTCCTCGCTCAGCATTCCCGAGGTATACTCATCCAGGTCGTCCAGGGCCGCCCGGGCATCGACATCGAAGGCGCCGTCGTCGTGCTTCTCGATGGTCGGCTCGTCGGGCTTGTCGTGCTCGTCAGCGATGTCGCCGACGATCTCCTCGACCAGATCCTCGATGGTAACGAGGCCATCGACGCCGCCGAACTCGTCGACCACCAACGCCATGTGCGTCCGGTTGGCGCGCATCTCCAGGAGCAGGTGCAGCACCTCCATCGAGGGCGCAACGAACAGCACCCGGCGCACCAGCTTGCTGAGATGGAAGGCTTCGCCCTGGCCCCGCCACGCCAGCATGTCCTTGATGTGCACCATGCCGACGGCGTCGTCGAGCGTCTCGCGATAGACCGGCAGGCG
Organism: Rhodospirillales bacterium; assembly: GCA_039808105.1. Lineage (GTDB taxonomy): Bacteria > Pseudomonadota > Alphaproteobacteria > Rhodospirillales > Defluviicoccaceae > Defluviicoccus. Next base: position 13,532 of record JBDHSN010000060.1, read on the forward strand.
GGAGTGGCCGGTCTCGATCATCAGCGCCGTCACCGCGTCGAAGGAGGCGTGGCTCTCCACCGCGACGATATCGGCGCGCGGCACCATGACGTCCTCGACCGGCCGTCCCCTCGCGCCGAGAATGTTGGCCAGCAGCGTGCGTTCGCCTTCGGTGAGCTCTTCATCGGCCTCGTTGCCGGCCTCGATGAGTTCGTCCAGCGTATCGCGGATGGTGCCCTCGCCATTGCGGATGAGGCCAAGCCTTCGCAAGGCGCTGCGGATGACCTTGCCAAGGGCGGGGTCGGGGCGGCTGCCGGCGGCGCGCGCCGGCAATCGACTGGGAACGTCTTCGGCAACAGATGGCGTATCTTCGTTGCTCATGTCAGGCCTGATCCAGCGCGCCATAGGGATCGGCGATGCCGAGGCCGGCGAGAATTCGCACCTCCAGGGCCTCCATATCCGCTGCGGCGTCGTCTTGTTGGTGGTCGTGGCCGAGCAGGTGCAGGATACCATGAACGACCAGGTGGCTTAAGTGGTCCGCCGCCGGCTTGCCGTCGCGGGCGGCGTCGGCGAGCGTCGTCTGCAGGGCGATGATGATGTCGCCGAGCAGCGGCGGCGGCGCTTCGGCGCCGGCAGCGGCGAGCACGTCGGCATCGAAAGCCGGGAAGGACAGAACGTCGGTCGGCTCGTCACGGCCACGGAAATCGCGGTTGAGCGTCCGCACCCGTTCGTCAGAGGCGAGCACGAGGCAGGCCTCCGCCGTTTCCTCAGGGACCCATGGCAATGACGGCAGCACCATCGCCCAGGTGGCCTCTGCTGCACTCCGGCACAGCGCCGGCGCATCGACAACCGCCGTCGTCCACCCCGGTTCCTCGATCAGCACGTCCAGGTCAAGACCGACCGCGGCCACGTTCCTTGTCCTTCCTTTCATATTCGGCACCGAGCCGCATCTGGCCCTCCGCCTTTTCATAGGCACGGACGATGCGGGTTACCAGCGGATGCCGCACGACATCGGCATCGGTGAACTCGATGAAGCCGATGCCGTCCACTCCGGCGAGGATCTCCAGCGCCTGACGCAGGCCGGAGCGGGTTCCCTTCGGCAGGTCCACCTGACTGAGGTCACCGGTGATCACCATCCGCGCGTTCTCGCCGAGGCGGGTCAGAAACATCTTCATCTGCACCGCGGTGGTGTTCTGCGCTTCGTCGAGGATGACGAAGGCATTGGCGAGGGTACGGCCGCGCATGAAGGCGAGCGGCGCCACCTCGATCTCGCCGCTCTCCAGCCGCTTGATCACCTGCGGCGCCGGCAGCATGTCGTAAAGCGCATCGTAGAGCGGCCGCAGGTACGGATCGACCTTCTCGCGCATGTTGCCGGGCAGAAAGCCGAGCTGCTCGCCGGCCTCCACCGCCGGCCGCGACAGGATGATGCGATCGACCTGGCCGTTGACCAGTCGCTCCACCGCCTTGGCCACGGCGAGGTAGGTCTTGCCGGTGCCGGCGGGGCCGACGCCGAACACCAGGTCGTGGCGGTCGATGGCACGCAGGTAGGCGCCTTGCGTACGGGTACGGGTGACGACGGTGCGCCCGCGCATGACGACGCTCTGCGCCGGGTCGTCGTCGCGGCCGCCGCTGGGGGCAACCGCTCCTCCCGGTTCCGGCGCCATGCGCAGGGCGGCATCGACGTCCGACAGCCGCACCGGATGACCGCGTTCGATGCGGGCGTAAAGGCGGTCGAGCACCGTTCCCGCCGTGGTCACCGCTTGCGGATCGCCGTTGATGGTCAGCTCGTTGCCACGCGAGTGTATGCTGACGTCGAGCTGCTGCTCGATGCGGGCGAGATGGCTGTGGTGGGCGCCGAACAGCTGCAGCGCCATGCGGTTGTCGTCGAACTGCTTGTGCAGCGTGCCGCCGCCGTTGGAGCCGCCGTTGCCGGCGCCCGCGGCCGGACCGGTCAACCGGCAGCCTCCGCCGGCACCGCGAGCGCGGTCTGCTCCGCGCGTTCACCGGCAAGGCTGTTGGCACCGGCGGCAACGATGCGCACATCGACGATCGCCCCCCGCAGGCTCGCCGGCGCCTGCAGGTGGACCGCCTGCAGGTAGGGCGAGCGGCCGAGGCGCTGGCCGGGCTTGCGTCCATCGCCGTCGATCAGCACCGGCAGGACGCGGCCGACGCACGCCTCGTTGAATGCCCGCTGCTGCCGGTCGAGCAGCGCCTGCAGCACCGCCAGCCGTTCCGCCTTCACCGGCTCCGCGAGCTGCTCGGCATCGGCGGCGGGCGTGCCGGGGCGGGGACTGTACTTAAAGGAGTAGGCCTGCGCGAACCCCACCTCCTCGACGAGGCGCAGCGTCGCCGCGAAGTCGGCGTCGGTCTCGCCGGGAAAGCCGACGATGAAATCGGAGCTGAGCGCCAGATCGGGGCGTGCCGCCCGCAGGCGCTCGACCAGACGGCGGTAGCCGGCGGTGGTCTGGCGCCGGTTCATCGCCTTCAGGATCCGGTCGGAGCCCGACTGCACCGGCAGATGCAGATACGGCATCAGTTCGGCAGCCTCGCCGTGAGCGGCGATCAGGTCGTCGTCGTGATCGGCCGGATAAGAGGTGGTGTAGCGCACCCGGGCGATGCCGTCGATCGCCGCCACTGCGCGGATCAGCCGGCCCAGCCGCCATTCCGCGCCGTCCGGCCCGACGCCGTGATAGGCGTTGACGTTCTGGCCGAGCAGGGTGATCTCGACCACGCCCGCGTCGGCGTAGCGCTGCGCCTCGCGCAACACCTGCGCCACCGGCCGGGAATATTCCGCACCGCGGGTGTAGGGGACAACGCAGAAGGTGCAGAAGCGATCGCAGCCCTCCTGCACGGTGAGGAAGGCGCCCCGGCCCGCTTCGACATGCGGGTCAGGCAGGGCATCGAACTTGGAGTCGGCCGGAAAGCCGGTATCGAGGGCCGTCGCCGCGGCACGCTCCGCCTGCGCCACCAGTTCCGGCAGGCGGTGGTAGGCCTGCGGCCCGACGACGACGTCGAGAAACGGCGCCCGCGCGACCATCTCCGCGCTCTCCGCCTGGGCGACGCAGCCGGCGACGGCCAGCAGCGGGCCGCGGGCGGCATCCGGCCGACGAAGCCGGCGCAGCCGCCCGAGCTCGGAATACACCTTGTCGGCCGCCTTTTCGCGGATGTGGCAGGTGTTGAGGATGATCAGATCCGCCTGCTCGGCGACATCGACGACCTCGTAGCCGGCTGCCGCCATGACATCCGCCATGCGGGCGGAGTCATAGACGTTCATCTGGCAGCCGTAGGTCTGGATATAGAGCTTTTTCGCCAAGGCCCGAGGTATGCCAGTCAACCCGATGGAATTGCCCGCTTCACTGCCCGGGGAACCGGCCCATGAAAGCAACGGTGCGCAT